>JAFZQK010000025.1 GCA_017620455.1 Clostridia bacterium
ATCGCCCGCGTCGGCGAAGGCATCGTGACCACCATCGGCTCCTCCAACACCCACAAGGCCGTGCTGGAGAACCCCGATTCCATTTCCCAGACCGTGCTGGACAAGGGCCTGGACAAGGGCACCGCGTACGAGATCCTGTCCATCGATATCGCGGATATCGACGTGGGCCGCAACATCGGCGCGCAGCTGCAGATGGACCAGGCCGAGGCCGACCGGCGCATCGCCCAGGCGAAGGCCGAGGAGCGCCGCGCCATGGCCGTCGCCCACGAGCAGGAAATGAAGGCCGCCGTGCAGGAGATGCGCGCCAAGGTGGTGGAAGCCGAGGCGAAGGTGCCCCTGGCCATGGCTGAGGCCCTCAAGGAAGGCAAGCTGGGCGTGATGGACTACTATCAGATGCAGAACACCATCGCCGATACGGAAATGCGCACCGGCATCGCCAAGGCCGCCGCGCCCGCCGCGGAAGCCTCCAAGCCGCTGGATGCCAAGAAGTAATATGCGACCCGCCGGGAGGGGCGGCATGACGCCGCCCTTCCCGAGCCTGCGGTGAAAGGAGGCCGCGAATCAATGCCCTATGCATGGCTGATCTTTCTGATCATTTCCGCTGTCATCAGCGCTGTGACCAAGAGCAACGAGAAAAAACGCCAGCAGCAGAAGGCCGCCCAGCAACAGCAAATGCAGCAGAACGGCGGTGCTCAGCAGCAGCGCGCTCCCCAGCGGCCCCAGGCGCAGCGTCCCCAGCGGCCCCAGGCTCCCCGGCCCATGCAGCCGGGCAGGCCCATACAGCCCGCGCCGCGGCAGCCCCTGGCGGAGGCCATGAACGCCCGGCCCATGCAGCCGACCGCGCCCCACGTGGCCAAGCCCATGGAGCCGCATATGCACTCCCCGGCCCCGATCATGGGGATCGAGGGCGTGGGCACCGAGGGCGAGGACTGCTGCCATGACTATATGCTGAACGGCCCCGTGGTGGAGGATCTGGAAAAGCCCGCCCCGGGCACGGAGGAATTCCTCAACGCCCAGGCGCTTCTGCAGGGCGTGATCTTCAGCGAGGTCCTGGGCCGCAGAACCCGGACGCGCTGCGGGAGGACCCGGGCATGACCGATAAGGCGCTGATTTCCGTTCTGATCGCCGACGACGATCCCGGCATGCGGCTGATCCTGCGCAAAAAAATCCAGGATACGGACGGGTTTTTTGTGGCGGGGGAGGCCGTGACCGGGGACGAGTGCATGGCGCTGTATGAGAAGCTCAGGCCCCAGGTGGTGTTCCTGGATGTGGATATGCCGGGAAAAACGGGCATCGAATGCGCCCGGCTCATTCAGGACCAGAACCCCGCCTGCGTGCTGATCTTCGCCACCGGCCACGAGGAATACATGGGCGAGGCCTTCGAGGTGTATGCCTTCGATTACCTGGTGAAGCCCTTCCGGCTGGACCGGCTGGAGCAGACCCTGGACAGGATCGAAAGCCGGCTGCGCCGCGCGCCGGAGCCGCCCCTGGCCGCCCCCCGGCCCGCCGAGCCCAGGAACGCCGCCGGCCGGCTGATGCTCAAGCACCGGGACGGCGTTACCTTCGTGGACATGCAGGATATCCTTCTGGTGCAGCGGGAGGACCGCGCCACCGTGATCTACACCGAGAACAACGGGCGCTACGTCCTGTCCGAAACCCTGGGGGAAACCGAAGAGAGGCTGGATCCGGATATTTTCTTCCGCTGCCATAAGAGCTATATCATCAACCTGCGCCGCATCCGGGACATCACCCCCTACGGCCGCTGGACCTACGTGGTGCGCCTGGAGGGCACGGATCACGACGCGCTGATCACCCACGAAAAATACGAGGAGCTGGAAAAACGCTTCGGATAACGAAAGGGGCTGCTGCACAGCCCCTTCGATCAAATGGATCCTCCATTTGATCGACAAAAACGCCTTTTCCTCTCGTCCCTGCGGGACTCCCGGGCGGAAAAGGCGTAAGGAAAGCATTTTTGCTCTCGCAGGGCATGCTCTGCGAAAGCAAAAATGCTCCTCGCAGCGCACAGGTCGCTGCTGCGGATTCCACTTGGAGGGGCTTTTGGCCCCTCCAAACCACCCCGGGGTTTTCTTTTTTCCCGGTATTCACTGCTGCTCATTCTTCTATGAGAACGAATATCCCAGTAAACAAAGAGGATATTGCAGATTGGCTTCTGCAATATCCCCTTTTTGCTAGGCCGTGCAGGGGCCCGTTCGTTTTTATCGCCACAGTCCTTTATGCCGGATGGGCTTTTCCATCCGGTTTTCCACATACAGCCCCAGCAGGGGGCCGGGGGCGTCGGCGGCGGGGCGGTCGGTCTTGTCGATGCCTTTTTCCAATACGTCCCGCATCCAGCGCACCTGGTCCGCCGTGACGGCGCGCAGGCCCTGGCGGGCGTCGGCGCATTGGGGGCACACCAGGCCGCCGTTTTCCGTATCCATCAGGCGGATTTCCGCGTCCTCCATGCGCCGCCCGCACAGGACGCAGTGGCTGAGCTGGGGGCGGTAGCCGCTGATGGCGGAAAAATGCAGCAGGAACGCGGCGGCCACGGCCTGGGGGTCCTTTTCGCCGTAGGCCAGACGGGACAGGGACCGGGCCAGCAGCGTGAACAGCTCCACCGCCCGGTCGCTCGGCTGGGCGGCGGCTTCGGCGATGGAGAGCAGGTAGGTGGCGTACTGCAGCCGTTCGTAATCCGTGCGCAGGGGATAGAAGGACTCCGAAACGTGGCAGGAGGTGACGGTCATGCGCCCCTTGCCGGTATAGAGCACGTATTCTCCCAGGGTGAACCATTCGCTGGCGGACAATAGGGGACTGCCCGGGCGCTTGCAGCCCCGGCACAGGGCCTCGATCCGGCCCATGCCCGGGGAAAGCAGCGTCAGCATCCGGTCGTGCTCCCGGTAATCGGCGTGGCGCAGCACGATGCCCTGGGTGGTAACGGACGGCATAGGATCAACTCCCCGTAGAGCGGTAATGCCGCATGGCATGCTGGAACAGGAGATAGAGAACGGAAAAGGAAACCAGCCCGGACAGGGGCGTTACGAAGGCGGCCCAGCCGGGCCAGCCGTAGAGCGGCTTGCCCAGGATATAGGCCGCGGGGCACTGCAGCGTCAGCGCGAAGGGCGCGATCACGGTGAAGAGCACCCGCAGGGGCCGGGGATACACGTCGATGGGGTATTCGCAGGCGCTGCGCCCGCCGTAGGTGAGGGCGTTCACCAGCTCCACGGATTTGACGGACCGTATGGTGAAGATCCCTTCGATCAGGAACAGCCCCAGGATCAGGATGCCGCCCATCGCCATGGCCTCGATCAGCGCCAGGGCCTTGAGGAAGGTCCACTGCACCGCCGCCATGCGGCTGCCCATCACCAGCGCCGCCGTGCCCACCGCGATGCAGGCGATGCGCCGGGGATCAATGGCCCAGCAGATCACCTGGGTCAGCACGCCCCGGGGGCGCAGAAGCAGCGTATCCAGCTGCCCGGAGCGCACCATGGAGGGAAAGGACCCCGTGACCCCCCGGCCGAAGCACTCCGTCAGGTAAAAGGTAACGGACATGATGCCGAAAAAGAAATACAGATCTCCCGCCGTCCACTGGTTCAGGTGATCGAACCGGTCCACGATCAGGATCACCGCCAGCATTTCCCCGCCTTCCATCACGAACTGCGCCAGGGTCTGCAAAAGGAAGGAGGCGGGGTACTGCAGCTGGCATTTCAGCTGCATTTTCATGGACCGGAGATAGAATTTCACGGTATCCATGCCTATCCTCCCTGCACGATCAGCTTTTTCTGGTTCCGGGCCCAGAGCGCCAGGCCCAGGGAAACGAGAAGGACGATCCAGACCGCCTGGATCAGCAGCGCCGCCGGGGCCCGGGAAAGGGCGTAGGCGCCGGTGTAGAGCCGGATGGGCGTATCCAGCATCTGGGCGTAGGGCAGCAAGGTGATCGCCCGCTGCCAGGAATCCGGGAACAGAGTGAGGGGCAGGATGTTTCCGGAAAAGGTGGTCATCAGCAGATTCATCAGCGCGTATACGCCCCGGAAATCCAACGTGCGCATGGTAAAGCCCATGGAAATGCACTCCATGGCCGAAACGCACAGCAGCCCCAGCAGCACCCCGCAGGCGGCCAGCAGCAGCGCCGGCAGGGAGGCGGGCAGGGAAATGCCCCAGCCCTCCGGCAGCAGCGCGGCGAAAAGCAGCATGGGCGCGGCCCGCAGCAGGCTGCCCATCAGCTTCTGGGCCGTGATGCGCGCATAATAGAATCCGTACAGCTGCAGCGGGCGGCACAGCTCATAGGCGATGCTCCCGGTGCGGATCTTGTCCATCAGTTCCGGATCGGAGGAAAGCAGCATCCGGAAAAACGCCTGCTGCAGCCAGACGTAGGTGGTGATGTCCGAAAGCCGCATGCCCGCTTGGGGATTGCCCAGATACAGCGCCCGGTACACCGCGGTCAGCACCAGCCCGAAAAAGATCTGGCACAGGATGCCGCCCAGCACCGCGCCCCGGTACTGCAGTTCCATTTTCCAGCGCATGCGGAAGGCGGAAAAATAGGCTTTCATAGGTCCATCTCCCGGTACATGGCGGCGATGAGGCGGTCCACATTCTGGCCCTGGATGGTCATTTCCCGGAGGGGCCCCGCGGCTTGCAGCAGGGTGATCAGCTCCGCCGTGGGCAGCTGCTCCGGGGAGTAGGTGATGCGGGCGTCTTCCCCGTCCCGCTGCACCTGGCAGCACGGCGGCAGCGGCGGCAGGCTGCCGCCCAAGCGCACGGTCATCACCCG
The DNA here is from genome assembly GCA_017620455.1 of Clostridia bacterium. Next base: position 4,766 of record JAFZQK010000025.1, read on the forward strand.
GTCGGTATCGTAGCGGGAGAGCAGATCCGTAAGCGTCCCGTCGTAGAGCTTCTGCCCGTGGCCCAGCACCATCACCCGGGGGCAGAGGGCGGAAATATCCTCCATGTCGTGGGTGGTCAGCAGGATGGTGGTGCCCTTTTCCCGGTTTTCCTTCTGCAGGAATTCCCGGAGCGCCAGCTTGCTCACCGCATCCAGGCCGATGGTGGGCTCGTCCAGGAAAAGCAATTCCGGCCCGTGGAGCAGGGAGCCGCACAATTCCGCCCGCATGCGCTGGCCCAGGCTCAAAAGCCGCAGGGGCGTGCGCAGGAGATCTGTTAGCTGCAGCGCTTCCGCCAGCTCCTCCAGCCGCCGCCGGTGCTCCTCCCGGGGCACGCGGTAAATATCTCCCAGAAGGGAGAAGCTGTCCAGGATGGGCACGTCCCACCACAGCTGGGTCCGCTGGCCGAACACCACGCCGATATGCCGCACGTGCTCCTTCCTTTCCTTCCAGGGCACCCGGCCGCCCACGGCGACGCTGCCGCCGTCCGGGGTGAGGATGCCGGAAAGGATCTTCACCGTGGTGGACTTGCCCGCGCCGTTGGGCCCGATATAACCCACCAGCTCCCCGCGCTCAATGGAAAAGGAAACGTCCTTCAGGGCCTGGACGGTGCTTTTTTCCCGCAGCAAACGGCCCTTTTCCCGTTTCTTGCGCACGGTAAAGGCTTTGTTCAGGGCTTCCACCGCAATGTAGCTCATGGCGCCTCCTTTGCAGGCCGGGCACGAAAAAGAGAAGAAACAGCGTTTACCTGTATTTTACCATGCCTGTCAAGCGTTTCTTTTCCGGCGGGGCACAAAAAAATCGCTCCCTTTGAGGAGCGATGAAACGCGGACCGCAGAACGCCCGACGGGCGCCTGCCCTTCCGCATTGTTCCCGCCCGGGGCCTGCGCTCCGCTTTCCAGAAAGCGGGGCCAGGAACCTTTGCGGGATCCGGCTGTCATTACTTGGTGGCTTCTTCGACAGCGCTCGCAACTTCTTCCACCTTTTCGGTGGCGTCCTTCGCGACTTCTTCCACCTTTTCGGTGGCGTCCTTCACGGTCTCTTCAACCTTGCTCACGGTGTCCTTGACAGCTTCCACGGCGGAGCTGACGGCGTCCTTGGTCGCGGGCTTCTTGAAGATCAGGATGGCGGCGACGACGAGCACGATGACGCACACAACAGCGATGATGGCCTTTTTCTTATCCATGGTTTGAGACACTCCTTTTGATGTTTTTCCGTTTGAAAGCGCCGCTCAAGACGGAGAAGCGCTTCAAGCGGGATTCAAACGCTGTTATTTTATTCTTTTTTGCATGATTTGTCAACGATAATTTATGAAAAACTTGTTTTTTCCATCCATTCCGGAACGGTCATGGACAAAGCGGCCAGACGCCGACCTTTTATGACATATAAGCCCTTTCGGCTCCGGAACCGCCGGCTTTTCGGGTTGCGGGAAGGGAAGGAAAATGATTGACAAGCGGCGCGGATCACGCTATATAATAAAGATGCTGCGCATGCGTGCGCGCAAGAAGGAGGAAAAAAGAGGATGCGCTGTCCCCCCTGAAACCGTCCGGGAGTTTTTGAAAAGAAATTCTTGGAGGAGGATCATTTATGCCTGATTTAGCGAAAGAGGTGGCCTGCCGGCGCACCTTTGCCATCATCAGCCACCCGGACGCTGGGAAAACCACACTGACCGAAAAACTGCTGCTGTACGGCGGCGCCATCCGCCAGGCGGGCAGCGTGAAGGCCCGCCGGGCCGAACGCCACGCCACCTCGGACTGGATGGAGATCGAAAAGCAGCGCGGCATTTCCGTCACCAGCAGCGCCATGCAGTTTGAATTCGACGGCTATCACATCAACATTCTGGATACCCCGGGCCACCAGGACTTTTCCGAGGACACGTACCGCGTGCTGGTAGCGGCGGACAGCGCCGTGATGCTCATCGACGCGGCGAAAGGCGTGGAGGAGCAGACGGTGAAGCTGTTCAAGGTATGCCGTATGCGGGGCATCCCGATCTTCACGTTCGTAAACAAAATGGACCGGGCGGCGAAGGACCCCTTCGCTCTGATGGAGGAGATCGAGCAGGTGCTGGGCGTCCGGGCCTGCCCCATCAACTGGCCCATCGGCGTGGACGGGGATTTCCAGGGCGTGTACCACCGGGATGAAAAGACGGTGGAGCTCTATTTCGGGGGCGACCACGGCAAAACGAAAGCGGGCAAGACCGTGATCTCCGTGGACGATCCCGCCTTTGAAACCGCTTTGGACAGGCATTACCGCGCCCGGCTCTCGGAGGAGATCGAGCTGCTGGACGAGGCGGGGGACGCCTTTGACCTGGAGGCCGTGCGGAAGGGCGAATTGACCCCCATGTTCTTCGGCTCCGCCGTCACCAATTTCGGCGTGGAGCCCTTCCTGTACCGGTTCCTGCGCTATACCGAGCGGCCGCTGCCCCGGGAGAGCGACCAGGGATGGATCCAGCCCGAGGACGAAGACTTCTCCGGCTTCATTTTCAAGATCCAGGCCAACATGAACCCCGCCCACCGGGACCGGCTGGCCTTCCTGCGGGTGGTAAGCGGCGTGTTCCACAAGGGCATGACCGTGTGGCATTCCGGCACCAATAAGGAAATGCAGGTGAAGCAGCCCCAGCAGTTTATGGCCGACGAGCGCGAGGGCATCGAGGACGCCTATCCCGGGGACATCATCGGCCTGTTCGATCCCGGCGTGTACCGCCTGGGGGATACCCTGTGCACGGGGAGGAAAATCCGGTTTGAAAAGATCCCCGTATTCGCCCCGGAGCGCTTCGCCCGGGTGCGGCCGCTGGATTCCATGAAGCGCAAGCAGTTCGTAAAGGGCGTGAATCAGCTTTCCGAGGAGGGCGCCATCCAGACCTTCCGGCGCAACGAAACGGGGCTGGAGGAATTCATCGTGGGCGTGGTGGGCGAATTGCAGTTCGACGTGCTCACCTACCGGCTCAAAAGCGAATACGGCGTGGACCTGGTGATGGACCGTCTGGGCTACCGCTTCGTGCGCTGGATCACGGAAAGCCCCGTTCCCGCCGATGAATTGCTTTTGACCTCCACCACCGCCCGGGGCTTCGACGTGAATGACAATCCGGTATTGTTCTTTGAAAACGACTGGAGCATCCGCCTGGCCGGGGAAAAGAACAAGGGCCTGACGCTGGCGGAGATCGCGCCCCGGGCCAAGGAAAAATGAAAGGACATCCCATGAAAAAAGCGCTTTCGCTGCTGCTGCTCCTGTGCCTAATGCCCCTGGCGGGCTGCGGGAACAAGCAGGAAGAATCGTCCGCGGTCACGGTCATGGCCACGTTTTATCCCGTTTACGTGCTGGCGGAAAACGTGCTGGAGGGCGTGGAGGGCGTGGAGTTGATTTCCATGACCCCGCCCAGCACCGGCTGCCTGCACGATTATCAGCTGCTCACCAGGGACATCAAGGCCCTCTCCGCCGCCAAAGCGCTGCTGTGCAACGGCGCGGGGATGGAGAGCTTTCTGGGCGACGTGAAGGAGCAGTACCCGGATCTGATGCTGGTGGACTGCTCCAGGGGCGTTTCCCTGCTCCGGGAGGAAGAGGAGAGCGGGGAACACGCGGACCACGAGGGCCACGACCACGGGGAATACAACGCCCATATCTGGCTGTCGCCCAGGAACGCGGTGATCATGGTGGAAAATATCCGCGCCGCCATGGCGCAGCTGCTGCCGGAAAAGCAGGAGCAGATCGACCGCAACGCCGCGGCGTACACGAAGCGGCTCGCCGATCTGGACGCGGAGCTCTCCGCCGCCATCGGGGCGCTGCCCCGCCGCACCATCGTGACCTTCCACGAGGCCTTCCCGTATTTCGCGGAGGCCTACGGGCTGCAGGTGGCCGCCGTGGTGGCCCTGGAGCCGGACGAGCCCCTGTCCCCCCGGATGCTGGCGGAGGTGGTGGAAAAGGTGAAGGCGGCGGGCAATCCGCCTTTGTTCTCCGAGCCCCAGTACGAAAGCGCCGCCCTCCAGGCCGTGGCCCAGGAAACCGGCGCCCGGGTGTATGAATTGGACCCGCTGGTGACGGGGGACGGCGCCCTGACCGCCTACGAGGATACGCTGCGGAAGGACCTGCGGGTGTTGCAGGAAGCGCTGGGCGAATAAAACGCGCATAATAAAAGGCCGTATGGACGGCCTTTTTTGTTTACCGGAAGTACCGGCTGGTGGGCTTGAAAACCTTGACCCGGATGCGCTTGCGGATGATCTTGATCAGAGCGCGGATCAGGCGGATCAGCAGGAAAATGCCCAGGGCGGGCAGCACCAGATACAGCATCACCAATTCCACCGTGATCCGGGGGAAGGGATTGGGGTCCGCCATGGCGGCGGCGATGATCTCCTCCGACGTGGGGGCGATCTGCTCCCGGGCGGCGATGGACCGGCCCGCCAGCAATTCGTACACCACGGGGTTGCCGATTTCGGGATAATAGGTCAGCGTGCCCATCACCTCGCCCTCCTGGATGGGGGCGCGCAGGTCCCGGGTGAAATCCGTGACGGTGATGGAGGCAAAATTCTGCACCCAGTAATCCACCTGCTGCCGGGTGGTGACGATCAGGTCGGACGCGTCGGTGGAGACCATCCGGAGCGACAGGGGCAGCTTGCCCACCTGGGGATCGTCCAGGGCGAAGTTGCGTACCTCCACCACCCGGGGGTTCATGGCGTAGATCTCCGCGATGCTGGTGCTCAGATACTGGGCGAAGCCGTAGTCCATCAGGCGGACGGTGTCGGTATAGCGGGATTCGTCGGAGGCGGAGCCGAACACCACGGAGATCAGGTTCACCCCGTCCTTGCTGGCGCTGGCCACCAGGCAGTTGCCCGCCGCGCTGGTGGTGCCCGTTTTGATGCCGGTGGAGTAGGGATAGTAGCGGCTTTCCCGGCCTTCCGTTTTGGCCACGAAATAATTGAGGTTCTTGATGGTGCGGGAGCGGTAGATATTATCCCGGGGCAGGGTGTATTCCGACGCCAGCACGATCTGGCGGAAGGTTTCGTTCTGCATGGCGATGCGGGCCAGGATGGCCATGTCCCGGGCGGTGGTGAAATGGTTTTCGTCGTGAAGGCCGTTGGCGTTGACGAACTGGGTGTTCTTGCAGCCCAGGGAATAGGCCGCCTGGTTCATCATGGCGGTGAAATTCCACACGCTGCCCGCCAGTCCCTCGGCGATGGCGGTGGCGGCGTCGTTGCCGGAGGGGAGCATGGCGGCATAGCACAGGTCGATGAGCCGCATTTGCTCTCCCGCCGCCAGCTTGGCGGAGGATTCGTCCGCCGCCAGGTTCACCGCGTTTTCGCTGACGGTGTATTTCTGCTCCGGGTCGCCGTTGGTGAGGGCCAGCCAGACGGTGAGGATCTTGGTGGTGGAGGCGGGGTACATCCTTTGGTCGGCGTTCTTTTCAAAGATCACTTCCCCGCTGTCCGCCTCGATCAGGATGGCCGACGCCGCGGAAAGATGGCCCTCGGACAAAAGCTCCGGGTACAGGGGATCGTAATCGTCCGCCAGGGCGCGGGGCGCAAGGGACAGGAAAATAAGGACTGCCGCCAGCAGCCCAAGGAAACGCTTTCCCGTCCTGCGCATGTTCCGTCCTCCTGCGTTCAGTAAGAAGTCAACAATCCATTATATCACGGGATGGCTTGTCTGTACAGCCCGCTCCTTACGGCGTTTCCAGGCCGCGGATGTGGCGGTCGTCGCCGCACAGCTCCGCAACGGGCAGGGATACGCCGCCTTCCCGGCGGGGGAAGCGGACGATGAAGATCCCCGTGAAGTCCAGGTGCACCGCGGCGCACAGATAGGGAAAGGGCAAGGAGAAGATCCGGGAAAGCATCGCGGTGGAGGAGCCGCCGTGGCAGAACAGCGCCACCGTGCGCTTTTCCCCGCCGCTCCGGAGGCAGCGGTAGGCCGTTCCTTCCCGGGCATAGCCCAGTCCGCACAGCCATTCGTCCGTTTTTTCGCCCACATGGGCGGCCTCCGCCGTGACAAGGTTGCGGGTGAAAAGCGGATGGGATGCCCAGTCGGTCCGGGTCATGTCCCAGCCCGTGCGGGCCATTTCGTCCGCCGCGTCCCAGGGATGGCCCTCAAAGGGAAGCGGGGCGCCGTCGATGCCGCCCCAGTGCAGCTCGTGCATGAAAGGCAGCGTTTCCACCGACAGGCCCAGGGCGTCGGCGGTATGCCGCGCCGTTTCCAGGGCGCGGCCCATGGGGGAGGAATACACGGCGGATATGCCCTCGTGCAGCAGCCGTTCGGCCGCGGCCCGGGCCTGCAGGCGGCCCAGGGGCGTCAGGCAGTCGCGCCCGTAATCCGGCTCGCCGTGGCGGACAAGAATGAGCCTCATGCGTCCTCCTGCCGGTACTGCGCCGGGCCGGTCTCATACAGATTGCCGCCCACGCTGTCCATGAGCACCACGGCGGGAAAATCCCGTACGTAAAAGCGGTGGATGGCTTCGGTGCCCAGGTCCTGATAGCAGACCGTTTCGGTTTTTTCGATGCTCCGGGCGATCAGCGCCGCCGCGCCGCCCACCGTGCCCAGGTACACCGCGCCGCATTCCCGCATGGCGGCGCGCACCGCCTCGCTGCGCTTTCCCTTGCCGATCATGCAGCGCAGGCCCAGACGCAGAAGGCGCGGGGTGTAAGCGTCCATGCGGTAGCTGCTGGTGGGCCCGGCGGCCCCGCAGGCGTGGCCCGGGGAGGCCGGGGCGGGGCCGACGTAATAGATCGTTTCGCCCCGAAGGTCCACCGGCAGTTCCTTTCCTTCGTTCAGCAGCGCGTCCAGGCGCTTGTGGGCCGCGTCGCGCCCGGTGAGCATGGGGCCTGTCAATACAACGGTGTCTCCCGCCCGCAGCATCCCGGCGTCGGCGGCGGAGAGGGGAAGGGTCAGCGCATAGTGGGCCATGGCGTCCTCCGTAAGCAGAAATCATATCCTATTATATCACGCGCGGAGGCCGGGGCGCAAGACGGGATGGCATACCGGCGCGGGGGAAGGCATAGGAATAGCGTGAAGAGGACGCGTGAAGGAGGCGGATGGGATGGAGCAGGATGCGGCCATGACGGTTGGGCCTGTGTATCGGGATATTGCGGAAAGAACGGGCGGGGAAATGTATATCGGCGTGGTGGGCCCGGTGCGCACCGGGAAAAGCACCCTGATCGCCGGGCTGATGGAGCAGATGGTGCTGCCGTTTATGGAAAAGGGAGCCAGACGGGAGAGACTGACGGACGAACTGCCCCAGTCCGGTTCCGGGCGCACCGTCACCACCACCCAGCCCGCCTTCATCCCCGGGGAGGGGGCGGCCCGGATCGACCTGGGCGACGGCCTGACGGCCCGGGTGCGGCTGGTGGATTCGGTGGGCTATCTGATCCCCGGCGCTCTGGGCACCCAGGAGGGGGACGCCGCCCGGATGGTATCCACCCCCTGGTCCGACGAGGATATGCCCTTTGAGGAGGCCGCGGCCCTGGGCACCCGGAAGGTGATGGAGGACCACGCCACCGTGGGCGTGGTGGTGACCTGCGACGGCACGGTGGCCGATCTGCCCAGGTCCGCCTATGTGCAGGCGGAGGAAACGGTGATTCGCCAGCTGAAGGCCCTGAAAAAGCCCTTCGCCGTGGTGCTCAATTCTGCCCGGGCGGACAGCGCCGAATGCCAGGCGCTGCGGGACGGGCTGGAGAGCAAGTACGGCGTGTCCGTGATGGCGATGAACCTCAAGGACATGCGGCCGGAGGACATCCAGGGGCTCCTGTCCGGGCTGCTGACGGAATTTCCCCTGCGGGAGGTGCGCTTCTCCGTGCCCTCCTGGATGGGCGCGCTGGAGGAAAGCCACTGGCTCAACGCCCAGGCGCTGGAGACCGTCCGGGCCCTGGGCGAGCAGATGCGCCTGATGCGGGATCGGGACAAAGCCGCCGCAGCGTTTGCGGATTCGGCCTATTTCCTGCCGCCCCGGATGGAAAGGACGGACCTGGGGGAAGGCACCGTGGCGTTTGAGCTGCCGGTGCGGGATGGGCTGTTCAACCGGGTGCTCAGCGAACAGTGCGGGGAGGAGATCACCGGGGACGCCCAGCTTTTGTCCATGCTCAAGGAGCTGGTGAGCGCCAAGCGGGCTTACGACGTGGTGGCCGGGGCGCTCAGGGAGGTGCAGCAGACGGGCTACGGCCTGGTGACTCCCGCCATGAGCGAGGTGAAGCTGCAGGTGCCGGAGCTGATGCGCCAGGGCAGCCGCTGGGGCGTGCGGCTGCGGGCCAGCGCGCCCACGCTGCACCTGATCCGGTCAGACATCGAAACGGAGATCGCCCCGGTGCTGGGCACCCAGGAGCAGAGCGAGGAATTCGTCCGCACCCTGACGGACGCCTACCGCCAGGATCCCCAGAGCCTGTGGGATACCAACTTTTTCGGGAAATCCCTCAAGGATCTGATCCGGGAAGGCGTGACGGGGAAGCTGAGCCGCATGCCGGCGGATACCCAGGAAAAGGTGCAGTCTGCCCTGACGCGGATGCTCAACGAGGGGGAAGGCGGCATGATCTGCATCCTGCTGTGAACGCCGCGGCGCCCCTGCGGCCCGGGGCTGTACTTTTGGAAAAAACTGCGGTATAATACGGAAGGGAGCAAACCATCATCAGAAACGAGAGGAACGATCATTTTGTATACGGAACAGGACTATCGGGATATCTGCGCCCAGTACAAACGCAGGCTGGCAGCGGTGTGCCTGCCCGCCGCGGCGCTGCTGGCGCTGGCGATTTTCTGCCTGGTTCGGCGCATCATCTGGCTGGGGGCCGTATCCACCATCCTGTGCGGGGCGGTGAGCATTTTCTGCATGGAGCTGTTCGTCCTGCCGGTGAAGCATTACCGCCGGCACCTGGACAACGTGCTCCACGGCCGGGTGCGCAGCACCACGGGCGCATTCAAGGAAATGGAGGAAAAGGCCGTGCCCCGGGAGGGCGTGAAGTATTACCCCCTGATGCTCAGCGTGGGCAATCCCGCCAATCCGGAGGACGACCGGCTGTTCTATTACGACGCCAACCTGCCCCGGCCGGACTGGAAGGCGGGGGAGATCATCACCGTGACGGCCCATGACAAGGCCGTGGGCGCCTGGAGCCGGGGGGAGACAGCGGCATGAACGGGCAAACGTGCGTATTGGTGTGCGTGACGGCGCAGAAGGACTGCGCGCGGCTGATCCGCCGGGGGCGGGAGATCGCCGGGGAAAAGGGCACGGGGCTGAAGGTGCTGCACGTGTGCACCCGGAAAAGCCAGCCCCAGGAGGACGCCGCCATCCTGAACGAGCTGTTTTCCCTGGCCCATGAGGCCGATGCGGAAGTGAACGTCCTGTACGAAGAGAACGCGCCCGCCGCCATCGCCCGGTACGCCGGGGAATGCGGGGCGGAAACGCTGGTGCTGGGCCCGGACCGCAGCGGCAACGCGGGGCGGGTGCGCCTCCTGCTGGGGGACGGCGCGGAGATCGTAAACGCCTGAAAAGCAAGAAAAACACGCTCTGGAGGGAGGCGCTTCCTAAAGAAGCGTCTCCTTCGGGCTTTTTTAGCGCAACGATTGCATATCCGGATGGAATTGATCCCGCTGAGCAATGAAGGGATAATGGTTTTGACGACCCGGGATCAGAGGAGGCGCTTTTGATGATTCAGGAAATCCAATCTTTTGAAAAGTACGAGGGTTTTATCGGTGAATTGGCCGGGAATCCGTTCTATTCCGATCCCCATTTCACTTATGACAAGGATAATCTTTACCGTTCATTATCGAGCAAAGACGAATATGCTTTTGCCGTTTTGAAAAACGGAACAACCGAGGGGCTTTTTGTTTGGCTTGTTCTTCCGGATGATCGGTATATCGAAATGATCATAGGTTTTACCAGGAAAGAAGAAGCGTTTACTGAGATGCTATCCTATATGGAGCGAAACTACTGTGGATTCCATATGGATTTTGTATTCAATCCGCAAAATGCAGCGATTTTCCGGCCGTTGCGGATGAAAGGGGCAAAATTTGATCCGGAACAGCAGAAAATGATCCTGACCGGATCACCCCCGAACGTATCCACCGGCCAGATCGAGCTGCTTTCTGAAAAGTGGATGAAGCAGTACCGTGATCTTCATAGACCCGATACTTACTGGACAGCCGAGCGAATTCTCTCTGCTCAGGATAAATTCAGAGTCCTGCTGGCTGTAAAGGATGGACAGGTCCAAGGCTATCTGGATGTACAATGCTGTTATGAGATTCATGAGATCTATGACCTGTTTATAAAGCCTGAAGCCGCGCAGCAAGGCTATGAAATGGCGTTGCTGGTAAAGGCAATAGAATTGAATCAGCCGAATCAGATGATGGTAGTGGTTGATGTGGATGCTAAAGCAGAAATAGAATTCTATACTGCGGCCGGTTTTCATCGAATGGAAGGGCAGAACAGCATTACCGCTTCCTATCAGGCAAGCGCATCATAGGTGTTCGTTTGCCGAGGCGTTTTTCTTGTCTGCAGGGATTGCGGGCTTCGGATGATGTGCCCGATAATCCAAGGCAGAGCGGCAAAACCGGCGTGACCGCAATGGTCACGCCGGTTTCATATCCTTTTTTGACGGCAATACTTATGTCCGGAGCAGCTTCCTTACGGAGCATGCGCTGACGGGCGTGTTTTTAGCGTGCGGGAAGGATTATTTTTCCGCCCGGGTTTTTCTTCGCAGCGCCCGGGCGACGGGGCGCTCGAACAGATAGGTGACCAGCGTGGCCCAGGCCAGGGCCGCCGCGAAGCAGACCAGGGTGTAGCGCACCTGCCAGCCGTAATCGCCGTCCCAGGGCGCGTCCATCGCGCTGGGCGGGAAGCGCCATTTCCGCAGCTGCACCGCGATCAGCTGATGCCAGATATAAAACTGGAAGGAAACGGAGGCCAGGAAACGCATGACGGGATTGCCCAGGACGAACCGGAGGGAGGGCAGGCTGCAGGCGGCGCAGACCATGGCGCAGCCGAGCGCCGCGGCCAGGGGGAAACGGTGCACCAGCTGACCGCGCTGGATGGAGCCGTACAAGTAATTGGAATCGAAGGCCTGGCGCCGGGCGAGCTGCATCAGCTGGCAGACGCAGACGATGAACAGCACGGTAAAGAGCAGCCGCACGCCCCGGTCCCATTTCTTTCCGCCCAGGCGCTTGCGCAGCGCGGCATACGCGCTGGCGGCGGCGAAGCCGCAGGCGTACACGTCCAGGAAGGCGGGCATCTGATTGAAGAACATGGAGGGGTCTTCCAGACGGAAAGCGTAATACCGGAAGCCGAAGGCGGCCAGCGTCATGCAAAGGAAGGTGACGGCGGGCTTTTTTCGGAACGCCAGGGCCAGGAAGGGGAAGATGAGATAGAACTGCATCTCCACCGCCACCGTCCACAGCGCGCCGTTGGAAGGCGAGGAAAAATACGTGTCCTGAAACAGGGTCTGGGTGAAGGTGAGGTGGGTCAGGATGTCCTTGACGGCGAAGGAAGGGTCCGGATATTTCCCCTGGAGGACGCAGATAACGAAGATCGGCAGGATGCACAGCAGGTACGAGGGCAGGATGCGGATCAGCCGACGCTTGTAGAACGCCAGGATGGAAGGGGCCTTGCCGCCGGAGGCATAGGGCAGATACAGCAGAAAGCCGGACAGGAGCAGCATCCCGTCCACCCAGAGATAGCCGGAGTACAGCAAATAATCCAGCCTGCCGATCCACGGCAGACTGGGAACCAGCCAGCCCTGCTGCTGGCAGATATGGAACCAGCCCACCAGCAGGATCATCAGCGCCCGGATCCCGTCCAGCACGTCGATGTGCTTTTCATCCGGCGGCAGGGAATAGGCGCGGAGGCGAAGGGTCACGTTTTCCATGGGTTTCTCTCCAGCCGGGTCATTCTTCCGCCCGGGTCATGCGGTAATATACGTTCTGCTTTACCTGCAGCAGCGTCAGCTTCCCGTCCCCGTGGGAAATTATATTATAGGTATAAACCGTGGTGTCCGGGCTGTCGCCGATGTGGATGGCGAAGGCGGAGGGCACGGTATAAAAGGCTTCCTTCCCGTCGATCACGCAGGAGCCGTCCTCCCGGAATTCCATGCTGACGCCCTTGGCCGTTTCCCATTTGCCCATGACCTGATACACGGTTTTTTTGAGCCGCTTGGTGCTCACGTCCTTGTAATCGGGAATCTGCCGGTAATATTTCAGCGCCTCGAAGGGCTGCCTGTCGGCGTACAGGTCGTTGGCGCAGCGGTAGCAGGCCTCCTGGTATACCCCCGGCAGGTTTTCGTACGCTTCGGGCACGTTATCCTTCGCCAGGGGGGCCAGGATGTCCGCCGCGGTTTTGTAATCCTTTTTTTCCATGGCCTCCACCGCGGCGGCGTAGGCGTCGGCGTAATACCGGTCGGCAGCGGCCTGGGCCCGGGCGGAAGCGTCCTGATAATCCCCGGCCTGGGTGAACAGGGAGGCGGCGCGGCTCAGATCGCCCTGGGCCAGGGCGGTTTCCGCCGCGGCATAGGCGTAAGCCCGGCGTTTTGCGTCCGCGTCCTGATAGCCGGAGACGGTTTCAAACAATGCCAGGGCGGTTTCCATATCGCCCGCCTGGGCGGACTGCTCCGCCCGGGCATAAATGCAGCCGCGCAGCTGATCGGCGGCGTCGCCGTATTCCCCCAACGCCTCGTAGATGGTCTGGGCGCCTTCCAGGTCCCCCGCTTCCTTCAGCCTTCCCGCCAGGAGATAGCGGGCCTCGGAGAGCTGCTCCTGGGCGGACTGATAATCCCCCAGGGCGGAGAACAGCTCCACCGCCTCTTCGTATTTTCCTTCGTTCACCCGCTGCTGGGCCAGGCCGTAACGGGCGGCCATCAGGGCGTCTTCGGTATCCGGCCGGCTTTCCAGGGCCGTCAGGATGCCGATGGCGTCCTCCCAGGCCTGGTCCGCCAGCTTCTGCCGGGCTTCCTCAAAGCGCAGGGCATACAGCAGTTCCGCGGCGTCCTTGTAATCCGGGATGGTTTCCAGCAGGGCAGCGGCCCGCTGGACGTCCCCGGCGTCCCGGGCCGCGACGGCCGGGCGGTATACGCATTCCAGGCGGGCGCTTTGCGCTTCGGGCAGCCCGGGCGCCAGCTCAAACAGCGCGGCGGCGGCTTCGTATTCTTCCTGCTCCAGCATGTCCAGGCCCATATGATAATAGCACTGGGCCAGCAGATCCCTGGAATCCTGATAGGCGGGGATCTTTTCCAGGATGCCCGCGGCCAGGGCCCAGTCGCCCCGCTCGATGGCGTTGACCGCCGGGGTGTACAGGCAGCCGGCGGCTCGGCGGTAGGCGTCGGAATAATCCCCGGCTAAAAGGAAGTATTCCGCCGCGGTCTCGTAATCCTGGGATTCGTAGGCCTGATCGCCGGCGGCGTAATACGCCCGCTTCAGCAGGAGGGGGCTGTCCCGGTATTCGTCCAGCTCCACGAAATAATCCGCCGCGGCCAGGGGATCGCCGTTTTCCAGGGCGTTCACGGCGGGCCGGTACAGGCATTCCAGGGCGTTGGTTTCGGCGTCCTGATAGGCGCCCAGGGAAAGGAATTTTTCCCGGGCGTCGGCATAACTGCCTTTTTCCATCAGGCTTTCAGCCCAGCAGTACCGGGCCAGGCGGGCCTTCTCCTCCGCGTCGGCATAGCCGGGCACCTGGGCGTAGGCGGCGATGGCCTCCTCCCAGTTTTCGGAGAGGAAGAGCTTTTCGGCGTAAATATAGCGGGCTTCCAGGGCGCGCTGGGCGCTGTCGCTGTAATCCCCCAGGGCGTCGAAGGCACTCTGCGCGGTGCGCAGGGAGGTAAAGGTGCCGCTGCTCAGGGCGGCGGCGGCGGCGCGGTAATCGCATTCCAGGGCCATGTCCGCGCTGTCCCGGTAGTCCTTGAGCGCCAGGAACTGCTCCTTGGCGGCGGCGAACTGGCCGTTGTCCAGGGTGCGGACGGCGGCGCTGTAACGGTAATTGGGGATCAGATGGAAATAGACGCCGTAGCCCGCGGCGCCCAGCAGCACCAGGGCGATCAGCGCGGTGAAAAGCAGCCGGCAGACCCGGCGGCGCTTTTTTTTCTTCGCCTCCAGGGCCTGGGCGGCGCGGCGGGCCTCTTCCCGGTCCTGCCGCTGCTTTTCCTCCAGGGCGTTCTGCCGGGCGATGAGGATCCTTTCGATGGCGGCTTCGTTGAGCTTGGTGAATATCTCGTGCTTGTCCCGGCGGCAGCGGCGGCATTTATCCTCCCGGGCGGCGTTGGCCCGGCCGCAGACGCACACCCACACCGCCCCCTGATCGCTGGGGCAGCAGGCGGCGTCCTGGCCGGCCAGCTCCCGCATGATCTGCAGCCGTTGGCCCTGCAGCAGCGGCGTCGGGCGGTATTCGGCGCTTTCCGCCGCGCCCCGGCGCCACACCGTCCCGTCCGAGAACCATACCTTTTCGATCCACACCTCCAGGTCCCGGGCGTCGATGCCTTCCTCCAGGTCCGCCGTGGCCTCGAACACGTGCATGGCCGGGGCGGAAAGACTCTGGATGCGCTCCACATGCCGGGCGTAGGGGCTGCCCTCCGCATCAAAGCACACCACGCAGACCTGCAGGCTGGAAACATCCTTGTCCGACAGGTTATAGATCTGCATGGTCACGCAGGGGTATTGGGGGGTGGGCATTTTGCAGTGCCACACCTCCACCGGGCAGCTCAGGTCAATGCGCATGGAGCGTACGCCTCCGTCAGCAACGAATGAAGAAAATCAGGGGAGCAGGCCCTCCCCGGGCGGCCGCGTCACCGCAGCAGCAGGCGGGCCTCCTGCAGTTCGCCGTCGGAAAAGGTCATGTACCACACGACGGCGGCTTCCCCCTCCAGGGGCAGGGAATAGGCGAGGGTGGCGGAATCGGCGGAATAGGACAGACGGCCGTAGCTCGTGCTGCTGCCGTCGCCGTAGAGCATCACTTCGCCGGCGGACAGAACGGCGTAATCCTCCCGGTAGAACCGGTTGATCACCGTATCCAGATAATCGCCGGGCCGCACCCCGCGGGGGCCTTCAAAATCGGCGTTGGTGAAGATCAGGCTGTCCGGCCGGAGGAAGGTTTTTTCAGCGGTGTAAAGCAGCTGCACGGAAACGCCGTCCCACTGCATCAGGCGGATCCATTCGCCGGTGGAATCCTCCGTCCATTCGTCCACATTCGGGGCCCCGAAGGCGGCGAAGGCGCTTTCCGCGGTGAGATCCAGGAAATCAATGCCGGAGAAGGACAGATCCTCCCGCTGGAAGGGCGCCAGGGTCGCTCCGTCCTTCGACTGGGGATAGGCGCCGTATTCCCGGTTTTCCTGCATGGCAGCCACGTCGGACAGGGTTTCCAGGGCTTCCGTTTCCTCCACGATGCGCTGCATGTCCACGATGGAAATGGCGGTCACCGTGCCCTGATCCAGATCATACACGATGCTGCACTCCACCACGCCTTCCGAAGACCAGTGCTCCACGGTGTGGCAGACCTGGAGGATGCGCTGGCCGTCCCGCAGGATGTAGCCCACGGTGGCCTCCGGCTTTTCGCCCCGGATGTAGAGCGCCGCGTCGTACCGGGTGCCGTACAGGCCGGGATTATCGTTAGGGTAAGCGTCCAGCACGTCCTGGAGGGAGCAGCCCAGATACAGCCCCCGGGGGTCCTCCTGCCCGGGCAGGATGGCCGCGCCCACGACGGCGGTGCTGTCGGTGAGCTCTTCGTCGGCGATCTGCAGCGCCCCGCCGTCCCACACGGCCCAGGTGCCGCGCTCGTCGGACTGCACGGCGACGCCGTCGGCGGCCAGGGCTTCCTTCGCCTGGGCCGTCAGATAAATTTCCAGTTCTTCATAGGTCAACTCTGCGCTTTCTTCCCGGGGGGCGGTTTCTCCCAGCGCGGGGAAAATGCACAGCAGCATCAGCAGCGCGGTCAGCAGGGCAATCAGCTTTTTCATAGCGGTGATCTCCTTTTTATTCGTTCAGGGGCTGCACGCCCTGGGGGGTGATGAGCGCGTATAGCAGCCGCGCCCGGGGCACGGGGACGGGGGAGAAGCTGAGGGCGGAAAGGATGCTGTCCGCCGCCTCCCGGGCGCTTGCTTCCGTCCGGGGATGCAGCGTGACGATCACGTCGCCCTTCTTCACGAAATCGCCGATGCGCTTTTCCATCACGAAGCCCACGGCGGGGTCGATCACGTCTTCCTTCTTCACGCGGCCCGCGCCCATGCGCTGGGCGGCCAGGCCCAGGGCGGTGCCGTTCACGTGGCTGAGATAGCCCTCCTCCCGGGCCAGGACGGGCACGGTGGCGTCGATGTGGGGCAGCAGGGAGATATCGTCGCAGATCCGGGGGTCGCCTCCCTGGGCGGCGATCATTTCCTTCAGCTTATTCAGGCCCGCGCCGCTGGCGACGGCGTTTTCCAGCCGCGCAAGGGCTTCTTCCTCCGTATCGGCCAGACCGGAGGCCATCAGCATCCGGGCGCCCAGGAACAGGGACACCTTTTTCAGCGGCCCGCCCGTGCGGCCGGCCAGCACGTCCACGGCCTCCTTCACCTCCAGGGCGTTGCCCACGTGGCTGCCCAGGGGCTCCTCCATGCCGGACACCACCGCCGTCACGCTGCGCCCCGCCAGGCGGCCGATGTCCACCATGGCCTTCGCCAGCTCCACGGAGGCTTCCAGCGTGGGCATCAGCGCGCCGGACCCGGTTTTCACGTCCAGCACGATGGCCTTGGAGCCGCCGGCGAATTTCTTGCTTAAAATACTGGATACGATCAGGGGCACGCTGTCCACGGTGGCGGTCACGTCCCGCAAGGCGTAGAGCCGCTTGTCCGCCGGGGCCAGCTGGGCGCTCTGACCCACCACCGCGCAGCCGATCCTGCGCACGATGGACACGAATTCGTCCTCGGGCAGGGAGGTGCGCATGCCGGGGATGCTCTCCAGCTTATCCACCGTGCCGCCGGTGTGCCCCAGGCCCCGGCCGCTCATCTTCAGCACCTTGCCCCCGCAGGCGGCCACCAGCGGGGCCAGAATCAGCGTAGTGGTATCGCCCACGCCGCCGGTGGAATGCTTGTCCACCGGCACGCCGCCCACCTCGGGCTCCAGTAGATCCCCGGACCGGGCCATGGCCATGGTCAGCTGCGCCGTTTCCTCCGGCGTCATGCCGTTCAGGCGGATGGCCATCAGCAGGGCGGCCAGCTGATAATCCGGGACGGAGCCGTCCGCGGCCCCCCGGACAAAGTATCCGATCTGCTCCGGCGTCAGGGCTTTTCCCCGTTTCTTGGTTTCCAGGATAGAAAGCATGTCCATTCTGTTAATCCTTCCTTAATATAAAGGTGATACAGGCACAGTATAGCATACTTCTGCGGTCCCGTAAAGCGAATCGACAAAATATTGCCCCAAATTCGTGTAACAAATTTAAGAAAATGCTTGACGGCGTAACAAATGTGTAATACAATGCAAAAGAAGGATTCTATTCTTCTTTTTGCGCGCTCATTTTCCCGCGCTCGACACGCGGGGGTCCAAATACAAGCAGATGGGGTGGAAGGGCTTTATGAAGCAAACAGGCATGATGAAACGGTGGATTTCCCTGGTGCTGCTGGCGGCGATGGTGCTGTCGCTGGCGCCCGCTCAGGCGGCGGAAACCGAAAAGGTGCGGATTGGATATATCGTCATCCGCAACACCACCACCAATCGGGTGGTGAATTTCCGGCCCAAGCCCGGATCCACGGATTATCTGGATCAGCTGCCCGAATACCGGGTGGTGGAGATCCTGGAGGACGCCACCTATAACAAGACCGCCTGGTACAAGGCGAAGCCCTACGGCTCCACTGTGGTGGGCTTCCTGATGGCGGAATTCGTGCAGGAAATGAACGACGCGGAACGCGCGGAATGGGAGCTGACCAAGGGCCAGCTGTACCGGCCCGGCATGTCCTCGGTCACGCCTGTTCCTTCGGCGACGCCCACCCCTACTCCCGGGGTCGTGATCATTTCCGCGCCCACCACCGCGCCCGCCTCGGCGGCGAAGGGATACATCCGTACGGTGCTGGACAAGGTGAACCTGCGCCAGACCCCCGGCGGCGTTTCCCTGAATGAAAACAACCAGATCCCCCTGGGCACGGTGCTGGCGTATTACAGCGTGACCCGGTTCGGGGAATTTGACTGGGTGCAGGTGTATTACGACGGCAAGGCGGGCTATGTGCGGTCCGACTGCTATAAGCTGTGCGACGCCGCGGGCAACCTGCTCTCCGGCGCCAACGGCACCAATACCATTAACTATAAAGAAGGCGCCACCTACGGCCGCGTCACCACGGACAACGTCTTCTTCCGCAAGGATACGAACCTCAACGGCGATTTCTGGGCCCGTCTGCCCGCAGGCTGGGTGCTGGAGGTGCTGGGCACCGAAAAGAAGGGCGACGTCACCTGGTACAAGGTTAAGGGCGGCACCCCCACCAATCCCAGCCGCACCTATACCGGCTTCGTTCACGGCAATTTCTTCACCCTGATCGACAACCCCGCCGACTCCACGACCCCCACGTCCCCCGAGAGCAATTACGGATTGATCACCGTGGACGGCGTGAACC
Organism: Clostridia bacterium; assembly: GCA_017620455.1. The sequence continues at coordinate 23,315 of JAFZQK010000025.1, forward strand.
TGCGCCAGACCGCCGGCGGCACGCCCCTGGCCGTGCTTTCGGCCAACACGGTGGTGAATATCTTCGGCAAGCCCGCCGGGAACACGGCGGACGACTGGTATATCATTGAAACCAACGGCGTGTACGGCTTTGTGCCCGCCACGGCGCTGCGGGTGCTGACCCAGGCGGAGCTGGGCGGCTACACCCTGCCGCCCGCCCCGGTCACCTCTCCCGGCCCCGCCACCCCGGTCATAGGCTCCGGCTATGTGAAGCTGATCCTGGACAAGGTGAACCTGCGCAAGACCCCGGGCGGCACCGTGCTGACCCCCCGGGCGGCGGACAAGCTGCCCGTGGGCACCGTGCTGGCCTATACCGCCGGCCCCACCCAGGCGGACAATTACAACTGGGTGCTGGTGACCTATAACGGCATCACGGGCTATGTGCGGTCCGACTGCTGGACGTACTGCGACGCTTCCGGCGCGCCCGTGCAGGCCCCGACCCCCGCGGCGACGCCGGCGGCGACTCCCGCCGCCACCCCCGCCGGGCCTTCCGGCAGCACGGTGGTGGGCTATATCAAGCTGGTCAAGGGCGGCGTGAACGTGCGCGTGAAGCCCTGGGGCACCTCCTACGGCCAGCTGCCGCTGGGCACGGAGCTGCCCTTCTACGGAACGGCGTATTCCGGCGGCTCGGAGCTGTGGTATCTGGTGTACTCCAATCAGTTTGGCGCCTTCGGCTACGTGCTGGGGGATATGGCCAAGGTCGTCAGCGAAAGCGGCTCCGCCACGCCCACTACCCCGCCCGATACCGTTGTCACCACCGGGTACGCGGCCACCACGGCTTCCTCCGTGTGGCTGCGGCTCAAGCCCGAACCCAACGCGGAGACTGCCGGCCAGGTGAAGGAAAAGGGCACCGTGCTGCCCATGACGGGCGCTCCCGTCGCCAACGCCGGGTATCTGTGGTATCCCGTGGTCACGGCGGACGGCACCCGGGCCTATCTCCGGGGCGACTTCACATATCAGCTGGCCGACTGGCAGCTGGATGCGTATAAAGCCACGGGCAAGCTGCCTTCGCCCACCCCCGGCGCCGCTTCGCCGCGGCCCGGCAACAGCAACTACATCACCATCACCGCGGACAAGGTCTGGGTGCGGGAAAAGGCCAGCACCAAGGCCGGCACCCTGGGCCAGGTGAACAAGGGCGCTGTGCTGCCCTTCACCAAGAAGGAAACCGTGGGCCAGGTCACCTGGTACCGCGTCACCTATAACGGCAAGACCGCCTACATCCACGGCAATTTCGCCCGGGTGCTCACCAATGCGGAATACGACGCCATGCGCGGCACGCCCACGCCGCCGCCCAACGTGGTGACGCTGGCGCCCGACGCCACGCCCAACACCACGGATCTGAGCAACCTGGCCATGACCACCAAGGAAAAGGTGATCATCCGCAAGGATCCCTCCATGCAGGGCCGCGAGCTGACCACCGTGCGCGCAGCCGGCACCATGCTGACCTACCTGGGCAATTATCAGGCTCCCACCGCCCAGAACCCCTATTACTGGTTCAACATCCGCTACGGCACCATCACCGGCTGGATGCGGGGCGATCTGGTGCGGGTGCTGACCAGCGCGGAAAAGAAGGCCTACGAGCAGACCGGCAATCCCAGCGCGCCCAAGGAAGCCACTTACCGGACGCTGTCCAAGAACGATACGGGCACCGACGTGACCGCCCTGCAGCAGAAGCTGGTGGAAAAGGGCTTCCTCACCGCCGATCAGGTGACCGGCACGTACCTGACCAGCACGGAGACCGCCATCATCAACTTCCAGAAGGCCAACGGCCTGACGGTGGACGGCATCGCCGGGGAAAAGACCCAGCACGCCCTGTTCGGCACCGTGCCCGTGGGCACCTATGACGGCAGCAGCGCCACCACCACGCTGTACCCGGTGGAGAAGATCGACTGGTACACCGGCGGCATCCAGGGCATCTGGGGCGTGGGCACCGTGGCGGTGATCACCGACGTGTACACCGGCATTTCCTTCAAGGCCCAGCGCCTCTACGGCGACAACCACGCCGACTGCGAGCCGCTGACCACCGCGGATACCGCCGCCATCTGCCAGATCTACGGCGTGAGCAACGCCCAGGAGATCTCCGACCGGGAGAAGGAGCTGGAGTCCTGGCGCCGCCGGCCCCTGTGGGTCACCATCGGCGGGCGCACCTTCGCGGCCTCCATGTACGGCATCCCGCATAACTTCAAGGGCGACCGGATCCCGGACAACAATTACAACGGTCAGTTCTGCGTCCACTTCACCAACAGCAGAACCCATAACACCGACCACGTGGACGTGGACGCCAGCTACAACGGCTGGTTCGGTGCGGTGAGCGCCATCGAGTACGCCTACAAGAACTCCAAGAGCGGCACCAAATAATCCCATGACATACGATGTGCTGATCATCGGCGGAGGCGCGGCGGGTTTGTCCGCCGCGCTTTCCGCATCGAATCAGGGCGCCCGCGCAGCCGTGCTGGAGGCCGCTCCCCGGGTGGGGCGGAAGATCCTGGCCAGCGGCAACGGCCGGTGCAATCTGGCCAACACCGGGCCCCTCAATTACCCCGGCGGCGCTTCCCTGGCCCGGCGGGTGCTGGAAAACTGCCCGGCGGACCGGGTGCTGGCGTTCTTTCACGGCCTGGGGCTTCTGACGGTGCAGGAGGAGCAGGGGCGGGTGTACCCCGCCTGCGGCCAGGCTGCCGCCGTGCTGGACGTGCTCCGCGGCGCGCTGGAGAGGCGGAGCATCCCGGTCCTGAGCGAGACCCCCGTCGCCCGGATCGAACAGACCGGCGCGGGCTTCTGCCTGTACACCCCCCGCGGCGCGTACGGCGCCCGGGCGGTGATCGCCGCCTGCGGGGGCATGGCCGGGGGAAAGCTGGGCCACGACGGCGGCGCGTATCGGCTGCTGACGGATTTGGGCCACACCCTGGTCCCGCCCCGGCCCGCGCTGACCCCGCTGACGGCGGAAAAAGCCGCGGTGAAGGGCCTTTCCGGCCTGCGGCTGCCCGCCATTCTGACCCTGTGCCGCCGACGGGACGGCATGCCCTTCGCCCAATCCCAGGGGGAGGCGCTGTTCACCGATTACGGGGTCAGCGGCGTGTGCGCTATGGAGCTTTCCCGCAGCGCCGGGGAAGAAAAAGAGAAAAGCGGCGCGTGGCCGCTGCTGTACCTGGATTTTTCGCCCATGCTGGGCTTCGCCCCCCGGCGCTTTTTCGTGACCGGCGCGCCGGAGGACCCCTTCCGGAATGCCCCGGCGGCCCTGGCATTGCTGAAGGAGCGGCTGCATATCCTGCCCCGGGAGGCGCTTTTGAAGGGGCTGGCGCCCCGGCTGCTGGCGGAAAGGCTGGCGGGACAGGACAAAGAAAATCTGGCGCGGAGCCTGACGGCCTTCCCCGTGCCCCTGACCGGCGTGCGGGGGATGGACGCCGCCCAGGTCACTTCCGGCGGCATCCGCACCGGGGAATTTGACCCGGACACCCTGGAATCCCGCCTGGTCCCCGGATTGTTCGCCGCGGGAGAAATGCTGGACGTGGACGGCGGATGCGGCGGGTTCAATCTGCTCTTCGCCTTCGCCTCCGGCCTGACCGCCGGGGAAAACGCCGCCCGCATCGCCCCGGACCGATAAAGGAGGACGCTTATGGAAAATGGATTCGTGCAGCTCAAGCCCGGCACACTGCTGGCCCCCGTGCCCGCGGTGATGGTTTCCTGCGCCCGGGCGGGGGAAAAGCCCAACATCGTCACCCTGGCCTGGGTGGGCACGGTGAATTCCGAGCCGCCCATGTGCTCCGTTTCCGTCCGGAAGGAGCGCTTTTCTCATGGCATCATCCGGGAAACCGGGGAATTTGTGATCAATCTGGTGGGCGAGGATCAGCTGAAAGCTACGGATTTCTGCGGCGTCAAGTCAGGCCGGGACGTGGACAAATTCGCCGCCTGCGGCCTGACCCCCGCGGCGGTGGAGGGCTTTGCCGCCCCGGCCATCGCCGAATGTCCCCTGTATCTGGCCTGCCGCGTCACGTCCGTGCAGGATCTGGGCAGCCACGATCTGTTTCTGGGCAAAATCGAACGGGTGGGCGTGAAAAAGGAAATGATGGACGCTTCCGGCCGCCTGGATTTCGGCCGGATGAAGCTGATCGCCTACAACCACGGCGTTTATTATGCCCTGGGCGGGGCCCTGGGCTTTTTCGGGTACAGCGTGGCCGCGCAGGAGGTGCTGGAGCGGCGGATGCGGGAAATCAAATAATGCGCGGCGGGTGGAATACGGCGCGCTTTCACAACGATCCCTAAACGGGGAGGAATGAAGTTTGTATCAGGCTTTGTACCGGGTCTGGCGGCCCAGGACGTTTTCGGAAATGGTGGGCCAGGAAGCCATCGTGCGCACCCTGCGCAATCAGGTGACCACGGGGCGCATCGCCCACGCCTATCTGTTCTGCGGCAGCCGGGGCACCGGCAAAACCAGCGCGGCCCGCATCCTCACCCGGGCCATTAACTGCGAGCATCCCGTGGACGGCGATCCCTGCGGGGAGTGCCAAAGCTGCAAAACCATCGAAAGCGGCGCGTCCTTCGACGTGTACGAAATGGACGCCGCCAGCAACAGCCGGGTGGAGGAGATCCGGGACCTGCTGGAAAAGGTGGATTATCCGCCCCAGTTCGGAAAATACAAGGTGTACATCATCGACGAAGTGCACATGCTTTCCAACGCGGCCTTCAACGCCCTGCTCAAGACCCTGGAGGAGCCGCCGGAATACATGGTGTTCATCCTGGCCACCACCGAGCCCCAGAAGCTGCCCGCCACCATCCTCAGCCGCTGCCAGCGGTACGATTTCGGGCGGTACAGCGAGGACCAGATCGCGGGGCATCTGAAAACCGTGACGGAAAAAAGCGGCCTGACCGCCGAGCCCGAGGCCCTTTCCCTCATCGCCCGGGCGGCGGAGGGCGGCATGCGGGATGCGCTTTCCATCCTGGATATGTGCATGGGCGCCGGGGACGTGATCACCGAGGCCCACGTCCGGGACGCCCTGGGCACGGCGGACCGGGCCTTCCTGTTTTCCTTTGCCGATGCCCTGGCCCGGCAGGAGGGCGGGGAAGCCCTGCGCCTGATCGACGAACTGATGCGGGGCGGACGGGACGTACAGGTGTTCCTCAAGGATCTGTCCGCCCATTTCCGGCTGCTGATGGCGGCGAAGCTCTGCGGCCCCGGGGAGGCGCTGCCCGGCGCCACCGGCGAGAACCGCAAACGGTACGCCGCCCAGGCGGAAGCCTTTTCCGCGGAACGGCTGCTGCGGACGCTGGAGGGCTGTATGAAGGCGGAGGCGGACACCCGCTGGGCGTCCTCCGCCCGGTCTGTGCTGGAAATCTTCGCCCTGCGCGCCTGCGATCAGCCGGAGGACCAGGATGTGAGCGCCCTGCTGGAAAGGATCGGGGAACTGGAAAACCGACTGGCGGCGCTGGAAAAAAGCGGGGTGCGCGCAGCGCCGGCGGCGTCCGATGCGGCAAAGCCGGCTGCCGCCGCCCCGGCCCGGGCGGTCAGGCCCGCCCCCCGGCCCGCGGAGGAAGCGCCCGCCCCTGAGGGCGGCAAAATGCCCAAGGACGTATGGAACGACGCGCTCAAGATGCTCAAGAAGACGGATCCCGCCGTGTACGCGCCCCTGAGCCGGGGCAAGTACGGCGGTTTCAAGGAGGGGGCGTACCGGGCGCTGTTCGCCCCCGGGGAAGCGATTTTCATGAACATGCTGGTCAGCGCGGAGCGCCGGGAAAAAATCGAAAAGGCGCTGCAGCAGTGCGGCGGCGGGGACGCCCGGTTCGAGGCCCTGCCCCAGGAGGCGGCCCCGGCCCCGGACGACGGCCTGCGGGAAGAAAAAACGCTGTCCGGCCTGATCGACACCTTCGGACGGGACAAGGTGCAGATCGACGAATGAACCGGCGCCGGGATCAAATCCCGGCGGAGGGGCGTTTTATGATGGGAGATTTGTTTTCGCCGGCGGAGGTTCTCCGCGCGGGCTGAAAGGAGCACAGAATGAATTCCAATCGCGGTCAGTATAATTCCGCGCCGCTGTACAATATGAAAAACCGGCGGCATGCCCAGGCGGACAAGCCCGCCCAGCCGGGGGAGGCCCCCCAGCCCGCCGGAAAGGGGAAAAGGTATCAGGCGCTGTCCATCGTGCTGTCGGCGGTGCTGCCGGCGCTTTTCCTGCTGTGCCTGCTGATCCCCAATCTGTTTCTGCGGCTGCTGTTCCTGGGGGCCGTGGCGGTTTCGCTGGTGCTGATGTGGATGCTGAAGGCCTTTGTGAAAAGCGCCCGCAGCACCCTCACCGTGGTGTACGCGGCCCTGGCGCTGGTGATCGCGGTGGCCATCCTGGTGCCCGGCGGCGATCCCGTGGACGCGGGCAAGCGCGGGGACACCCCGGTGAACGCTTTCAGCAATTTCAGCGTGTCCGTGCCCGCCGCCCCCACGGCGGAGCCCACCGAAAACCCGGATACCCAGGTGACGCTGCCCGCCGCGCAGCAGCGGCTGGAGGAATTCCTGGCCCAGTGGGCGCTGTTCCGGGTGGATGAAATGGTGAAATACTGCCAGCCCGCCTGGGTGAGCTCCCAGTCCTCCCCGGAAACCACGCTGTACCAGATGGTGCAGGGCAGCCGGCCGGCCAGCTTCGCGGTGGAGAACATCGACGGCAGCGACGGCGACAATACCCGCACCATCACGGTCCGGGTGCTGTTCAATGAAAACGACAACACCCAGGTCTGGAAACGGCTGCAGGTGCTGATGTTCCGGGTGAACGACGTGTGGTATGTGGGGCCCCAGAGCCTGGGCGGCGTGGTGATCAACGAATCCGGCCAGGAAGGGCCCGCCCCCACCATGCCCGCCTCCACCATCGCCCCCACCGCCACGCCCAATCCCGACGGCAGCAGCGCCGTTACCGTGTATTACAACAAGGAGGGCGGCAAGTATTACCACGCCATGCCCAACTGCCCCGCAGTGGACGAGCGCTATTGGCCGCTGTCCAGCTTCTCCTTCGATCTGATCAACAGCCAGGAATACAAAAACCTGGTGCGCTGCCCCCGGTGCAATCCTCCGGAGAGGCCCGCCGTGGGACGGTGATCATTCCGCCAGGGTATCAGCCCAGGCTTGCAGGCGGCACAGCGCGGCCAGGTGGCAGTATTTGATCTGCGCGCCCAGCCGCACGCTGCCCTGTTCCTCCAGCGCGGTTTTCAGCGCGTCCGCGAGGAATGCGATCTGGCCGCGCAGCTGCTCCGCCGCTTCTGGGGCGGCGCCCCCGAAGCATTCGTCCAGGCGCGATGCCTGGGCGGAGAGGGTATCCCGCCAGGAGGCGAGGGCCTGCCGGGCGGCGGTTTCGTCCATTGTCCTTTTGTCCAGCCCGGAGGAAAGGGAAAACAGCTGCTCCGCCGTCTGGGAAAGGAGGCGCAGCGCGTCCTCCACGGCGTCCAGCTGATCCTTCCGTCCGGTGAGGCGGAAGCGGATCTCCGGCCAGGCGATCTCCGTCTGCGCCGTTTCCAGGCCGTGATGGGCCAGCAGCCGCTTCTGCACCTGCTGGGCGTCCGCCCGGGCGGGATAAGCCGCCGCCAGCAGGCGGTTTTCCCCGTCCCGGTATCCCCCCGCGCCCCGGGCGCGGAAGCTGTCCGCCGCCTGCCGGGCCGCGGCGGCGTCCCGGTACGTGCCGAGGGACAGGGCGTGCCACTGCCCGCCGGGCAGGGTCACTTCCCGGGTCTCTGCCATTTCCTCGTCAGGGAGGGCGGGAGCGCCGGGCAGCAGGGACAGAAAGTATGCCTGCAGCCGGGGAAAAACGGGGCTGCGGGCCAGGAAAAACGCCCCGATGCCCAGCAGCGCCAGCACCAGGAATACCCTGCGGCGGGTCCGCCGGACCCGGTAACGCCGCGTCTGCAAGCGCCCTGCGCGCATTTTCCCGCCCCCTTTCAGGCAAGGATATGTCCGGGAACGCCCCGTTATTCCAAAGGAGGACCTATGCGATATCATTTGGATACCATTCCCGTATGGGACGCGGTGAAGCTGGAGGGCGAATGTCCCCTGTGCGCCCTGCGGCGGCATAACGAGCGGGTGGACGTGGACAGGTATCTGGGCGCGTCGGTGATGGAGCCGGACACCCGGATCCAGGTGAACGCCCTGGGCTTCTGCCCGAAGCACCAGGAAATGCTTTACGCCCAGAAGAACCGCCTGGGCCACGCGCTGATGATGCACTCCCATCTGAAGGAAACCATGCGCCGCCTGGCCCCCATCCTGGAGGAAGCGAAGGCCGGGGAAGGGAAGAAGCCCTCCCTGTTCCGCCGGGCGGAGGGCGGCGCTCCCGGCGCGGCGGCGGCGGGGAAGATCCGGGAGCTGACGGGCACGTGCATCCTGTGCCGGTCGGTGGAAGAAAACACCAACCGTTACGCCTATACCCTGCTGCATCTTTATGAAACGGACGACGCCTTTCGCCGGGCTTTTTCCCAGTCCAAGGGCGTATGCCTGCAGGACATGGCGCTGCTTTTGCAGATGGCGGGGGAGGAAATGAAGCCCGAAATGTACCGGCGCTTCGCTTCGGACCTGTGCGCCGCGGTGGAAAAGAGCCTGGAGAAACTGGAAAAAGACCTGGAGGGCTTTACCCTGAAATTCGACTACCGCAACGCCGATAAGCCCTGGGGCGACAGCCGGGGCAGCCTGGAGCGCACGGTGAATAAGCTGCGGGGCTGGTGCCTGGGCGAGGAGCCCTGGCCCCAATGAAGGGCGCGCGCCGCTGGGCGCTCCTGATCCTGTGCGCGGCGCTTCTGTCCGGCTGCGGCGCGCCGCCGCAGGAGGAAGAAAAGCCGCAGCCCGTGGAGGAAACGGCGCTGATCAGCGCCGATACGGGCGGGCTGCCCGCGTCGGGGTTCACCGCCGTGCTGTATTTCCGCTACGGAACGACGGCGTACCTGGCGCCCCAGACGCGGCAGGTGGAGGTGGGCAGGAACGAAGCGCCGGAGCACGCCCTGGTGCAGGCCCTGCTGGACGGGCCTTCCGGCGCGGCGCCCATTCTGGGCGGCCTGTTCCCGCCCGGCACAGAGGTGCTTTCCACCCTGAGCCAGGGGGACACCCTGTTCGTGACCTTCAATGAAGCCATGATGGGCCGGTACGCCGACGAGGGCCAGGACGCCGCCGACAGGACGGAGGGCGTGCTGCGCCGGCAGATGTGCCTGGACGCCCTGAGCGCCACGCTCACCGAAGCCGGGCTGTGCGCCCGGGTGCAGGTGCTGGTTTACCGGGGGGTGGACCAGGGAAAATCCCTGCGCCTGACCGCGGGGTTCCTGGACCAGAGCGGGGATGAAACGCTTCTGCCGCCCCTGACCCGGCGGGAAGACCGGCTGCTGACCCCCCACAATACCGCCGTGCTGATCCTGGATGCGTGGCAGCGGCAGGAGTGGGCCGCCCTGTACGATCTGACGGCCCGGGACGCCGCGCGCCCCCGGGAACAGGCCGCCTGCGACGCCTTTGCGGACGGCGGCACCCTGGTCAGCTTTTCCGTGAGCCCGGGCAGCGTGAGCCCGGACGGGCAGAGCGCCGTGGTCAGCGTGGATCTGACGCTGCTGGGCGAGGCGGGCGACCGGGAGATAGGGGGCTATCCCCTGCGGATGCGGCGGGAGGACGGATTGTGGAAAATCGGATATGACGAGCTTGAGAAGCTGATGAATCAGGACTGAGGGATGGAGCAGAAATGGATCGACGCTGGAAACGCCTGGGCTGCCTGATGGCGGCGGCGCTGCTTTTGTCCGGCTGCGTGGGCCAGGAGAAAGCCCCTGGTGGGCCGCAGCTGACGCTGCCGCCGGCGGAAAAACGCTACGAGGCGCCGGAAAACGATATCAACCAGGGCTACGAGCAGACGGTGCTGCTGTATCTGCCTTCCCTGGAGGGCACCCAGCTGCTGGCTTACCCGGTGAAGGCGCAGTTTTCCGCCTCCCGCCATAACGCCCAGACGCTGTGCGAAATGCTCCTGTCCCAGCCCTCCGCGGGGGCGGCCCAGGCCGTGGGCGGCGACGTGACGCTGACGCTGTCGGGCACGGACGCGGTGGAGGTATCCGGCCAGGTGGCCACGGTGAGCCTGGGGGCCTCGGCGCTGCGGCTGTCTCACGAGCAGCTGTACCTGGTGGGCCAGGCCCTGGCCAATACCCTGTGCCAGTTTGGGGATCTGCAGTATGTGAACGTGCTCATCGCCGGGGTGCAGCCGGGGCTGAACGTGGCTTCCACCCTGCCGGCGGGGGCTTTCCAGCCCAACACCCGGGAGGATCTTTCCACCCTGTGGGCCCGGGCGGGCGCGCCCGCCACGGCGGGCCGGCGGTCCTTTGCCGCGGCGGTGTATTTCCCGGCGCCGGCGGGCAAGGGCATCCTGTGCGAAGGGCGCACGCTGTCCTTCTCCAGCCAGGATCTGCCCGGCATGGCGGTGACGCTGCTGGAGGCCATCGGGGCCGGGGCGGAGAAGCTGCCCAACGCCCCAGCCTGCCCCCGGCTGCGGGAAATGCTGGCGGACAGCCCCGTATTGGAGGAAACGGGGGGCGTGCGGCGGCTTTCGCTGCACTTCCGGGAAGAAATGAATTCCGCGCTCATCGACGCGGGGATCACCCGGTCCGTGATGATGGCGGCCATGACGTATACGTTCACCACCTTCCTGCCGGGACTGGACGGCATCGAGGTCGTGATCGGCGAGGAGAGCATTACGTCCCTGACGCCGTCCGGCACCTATTCCGGCGCCGGGGAGCAGATCCGGTTTGCGGACGGGCTGATGCGGCGGCGGGATTTTTCCGGCTTCCTGCTGGCCGAATGCGCGCTGTATTTTTCGGACGGGAACGGAAGGCTGACCCGGGTGCTCCGGCCCGTGCCCTTCTACGAGGCGTACAGCGCCCGGGCGCTGGTGCAGCAGCTGCTGCTGGGGCCCCAGCCCTTCGACAGCGTATCGGGCCTGCGGCCCGTGCTGCCCCAGGGCCTGCGCCCGGCCGACCTGCTGGGGGTCAGCTATGCGGATCAGGCGCTGGTGCTGAATTTTTCCGGGCAGTGGCCGGCCCTCTGCGCAGGGATGGACGCCGCGGCGGAGAAGCAGATGATCTACGCCCTGGTGAATACCCTGTGCGAACTGCAGGGGGTGAAAAAGGCCGCCTTCTTCGTTCAGGGCGAGCAGCCCGATTCCCTGGCGGGGCACATTTACCTGCCCGGGGATTTCCTGCCAAACGCGGATCTGGTAACCAACGGTATGAATTAGTTGCCAAGGGGTTCAGGGAAACGATTTCTGCGGGGCTCTAAAAAATCCAAAGAAGCGAGCTGCGGCGATGGGTATATAGATTTCCTTGCCGATCGTATTCAGCGCCAATATCCCGGTATAAAGGGCTTTCATCGCCGTGGCCTTTATCGCATGAAGCAGCCTTACGAAACATATTCCGACAACGAAAAAGTGTCAGCACTGCTGACACTTTTCTATAATATGAATTTGTGATTCATAAAAAGATATTTGGATTGGTGTACAAATCTCCCTTTCCATCCGTCATAATTGGTGCAGAGAGGAGGTGATCGGTATGGAGCGTGCTGCGGTACCCGGCATGACCCGGGAGCAGATATTGGAAACATGGGTCCACACCTATGCGGGAGCGATCCTGAAAACCTGCTTCATTTATCTGGCCGATTATGATCTTGCACAGGATGCCATGCAGGACACGTTTATGAAAGCGTGGAGATACCTGGAGAGGAACAGCGCAGCTTCCATCCGGAATGAAAAGGCGTGGCTGATGCGGGTGGCGATGAATATTTGCCGGGACTATCACCGGACGCAATGGTTCAAACAGATTGACTTCAAAACGAGCCTGGATGAATTGCCGCCTGGCTATATTTCCGTGCCGGAGGAAGATCGCGACCTGGTGATCGAAATAGGAAAACTTCCGGATAAGTATAAGCGGCCTGTATTGCTGTATTACTATTCCAACTTGACCTTGCAGGACACGGCGGAGGCGCTGGGCATTCCCAAATCCACCGCCAGCAAAAGACTCAAACGGGCGGAGGAAATGCTCCGGCACAGCTTGACGGGAGGTGAAGCAAAATGAAAGACTTGAGATTTCAAAAACGTCTTGAAAACGCCGTTGATACCACGTTGGCCTCTCTCGATCCTTCTGCTCGGGAATGCAATCAGATCATTGGGAAGGCGATGGAGGGCAGAAATGTGAAGAAAATCCATTTTACAGCAAAACCAATCTTCATCTTCGTGATCATCCTGTTGCTGATGACCGCGTCGGCCCTGGCCGCCGGGATCATCTTTGCCAAACGCGTGCCCGCCACGGAAATTGCGGATCGGGCGCTGCTCAAAACCTACGGGATTACCGCCCAGATGCAGTCCATGTTCATTCGGGAAACTGCGGAAGGGGAAGGAGGAACCACCGTTGTAACGTATGAAGGAAAAGAGCACCTGGCTTATGTGCTGGGTAAGTATACAGTGATCGTGGACGGCCAAACCGTGAAAAGCATATCCTGGAGCCATGACGGGGAGGACATGAGCGGCGGGCTGGAGGCCTCCGCCTGGGGGAAGGATCAGCTGGAGGAAATCCTTAGGATCGACCCGGAAACCGGAGAACAGGCCCAGCTGCTTGTGTTCGATCCTTACGTCGAGCGGATCAACCGGGAGCATGGTTTTGACTATCAAGCGTATTGGAATGAAAAAGAGGATGAAAAAAACGTAGTTGTTTTGGAGGGGGAAGATATTGAGAAAGCGAAAGAGAAACAAGCTTTTTCTGCGCACGACTTCGTCCAAATCGCAAAGGAAGCCGTTGGCGTAAGGTATCACTTGACTTCCCGGCAGATTTCTTTGATGTCAATAAACGTGGATGAGAATTGGGCCTATGTACTGCTGGATGGAACGCTCTGTTATTGTTGCCAGATCTTCGTGGGGGAATTGTCCGATGAAGAAACGGAGCAGGACGGAACTTACACTGTTTATCTGAACCTGGAGACCGGCGTTGTGGAGGATATCCTGTTCCTGTCTGAGCATGGCGGCGGAAATGGCTGATGAAAAGCGTGACACAAGTGCTTCCAGGTACGTCGAAGAATTCTGTTAGCCATATTATGAAATACGCCCCTTGACGCCGGGGCGGCGACGCATTATAATAAGGCCGACAACTGAATGAACAGCGCATCTTCAGGGCAGGGTGAAAATCCCGATCGGCGGTAAAGTCCGCGAGCCTCGCTCCGTTTTTACGGAGGGGCAGAGCCGGTGAGCATTCCGGCACCGACAGTAAGCCGCGGCGCGCAGCGCGCGGCAAGTCTGGATGAAAGAAGATGGACAGGGAAGCCTCAAATACGGCAGTCTCTGATCCCCTGAAAGATCAACGCGGTGCTTTCAGGGGATTTTTTGATGAAAAACGGAGGGAAAAAGCATGAACAGCAAAACCGGGAAAATCACCCTGATCGGCATGTTCTGCGCCATGGCCGTGCTGGCGGTGGCGCTGATCCGGATACCGGTGGTGCTCTTCCTCAAGTACGAGCCCAAGGACGTGGTCATCGTGCTGGGCGGGCTGATGATGGGGCCGGTGCCCGCGGCGATCATTTCGGCCATTTCGTCGGTGATCGAGATGGTCACCATCAGCGATACGGGCCCCTGGGGGCTGCTGATGAACGTGGTCTCCAGCTGCGCCTACGCCTGCACGGCGGCGGCGATCTACCAGAAAAAGCGCACGGCCGACGGCGCGGTGGCGGGCCTGCTGTGCGGCACGGCGGTCATGGCGGCGATGATGCTGCTGTGGAATTACATCGTCACCCCCATTTACACGGGCACCCCCCGGGAGGTGGTGGCGGGCATGCTGCTGCCCACCTTCCTGCCCTTTAACCTGCTCAAGGGAGGGCTTAACACGGGGATCACGCTGCTGATCTACAAGCCGCTGATCACCGCGCTGCGCAAGGCCCGCATCCTCACCGGGGCGGACCAGCCCAAGAAAGCGGAGCTGAAGATCGACCCGGCCATGATGGTGCTGGGCGCGGTGCTGCTGGCGGGCTGCGTGCTGCTGGTGATGCGGCTGAGAGGAACGATCTGAAAATGGATGCTCCCATGCGCGGCGAAGGCCCGCTGTACGTGCTTTCCGGCCCCGTGATCCACGGCCGGGGCAACGGGCGCACCGTGGGGATGCCCACGGCCAATCTGCCTGTGCCCTCCGGCGCGGCGCTGCCGCCCTTCGGGGTGTACGCCGCCCGGGTGCGGGTGGGGGACAGGGAATACCTGGGGGTCACCAACGTGGGGCTGCGGCCCACGTTGACCGCCGATCCCGTCCCCACGGTGGAAACCTTCCTGCCCGGTTTTTCCGGCGATCTCTACGGCCGGGAAATCACGGTGTCGCTGTACGCGTTTCTGCGGCCCACCCGGAAGATGGCGTCCCTGCGGGAGGTGGAAGCCCAGGTGGAAAAGGACGCAGAGGAGGCCCGGCGGCTGCTGGGCGGGAACGGAATGTGAATCAAACGCCGCCGGGGGCTCTCCGGCGGTTTTTTGCGGAAAAAGCGGCTGTTTTTGCGATGGAAAGCAGTTGAACAAAACCCAAGAATCGTATATAATATAGCCGTGCAATTTTGCTCGGGAGGAAAGCGCGTGTTTCAAGGCTTCGGAAAGGAAATGATCCCTTTCTTTCTGGATTTGCGGTTTCATAACGACAAATCTTTTATGGACGCCAACCGGGACAGGTATTACCGCGCGGTGCGGGATCCCTTTTACGCGTTCATCGGCGCCATGGGCCCGGGCATGCAGCAGATCGCGGAGGACATGGAGGTGCGGCCCGCCAAGTGCTTAAGCCGCATCAACCGGGACACCCGCTTTTCCAAAGACAAATCCCCCTACCGGGATCATCTGTGGGTCTCCTTCCGGCAGAGCGGCCGGCCCAACGACGGCACGCCCTTCTACTGGTTCGAGGCCGGGGCGGATCACGTGAACTGGGGCGTGGGCATCTGGGGCGAGACCCGGGAGATCATGGACGCCATGCGCCGGCGGATGGCCGCCCACCCGGACGATTTCCTGCGGATCCTGCCGGTGCTCCGGCAGCGCGGGTTCGCGCTTTCCGGCCAGGAATGGAAGAAAATGAAGCCCCCGGAAGGGCTGCCGGAAGCGCTGATCCCCTGGTACCTGAAAAAGCAGGTGTACGCCGAGCGGCTGGGCGCGAAAATGGCCTGGCTGCAGTCGCCGGGGATCGTGGACCGGGTGATGGAGGATTACCGGGCGCTCGCCCCGCTGTACTGGATCTTCCGGGGCTGCGTGGAGGACGCGATGGAGCAAATGGACGAACGGGGAGGAAACGTATGAGCTGGGACTTGCGCACCCTCAGGAACGGCACGGATGTGCGCGGACGGGCCATGGGGGACGGCGCGCCCCTGACGGCGGCGGCAGCCGGCCGGATCGGCGCGGCGTTTGTGAAGTGGCTGCGGGACAGGGGCGTGCCCAACCCGCGGATCGCCCTCGGGCGGGACTGCCGCCTCACCGGGGAAGCGCTGCTTGACGCCTGCGCGGAGGGGTGCCATCAGGCGGGGGCCCAGGTGGAATGCTACGGGCTGTGCACCACCCCGGCCATGTATATGAGCCTGATCACCGAAGGCTTTGCCTGCGACGGCAGCGTGATGATCACGGCGGATCATTTTTCATCCGAATACAACGGCATGAAGTTTTTCACCCGGACCGGCGGCATCGAGAAGGCCGATCTGGACGCGATCCTGGAGATCGCCAGCGGCGATTCGCCCCTGCTGGGCGACGCGGGCCCCATCGTGAAAAGGGATTTCATGCCCGTGTACTGCGAGCAGCTGAAGGCCCTGATCCGCAGGAAGCTGAACACCGACGTGCAAAAGCCCCTGCTGGGCCTGCACGTGCTGGTGGACGCCGGCAACGGCATGGGCGGCTTCTTCCAGGAAATGCTGGACGATTTGGGCGCCTGGGTGGAGGGCAGCCAGTTCCTGGAGCCGGACGGCGCGTTCCCCCATCACGTTCCCGGCACGGACGATCCCCGGGCCGTCGCCGCCGTGACCGAAGCGGTGGTGAAATACGGCGCGGACATGGGCGTGCTTTTCGACGCCGACTGCGACCGCGCCGCCATTGTGGACCGTACCGGCCGGCAGATCGACCGCAACCGGCTCATCGCCCTGATCAGCGCCGTGCTGCTGGATAAAAAGCCGGGGCTGACCATCGTCACCGATTCGGTCACCTCCACCGGCCTTCATGAGTTCATCATGGAGTGGGGCGGCGAGCATTACCGTTACAAGCGGGGCTACCGCAACGTGATCAACGAGGCCATCCGCCTGAACGAGGCGGGCATCGACTGCCCCCTGGCCATCGAAACCAGCGGCCACGCCGCCCTGCGGGAAAACCATTTCCTGGACGACGGAACGTATCTTGTGACGGCGCTGATCTGCGAGGCCATGCGCATGAAGCAGGAAGGCCGGGAGCTGAGCGAGCTGATCGCGGATCTGAAGGAGCCCAAGGAGAGCGTGGAGCTGCGGCTCACCATCGGCGCCGAGGATTTCCGCGCCGCCGGGCGGGCGGCCATCGAAAAGGTGATGGATCACGCGGCCTTCGCCCCGGGCTGGCACATCGCCCCGGACAACCGGGAGGGCGTGCGCATTTCCTTCGATCTGCAGGACGGCGCCAACAACGGCTGGTTCCTGCTGCGCCTCAGCGTGCACGATCCGGTGCTGCCGCTGAACATCGAAAGCGACGTGGAAGGCGGCGTGCATGAAATGGCGTTGGCGCTGCTGGGCGTGCTGTCCGGCGCGGAGGGCGTGGACCTGAGCCGTCTGGAAAAATTTGTGCAGGCGTAACGAAAGATTATTATACAGGGAGGAAATCATCATGGACATCCGGCAGAAAACCATCAACAACATCCGCACCCTGGCGGCGGACACCGTGCAGAAGGCCAAGAGCGGCCATCCCGGCGCCCCCATGGGCATGGCGCCCATGGCCTACGCCGTATGGATCAAGGAAATGAAGCACAATCCCAAGGACCCCGCCTGGAAGGACAGGGACCGGTTCGTCCTTTCCTCCGGCCATGCCAGCTCTTTGATCTATACCATGCTGCACCTGACCGGCTACGGCCTCACCATGGACGATATGAAGCAGTTCCGTCAGTGGGGCAGCAAGACCCCCGGCCATCCCGAATACCGCCACACCGTGGGCGTGGAAACCACCTCCGGCCCCCTGGGCCAGGGCGTGGCCAACGCCGTGGGCTTCGCCATCGCCGAAACCATGATGGCCGCCCATTTCAACCGCCCCGGCTTCCCGGTGGTGGACCATCGGGTGTACGCCTTCTGCGGCGACGGCTGCATGATGGAGGGCATCGCCAGCGAAGCGGCCTCCCTGGCCGGCACCCTGGAACTGGGCAAGCTGACGCTGCTGTACGACGACAATGAAATCTCCATCGAAGGCAATACCGATATCGCCTTCAAGGAGGACGTGGGCAAGCGGTTCGAGGCCTACGGCTGGCAGGTGATCCGCCTGAAGGACGGCAACGACGTGGACGCCGTGTGCGCCGCCATCGAGGACGGCAAGAAGGACCCGCGGCCCACCCTGATCGTCTGCCCCACCAAGATTGGCTTCGGCTGCCCCGCCAAGGAAGGCAAGCCCTCCGCCCACGGCGAACCCCTGGGCGATGAGAACGTGGCGGAAACCAAGAAAAACCTGGGCATGCCCGCCGACAGCTTCTGCGTGCTGCCCGAGGTGTACGCCCACGTGGAAGAGGAAATGAAAAAGAACGAAGCGACGGAAAAGGCCTGGGACGATCTGTTCGCCGCGTATTGCCGGGAATACCCCGATCTCGCCGCGGAATGGGAGCAGTGGCACAATCCCGAACTGACCGACGACGTGGCGCTGAACGACGCCCTGTGGCAGTGGGAAGGCAAGATCGCCACCCGCGCCACTTCCGGCGAAATGATCAACCGCCTGGCCAAGCTGCTGCCCAACCTGGTAGGCGGCAGCGCCGACCTGGCCCCCTCCAATAAGACTTACATCAAGGACGGCGGCGATTATTCCGCCCAGAACCGGGCCGGCCGCAACCTGCATTTCGGCGTCCGCGAGCACGCCATGGGCGCCATCTGCAACGCCATCGCCCTGCACGGCGGGCTCAGGGTGTTCTGCGGCACGTTCTTCGTGTTCAGCGATTACATGAAGCACGCCGTCCGCATGGCGGCCATCATGAAGCTGCCCGTCACCTTCGTATTCACCCACGATTCCATCGGCGTGGGCGAGGACGGCGCCACCCACGAGCCCATCGAGCAGCTGGCGGGCCTCCGGGCCATCCCGGACCTGCTGGTGTTCCGTCCCGCCGACGGCAAGGAAACCACCGCCGGCTGGCTCACGGCCCTGACCGCCGGGCTGCCCACCTGCCTGATCCTCACCCGGCAGAACCTGCCCCAGTACGAAAACAGCGGCTGCGAGGCCATGAAGGGCGGCTATATCCTGGCGGATTCCGACAAGGAAACCCCGGACGTGCTGCTTCTGGCCAGCGGCAGCGAAGTGGAGCAGATGATGGGCGCGAAGGAAGAGCTGAAGAAGGAAGGCGTCGACGCCCGCGTGGTTTCCATGCCCTGCATGGAGCTGTTCCTCCGCCAGAGCAAGGAGTACCAGGAAAAGGTGATCCCCGCCGCGGTCCGCGCCCGGGTGGCCATGGAAGCCGGCGCCACCATGCCCTGGTACCGCTTCACCGGGCTGGACGGCCGGGTGATCGGCATCGACCATTACGGCGCTTCCGCCCCCTACGCGGTCCTGTTCCGGGAATTCGGCTTCACCGTGGAAAACGCGGTGCAGACCGTTAAGGAAGTGCTGGGCAAGTAAGAAAACTCCTCATCGGCCCGGGGCGAAGGACAGCCCCGGGCCGGTTTCGTTTTGGGCGAGTGGGAAAACGGCATTGACGAAGCCAGCCGGGTCGTTTGCTTTGCAAAAATGCCGCGACGCTTCCGGGCCTGCGGATGCGGGATTGACAAACCCGGGACGCCGCGCTATAATCAAAGCGACAGCGGACCCGACCAGAGCGGGCGGCGCTGGGGAGGCAGTGTTTGGAATCGGTTCTGTAACGGGGATCATGACGAACAAAAAACAGCGGTGACATGACCGCTTGTTTTCTGACGTCATGGCGCGGTACGGACGATGCCGGGCACTTTTTTGTTTGCCTTTTTCCCGCCGCCGTCCCCGATCCTTCATCATGTCGATCAAAACGAAAACGAGGGATCAGCATGAATAAGGACTGGATCACCCTGGAATTTGACAAAATCATCGAACGGCTGCAGGCCCAGGCCGTTTCCCAAGCTGCGCGCCGCCGCCTGGCGGAGACCGCGCCCATCCTGAACGAGGGCCTTTGCCGGGCGCGCATGGAGGAAACCACCGCGGCGCGGACCGTGCTGGAAAACGCGGGAACGCCGCCCCTTGCCGAAACGGAAGGCACGGAGGAAAGCCTTTCCCAGGCCCTTCAGGGCGGCATGCTGCCGCCGGGCCAGCTTACCGCCGTGGCGCGGTTCTGCGCGGCGATCCGCCGCCTGCGCCGGTATCTGCAGGACGCCCGGCTGTTCAGCGCCGGCATCGCCTCCTGGCACACGGAGCTGCCCGACCTGAACGGGCTGGAGGAAGAGATCGTCCGCTCCGTCCGGGAGGACGCGATCCTGGACGACGCTTCCCCCGCCCTCAAGGCCCTGCGCCGCCAGCGGGAGCGCGGGGAACAGGAGATCCGGGAAAAGCTCAGCCAGATCCTCCTGCGCCATAAAAAGGAATTGGCCGACAGCTATATCACCCAGCGCGGCGGGGCGTACGTTCTTCCCGTGCAGAAGCGGTATCAGAGCGCGTTCCCGGGGCGGGCGGTGGACGCTTCCGCCAAGGGGGGCACCGTGTTCATGGAGCCCAACGCCGTACAGTCGCTGCGGCAGGCGCTGGAAGCGCTGCTGATCGACATCGACGCGGAGGAGCGGCGCATCCTCTGGGCCCTGAGCGACCGGGTGGCCGCGGAGGAAGAAGCGCTGCGCAGCGCCGTCCGGGTGATGACGGAGATGGATATCCTCTTTGCCAGGGCCAAGCTGAGCGCGGAAATGGACGCCCGGCCCGTGGAGCTCACCGCGGAGCGCGCGATCCGCTTGCGGGACGCCCGGCACCCGCTGCTGGATCCGGCAGCCTGCGTGCCGCTGAACCTTACGCTTTCGCTGCCGGACGCCGGCATCGCCGTCACCGGCCCCAACACCGGGGGCAAGACCGTGTGCCTCAAAACCACCGGGTTATTGACGCTGATGGCCCAAAGCGGGCTGCATATCCCCTGCGGGGAGGGCACGGTGATCGGCATGATGGACCGGGTGCTCTGCGATATCGGCGACAGCCAGAGCATCAGCCAGAACCTGTCCACTTTTTCCGGCCACATGACCAATGTGATCCGCATTCTGCGGGAATGCAGCCGGGACAGCCTGGTGCTGCTGGACGAACTGGGCAGCGGCACGGACCCGGCGGAGGGCTCCGGCCTGGCGGCGGCGGTATTGGAGGAGCTGCTCCGGCGGCGGTGCTTTTTCCTGGTGACCACCCACGACCCCCAGATCAAGCAGTGGGCGGAGCAGACGGAGGGCGTGATCTCCGCCCGGATGGCCTTCGATCAGGAATCCCTCCGGCCCCTGTACCGGCTGGAAATGGGGATGAGCGGGGAAAGCTGCGCCATCGAGATCGCTCGCCGCCTGGGCATGGACCCCGGGCTGCTCAGCCGCGCCCGGCAGGTGGCCGATCACGGGCCGCAGTCCGCGCCGGAAACGCGGCCCCGGCCCATGGGCGTGCCCGGGAGCCGGCTGCAGCGGCTGCAAACAAAGAAAGAGGGCGATTTCCAGCGCTTCAGCATGGGAGACAGCGTGCAGCTTATGCCGGAAAAGAAGACCGCAATCGTATACCGCCCCGCGGACGAGGAGGGCAACGTGGTGATCCAGCTTCAGGGGCGGAAGCTCACCGTGCGCCACAACCGGCTGAAGCTGCTGGTGCCCGCGGCGGAACTGTACCCGCCGGATTACGATTTTTCCATCGTGTTCGATACCGTGGAAAACCGCAAGGCGGCCCACACCATTGCCCGCAGATACGACGCGGACGCGGAGGTGGTGCTGCGGGAGGGGAAGGAAGAAGAATAAACCCCGCGCGAAGCCGGGCGGCGGGGGGTGTACGGCGACGCATCAGTCCCCGGCCGCGGCAGCTTTCCCCAAGGGAAAGCCTCAAGGCGCCGTTTGCCGTATCTTTTTTAAGCAAAAATGAAAATGGCGCATGTTTTTCTTTCTTCCGGACAGGACAATGACGATGCGGCGACGAATATAGAATTCAGCAAATTCCGGTAACGACGCAAGAGGAGGAATCCCCCAATGAAATTCGGATACTTTGACAATCCCAAGCGCGAATACGTGATCACCGATCCCCGCACGCCCATGCCCTGGGCCAACTATCTGGGCTCGCCCGCCTACGGCGCCATCGTCACCCAGAATGCCGGCGGCTACAGCTTCGTCAAGTCCGGCGCGGCGGGGCGCATCCTGCGCTATACCTTCAACCAGTTCGACGAGCCGGGCCGGTATATTTACCTTCGGGACGAGGACACGGGGGATTTCTGGTCCGCCTCCTGGCGGCCGGTGGAAAAGCCGCTGGACGAATACAAGACCGTCACCCGTCACGGCACCTCCTACACCCAGATCGAATCCGGCTACAAGGGCATCGAAAGCAAGGCCCTCTATTACGTGCCCATGGACGCCACCTACGAGGTATGGCGGCTGGAAGTGAAGAACACCGGCGATCAGAAGCGGAAGATCGGCGTGTTCGGCTACTGCGAGCTCACCACCGAATCCTTCTATACCCAGGATCTGGTGAATCTGCAGTACACCCAGTTCATCACCGTCACCGAATTCCACGGGGATCACATCATCCAGAAGATCAACCAGTTCTGCAATGTGAACGAGGACGGGGAAAACGGCCGGGAGCGGTTCTTCGGCCTGGCCGGAGCGCCGGTGGTCAGCTACACCGGGCGGCGCGAAAGGTTCCTGGGCACCAGCCGGTTCAACGCCCCCAAGGGCGTGACGGACGGGAAACTGGACGACAGCCTGAATTTCAACGGCAACCCCTGCGGCGCGCTGCATACCGTGATCGAGCTGCAGCCCGGGGAGAGCCGCTCCGTCGCCTTCCTGCTGGCCCAGAAGGGTACCCGGGAGGCTCGGAAGCTCATCGACCGGTACGCCGACGTGGAAAAAACCGTGGACGCCGAATGGAAGGAACTGATCGCTTACTGGCATGGCAAGCTGAACGGCCTGAACGTGAACACCCCGGACGAGGATCTGAACACCATGGTGAACACCTGGAACGCCTTCCAGTGCTTCACCACCTTCGTCTGGTCCCGCGCCGCCAGCTTGGTGTACTGCGGCGAGCGCAACGGCTACGGCTACCGGGACACCGTGCAGGACATCCAGGGCATCATCCATCTGGACCCCGCCATGGCCAAGGAGCGCATCCGCTTCATGCTGTCCGCCCAGGTGCATCACGGCGCAGGCCTGCCGCTGGTGAAATTCACCCACAACGCCGGCCATGAGGACACCCCGGAGCAGGACAGCTATGTGAAATCCACCGGCCATCCCCATTATCGGGCGGACGACGCCATGTGGCTGTTCCCCACGGTGTACAAGTACGTGGCGGAGACCGGCGACAAGGATTTCCTCAATGAAGTGATCCCCTTTGCGGATTACGACGAGGGCACGGTGATCGAGCATCTTCGCCGCGCCATCGACTTTACCATGCACCATCTGGGCCACCACGGCATGCCCGCCGGCCTCCATGCCGACTGGAACGACTGTCTGCAGCTGGGCGCCCAGGGGGAGAGCAGCTTCGTGGCCTTCCAGTTCTATTACGCCATGAACCTGCTGAACGAAATGCTGCCCAAGACGGCGGAATACGCCGAATACAGCCAATGGCTCACGGAAAAGGCGGCGGAGCAGCTGAATAAGATCAACGAATTCTTCTGGGAGGACGACCGGTTCCTCCGGGGCTACACCCAGGACGGCGCGGTCATCGGCAGCAAGAAGGACCCCGAGGCCGCCATGTGGCTCAATCCCCAGGCCTGGGGCGTCATTTCCCGGGGCGCCACGCCGGAGCAGGCGGAAAAGAGCATGGAATCCGTCCATCGGCTGCTGAATACCGAAAACGGCATCGAGCTCATGGCCCCCTGCTATAAGAAGCACTATTTTGAAACCGCGTTCATGAAGCTGTTCAACCCCACCACCAAGGAAAACGGCGGCATCTTCTGCCAGCCCCAGGGCTGGGCCATCCTGGCCGAAGCGCTGCTGGGCCACGGCGGACGGGCCTTTGAATACTTCAAGGAGAGCTGCCCCTCCGCGTACAACGACCGGGCGGAGATCCGCGAGGTGGAGCCCTACGTGCATTCCCAGTTCATCGAAGGCCATGAAACGCCCCAGCCGGGCCGCGCCCACGTGCACTGGCTCACCGGCACCGCCTCTACCGTCATGGTGGGCATGGTGGAGGGCATCCTGGGGCTGCGGCCCACGCCGGAGGGGCTGTGCATTTCGCCCGCCATTCCCGCCGAATGGGACGGCTTCACCATGGACAAGACCTTCCGGGGCAAGCGCCTCCACATCGTGGTGGACAACAGCGCCCATCACGAAGGCGGCGTGCAGAAGCTGCTGGTGAACGGCAAGGCGGCGGGCAGCGCCGTGCTGACCGACGATATGATCCGGGACGGCGACGAAATCACCGTGGTGATGTAATTTCAAATGATTTGCCTGCGGGGGAGCCGGGATCCGGTTCCCCCGCGATTTTGGGAGGATGAAAAATGAAACGGGAATTGGGGATTGCCCGGTGCGGGCTGGCGTGCTGTCTGTGCTCCGAAAACGTGCAGTGTAAGGGCTGCCACCGGGACGGCTTTGCGGAGCTTTCCTGGTGCAAGGACGCCAACTGGTGCGAAAACCGGAAATGCGGCATCGCAAAGGGCCTGGCGGGCTGCTGGGAATGCGGCGAAACCGAGTGCCGGAAGGGCCTGTTCGCCGAAAAGATCAAGCCCCGGGGGTTCAACGAATATGTGCGCCGGTACGGCCTGGAAGCGCTGCTGGACCGGCTGGAGGCCAACGAAAAGGCCGGCGTCGTTTACCACCGGCAGGGCGTCATGGGGGATTACGACGATTTTGACGACATCGAGGCGCTGATCGCGTTCATTCAGACGGGCCGCAGGGAATGACCGCGGCGGAAAGGCGGATACCATGATCGCGCAATACCCGCCCATGGGGTGGAACAGCTGGGATTGCTGGGGCGCCGCGGTGACGGAGGATACCGTGCGCCGCAACGCGGCGTACATGGCGGAGCATTTGAAGGAATACGGATGGGAATATGTGGTGGTGGACATCCAGTGGTATCAGCCCACGGCGGCGTCCCACGCCTACGAGCCGTTTTCCGATCTGGCCATGGACGGATACGGCCGGCTGCTGCCGGCGGAGAACCGCTTTCCCAGCGCCGCCGGAGGGAAGGGCTTCGGGCCCCTGGCGGATTACGTCCACGGCCTGGGGCTGAAATTCGGCATCCATATCATGCGGGGGCTGCCCCGGACGGCGGCCCACCGGAAGCTGCCCATCCAGGACAGCCCGTACACCTGCGCCCAGGCGGCGGACCCCAATTCCATCTGCTTGTGGAACCCGGACATGTACGGCACCCGGGCGGAGGAGCCCGCGGCGAAGGCGTATTACGACAGCATTTTCCGCCTGTATGCGGACTGGGGCGTGGACTATGTCAAGTGCGACGATATTGCCCGGGAATACCCCCGCTGCCAAAGGGAAATCGAGATCATTTCGGAGGCCTGCCGCCGCTGCGGGCGGGAGATCGTGCTCAGTTTGTCGCCCGGTCCCGCGCCCCTGGAGCGGGCGGAGCATCTGAAGCAATACGCCAATCTCTGGCGGATCACCGACGATTTCTGGGATGACTGGCGGCTGCTGAAGGCCATGTTCGAGCGGGCGGAAAAATGGTGCGTCCACGCCGGGCCGGGCCATTGGCCGGACGCGGACATGCTGCCCCTGGGGGCCCTGCGGCAGTGCTATCCCGGGGAGGAAGGAAAGCGGACCCGCTTCACCCCCGCCGAGCAGCGCACGATGATGACCCTCTGGTGCATGATGCGTTCGCCCCTCATGATGGGCGGGGACATGACGAAGAACGATCCGTTCACACTGTCGCTGCTCACCAACGGGGCGCTGCTGGCCATAGAAAGGGAAAGCTGGTGCGCCCATCCCCTGCGGACCGGGGAGGAAGAGGCGGTGTGGATCGCCCCGCGGACGGACGGGACGGGCTGCTACGCCGCGGCGTTCAATCTGTCGGAAAAGAAGCGCCGCGTGGCCGTGCCGGATCTGGGCCGCCCGTTCCGGATGGCGACGGAATTGTGGACCGGAAAAACGGGAAGGAGCCTCAGCGCCCTGCTGCCCGCTCACGATACGGCGGTGTGGCGGATTCAATTCTGATCCCGGAACCCGCCCGCCATAGCAAATGTTTTCACAAGAAAAAGCCCCCGGATTGCTCCGGAGGTCCAGATGATCAACAAAGTGCTTTGGGGTAGTATGAAGGGGCCGCAGCCCCTTCATCAATGATCCGCAGCGGCGGCATGTACGCCGCGGGGCCCGAAGCGCCCGGAAAACGATCCTGTGGATCATTTTCAGCGGAGGGCGGGCGGAAGCCCCGGGCAGGCAGTCGGTCATACCGCTTCCTCTATCAATTTTCGGCCGTAAAATGAGCGTTTCTGGGCATGTCTGCCCAGAAACGCCATTTTGCAGAAAATTGATGTACTCATCGAAAGACGGCTTTAGCTGGCTTTCGATGACAGTGTGTCGACTTTGTCGACACACGAAAGCCCCCGGATTGCTCCGGGGGCCTTGCTTTGTTCAGGGATTGAATCAGTCGCCGTTGAACTCGTTGCACAGGCCTTCCCAAACGGGCATCTGGGCTTCGATCAGGGCAGCGGGATCGTTGCCGTAGACGTTCCACAGGAAGCCGTTGCCGATGATGTCGTTGTTGGTGCCCATGGCCAGGGTCATGTTGAAGGCGGAATGATCCGCTTCACGCAGCATGGCATAGGTCTCGTACACAGCGCGGTCATCGGTGTAGTTCAGCTTGTTGCCAACCCAGGCATTCTCATCGTCATAGCCGGGGGTGGGGTTGGTCCACATGTCGTAGATGAAGGCCAGGTTCGCAGCGGTCTGGTCGTCATACACGTCGGGGATCAGGGTGATGTTATCGGACACAACGTGCACATACGTGTCGCCCTTGGGGCCGATGGGGAACGCAACGCAGCCCCACGGATCAGCCATATCAGCCATTTCGGAATTGTCGTTGAATCCGCCGTAGGTCTGGTACATATAGAAGCCGCAGTAGCCCTGCTTCCAGGCATTCTTGTACCAATCCCAGTTGGCGCCTTCACCGGCGGGAGCACCGTAGTTCAGCCAGGTTTCCTTGGCCCAGGTCAGGGCTTCCATAGCCACGTCGCTGTTCATGACGGGCTGCAGCTTGCCTTCGTCGTCCGTGGCGAAGAACGCGCCGCCGTTGGAGAACACGGAGATGATGAGGAAGTCGGTGTTGTCGCCGATGATGCCGTAGATATCGTTGATACCGTCGCCATCGGTGTCACGGGTCAGCTTCGCCAGCAGTTCCACGAAGGCATCCCAGGTCCAGGTGCCAGCTTCCTGCATGTCGTAGATCTCGTTCCAGTCGATGCCGGCATCTTCCAGAACCTTCTTGTTGAAGTACAGGCACTGACGGGGTTCAGCTTCGCCGGCATAGACGCCGTAGGACTTGCCCTGCTTGGTGGTGAAGCCCAGGTCCTGCTTGTTCCACTTGTCGGCGCTCAGGTCAACCAGATCGTCCCAGGCACGAGCGCCGGCCTTGATGGCGTTGGCCACAGAGCCGGGCTCCAGGATGTAGAGGCGATAGGAGCCATCGGGCGCGGCCACGAAGTTGGTGAATTCGGTGATCTGGGAGCCCCAGTCGCCGCCCTGCTTCGCAACGATATGGCAGTTGTAGGTCTCATCCAGCCAATCGCGGTACGCATACAGCGCAGCCTGCTCTTCGGTGGGATCTTCGGCGCGGGCGTCGCTGCCCACATCGCCAGACCAGTAGTCGAGGATGTAGATGGTGGCACCGCCAAAGTCAACGCCTTCGCGGACTTCCGGATAGCCTTCCGGAGCTTCCGCCAGCGCGGCAACGCTGACCAGCAGCAGCGCCAGCACCAGGAACAGGGAAACCAGTTTCTTCATATTGGGTTCCTCCTTTTTATTTTCCACGCATCCACCGTCTTCAGGGACCGGGTGCATGCATAGATTCGGTTTTTCATCCGGCTGGATACCGGATATCTCCACCTCTATTTTACTCCTTTGAGCCGGACATTGCAATACTTTCCACAAAAGTTCTCTGGGTGAAAATGTAAAGAATCACCAGCGGGATGCAGCAAATCAGCACGCCGATGGACACCAGCTGCTGCTGCCGGGCCGGGGGCACGATGATGGCCTTCTCGGCGTCCTGGGAGAAGTAGCGGCCCATACGGGTGAGGATGGAGGAGAGCTCGGTGGAGTAGATGACCATGGTTTTGCTGATGAAATTGCGGGTGTAGAACAGGTCCGTCCACTGCCAGACGAAGGAGAACAGGAAGCAGCTGAGCACCGTGGGCATGGCGTCCGGCAGCATGATGGTGGTGAAGGTGCGCAGCGTGGAGCAGCCGTCCACGTACGCCGCCTCCTCCAGGGATTTGGGGATGCCCTTGAAATACTGCCGCAGCATGTAGATGTACAAGCCGTCCTTGAGGCCCATGCAGGTGGCGCTCATGAGCAGGTAGGGGGTCAGGTTGCTCAGCAGGTTCAGCGGCTCCCCGTTGAAGGTTTTGAAGATGCCGAAGATATCGAAGTAGCGGAAGTACATGTACAGCGGGGTGGCGATGGTCTGGGGCGGGACCACGATGGTGAGCACCACGCAGGCGAACCAGAACCGCTTGAGCGGGAACTCATACCGGGCGAAGCCGTAGCCCACCAGGGTGCAGGCGATCACCTGCAGCACGCTCACCAGGAGGGACGTCCATGCCGTGTTGATCAGCGACCGGGGGAAATTGGTCAGATCGAACACGATGGAGTAATTCTCCAGCGTCACGTTCCGGGGCAGCAGCACGATGGTGGAATCGTACAGGTCCTTTTCCTGCATCAGGCTGGTGCCGAAGCGGGTCAGCATGGGCTGGATGATCATGAAGCACAGTCCGAACACCAGCAGCCCGCGGACGATGGAGACCGTCCAGCGCTTGACGCCGGATTTGAACAGATAGCCTCCGCTCTTTTTGTTGGCGGAGCGTTTGTCGCTGCGCGGGAGCGATTCTGCCTTAAGTGTCATACTGCTTCACCACCCTGTTGATAATGAAGGACGCGATGCCGATGAAGGCCAGCGCCACGCCGAAGTAGATCCAGCTCTCCGCCGTGCTTTCGCCGTACCGGGTGCGGGTAAACTGGGTGTTGATCCACTCCATGACCTGGTTGTCGTTTTTCATGAAGAAGTCGATGATGGTGTAGATGGCGTTCACCAGCAGCAGGGGGCTGACCATGGGGAAGGTGATCTTCCAGAAGGCCTCCCAGGCCGTGCACCCTTCCACGTCCGCCGCCTCGTACAGGGAGGGGGAGATGGCGGACAGGCCGGAGAGGAACACGATGATCTGGATGCCGCTGGCCATGACGATATCGTAGATGGCGTCGATCATCTGGAACAGCACGTCGAACACGCCGCTGCCCACGCCGGAGACCATCAGCAGATCCTGCAGTGCGCCGGAAATGTTGATGCCCGACTGGGCGGCGATCTCATCGGATACGCCCTGCAGCATGTTGTAGGTCAGCTGGCTTTCCACGCCGGGCAGCACGCCGGAGGCCAGGATCACAGGCAGGAAGAAGATGGCGCGCGCCACGGTGCGGCCCTTGAACTTCTGGTTCAGGATGACTGCCACCACGAACGCCAGCACCAGGGTAGCGATAGCGTTTACGGCCATGCGCCCGCATTCCTCCACCAGGTACTGGTTGAAGTACGGGTCCACGCCCATGGCGTATCTGTAGTTTTCAAAGTTATTCCAGGTGAGCTGATAGCCGTGGCCGGGAACCAGCACCACCTTGTTGAGGCTCATGATGACCGATTGGATCATCGGCTTCACCATGAAGATGAGGAAGCCCAGAATGAACGGAAGGACGAAGAGCACGCCGGTGCGGGCGTTGCGGGAGCGCATGGTGTCGTAATTTTCATTGACGGGCAGCAAAGCCGATACGGATTCGCCCAGGCTCCAGCGCTCGCTTCTGTCTCTTTTCTTTCTGCTCATTTTTTATCCCCTCCTTCCTCTGTTCCTGACGCTTGATCGGGCGGTGTCTCCGCGGCCGGGGCCTCTGCCGCCGGCTCTTCCGCCGCCGGCTCCTCCGCCGCCGGCTCCTCTGCCGGCGGCTCCGTGACCGGCTCGGGGATCAGCACCTGGCCGGCGGGAACGGTGACGGCGCCGAACGGAACGTCCGCGTCGCTGAGGTTGTAGAAGATCACTTTTTCCAGGCCCTCGGGCAGCGGGGCTTCGCCGATGGCGGCGCTGTCCGGCGCCCAGCACATGCCCTGTACGTTGACGCCGTTGACGGCCAGCGGCGTGGTGCCGTGGTTGACGTAGCGCCGCGTGCCGTCCGCAAGGAGGATGATCTCGGCCGCCCCGTCGGCGTTCTCCGTCTTGGCGGTGCCCTTGGCGGGGATGGCGATGTCGCCCACCTTGATTTCCTTGTCGGTGCTGTTCACCCACAGATCGCCGTCCGGCAGCACCAGCACGTCCAGATCGATTTCCGCGGTCACCAGCTGATAGTTGCCGGCGCCGGTGTTGCGGCTGTTGGTGTTGTCGGTTTTCACCATGGCGTCGGTGAAGTTGGCGTACATGCGGCTGCCGTCCGGCAGGAAGACCACCGTGACGCCGGCTTCGGCGGGCTCCAGCACGCTGCTGTGGGCGGGGATCTCGGTTTCCCCTGCGGTGATCGCCGCGTCGGAGGCGTTCACCCAGACGCGGTTCCCGTCGCCGGGCAGCAGGAGATCCAGGGCCTGGTCGCCGCTGACGGGCAGCCAGTTCAGCGCGCCCACCGTGCGGGTGCCGGGCTTGAGATCGGCCTCCGTGCGGTTCAGGTACATGCGGCTGCCGTCTGCGCGGAAGATCACCTGCACCGGATCGGGATTTTCGGATTTGATCCAGCTTCTGGCGGGCACGGTCTCACCGTTCACCGGCAGGGCTTCATCCGTGCAGTTGACCAGCAGCACCGTGCCGTCCGCCAGGATCATGGCGTCCACGTTCTGCGTATCCCGGACGCGCACGTAGGTGCCGGGGTTGAGGACGGCCGCCTTGTCGACGTTGCCGTCTTCCTTGAAGGTATAGCCGTAATTGATGGCGGTATCGCCGTAATTGACGTACATCCGGCTGCCGTCCGGCAGGAGGATCGCTTCGGCCTGGGTATCGTCCGTGGCCCAGCGGTAGCTCCTGGCCGGGATCTCCAGGCCGCCGCTGACGGCGACCGCCTCGTCGGAGGCGTTCACGTACACGCGGGTGTGCTGCCCTTCCGGCAATTCGCTTTCCAGCGCGTCGGCGAAAATCACGTCGAAGATTTCACCGTCCTGAATGCGCACGGTGGAGCAGGGCCGGAGGGCGGTGTCGCCCGCGGTCAGGGAGACGGCGGTGAAGTTGACGAGGCTGCGGGCGCCGTTGGGCTCAAAGACAGCCTGGATCTTCGCGTCCTCCACGCCCTCCTGCTCGCGGACCACCAGATAGTCGCGGGCGGGGACCACGTCCCCATCGTCCAGCGTGTAATCGCCGCTGCCGTAGTTGACGTAAACGTCCGTGCCGTCGGCGTACGTGGTTTTGGTGACGCTCAGCGGCAGTTCCATGTGGCCGGTGATGCGCGTCCGGTTCAGCCCGGCCATCTCCCGCTGATAGCGGGTGATGGTGTCGATGGCCTCCTGGCGCCAGGCGCTGTAGCTGGCCCCGTAGTACGCGGTGTGCATCGTATCCTGCAGGATCTTGGCGTCTTCATAGAAGAAGGTGAAGTTCAGCCCGGCGCCGTATTCCACGCAGCGCAGCAGGTTGGTGCGCCAGTCGCTGGAAAGGTTGAGGGAGGGGCCCGTGTAATCCAGAGAGCCGTGAATGGCGATCTGGTAGAAGGGCACCGCGGCGTCCAGCAGGGAATAGCTGAAACCGCTCAGATCCATATCGGTGACGATATCGGCATAGGGGAGGGCGAAATCAAATCCGTCGCGGATCATGATGCTTTCGCCGCTGTCCCGCGCCTGCTTCATCGTATCGATGTTCATCGTCTTGACGGTTTCGCGGGTGGTGGTGTTCCGGGGATCGTAGTTGCCGCTGAGCAGATGGCCGATATCCCGGAACGCCACGCCGTAGGCGCCATTGTCCTTGAGCGCTTTGATCAGGTTGGAGGCGTTCTGCTGGGCGTAGTCGGGACGGGTGAGGTAATAGACGGCCTGATCGTTGTCTTCCGTGTAATAGATCTTGGAATACGGGGTGATCTCCACGATCTCCCGGGTGGTGAACCGCGCCGCGTTAGCCCGGGGCGTGAAGCCCTGGAGGAGCTTGGTATCGTAGGCGAAAGCGGTGATGCCGTCGAAGTAGAGGCGCACGCCCTTCTCCTTGGCGTAGGCGATCAGGTCCTTCATGCCCTGGGCGCCGCCCAGCACGCCTTCCGCGTTGACGCTGGTGAGCACGTGCTGCCGGATGCCGCCGTTGCACCAGCCGGAAGCCCGGACGCTGATTTCCCGGATGCCCTGGGATACCAGATCGTCAATGATGGTTTTCATTTCGCTGAAGGTGGTGGTGGCCAGCACGCGCTGCACCGGCAGGCCGGCGGTCACGATGCGCTTGTCGATGGCGCCCACCAGCTCCACGGATACCGGCATATCCTCGGAAGCGTCGTTTGCCAGCATTTCCGGATGATTATCCCGCAGGTAATCGCCGTATGCGTTGGCCATGTCCACGTAGCTGTCGCTGTTGAGGAAGCGGTAGCGCTGCCGCACGGTGTCCTGCGGCAGGGATTTTTCATACATGATGACCATGCTGGGCGTTTTGTTGGAAACGTTGTACTGGTCCGAATGCAGCACGTGGTATTTGGCGCTGACGGTGTTGAAGCTGTTGGGATGGAAAGCGGTGTTGATGCCGGGCTTGCCGTTGATGTCGGCCTTGATGCTGGCGTAGGAAGCGCCGCCCTCGATGATGCAGATGAACGAGCCGCCTTTGCTGGTCAGGCCGAAGACGGGGAAGGTGATCTTTGTTTCGTTCACTACTTCGGAACGCTTGGAGGCGTAATCCCAGCCGTACAGGTTCGCGATGTAGCTGTTCTGCTGCAGCTTTCCGTTGTTGTAGCGGATCAGCGCGCCGCCGCCTTCGGGCACGAAGAGGAATCCGTCTTCGTATTTTCCGTCTTTGCCGCCCACCGCGCCGAACATGGGCAGGATATTCAGGTAGGTGATGGGGGCTTCTTCGTTATAGGTGATCTGGTCGTAGGGGACCTCCACAATGAAGTCGGGGCCGTCCAGCCGGTAGACCACCGTGATATCGAAGCGGATGGAGGAGTCCGAATCCCCCGACAGCGCCCACTGCGCGTCCCGGAGGTATTCCTCGCTGGTGTAGTCGATGCCCTGCACCTTTTCGTCGCCCTTGAGAGCTTTGAGGATGTTTTCCTTCGCCTCGGCGCGCATGAATTTCGCTCTGCGGAACGCGCGGTCCAGCAGTTCCTTGCGCGCCGGGTCCGCATCGGCTTCCTCGATCATGCCCTTGACGGCGCTGTTATCATAATCCTCGCTGCCGGAGGCGTCCAGCGCGTCGGCCATGACGGCGATCCACTGGTTTTCCTCCTTGGAAAGCTCGGCTTCGGAAACGAGCTCCCGGATCTGCTCCGCGGCGGTCATTTTGTCTTCATATTCTTCGGATTGCACCAGGGCCAGGATCGGCTCCATTTTTTCCTGGGCGGCATCCTCTTCTTTGCCGAAGAACCCGTTGGGATTGGAGGTGATGGTGGCGGCCATGGCCTCCAGGTCCACCGGCTCCACGTTGGGACGCTCGATCATGCCCTGCAATTCGCTCATCCATTCAATGGCGGCTTCTGCGGCTTCTTCCGATTCGTCCTCCGCGTTTTCCAGTTCCTTGATCCTGTCTGCCAGCAGCTCGGACGCCTGCTTGCGTTCTTCCTCGTCCTCCGACAGCGCCCATTCAGCGAAGGATTCCAGGTCCTTGAGCTCCTCTGCGTGCTCGTCGATAACGGCCTGGACGGCCTCCCGCTGATAGGGGATGATGGAGGCGGTTTCCAGATCGTCGATAAGCGTCTGGATCCAAAGGTTTTCCTCCAGCTCCAGGGCGTTCATGGTGACGGACAGGCGCAACACGTGGGCCGCCAGCCGGCGGAGCTCCAGACGGGTGGACAGCGCCATATCGCGGATCGTCTGGGCGTTTTCGTAGTTCGGGGTGAACGCTTTGTCCAGACGTTTGGTTTTATCGTCCGGGGAGTTCTTGATGCGGCTGAGGATCTCGTCGTAGCGTTCGTTGGTCAGCACCTGGGGGATGGTGGCGATGCCCTGGATCTGGCCGACGGTGTAGTGGACGCGGATCTCGGTGGTCACGTCCTCTTCGTTCTTGACTTCCTCGATCACGTAGGCCTGCTTGTCGATGGAGTATTCCCAGTTGTTCATATCCTTGTCAGCCGAGGAGGCGGAGTAGGATACGATCAGCGTGGAACGCATATCGTTGAGCTGGGACGTGCCGATGGCCACCTTGCCCGGGTCTTCCGAAACGCCGCCTTTGTCGGCGTCCGGGTTGGACATCCAGACGCGGCCCGTTTTCTTTTCCTTCAGGGTAAAATGGCTGGTGGTGGGGTACATGGTGAATTCGAGATACTCGTTGGACATTTTCTTGTCCTTGGTGGTGGTATCGTACGAATTCCGGCGGATCCTGTTTTCTTCCGTTTCCGCCTTGTTTTCCGCGGGCCACAGCTTCGTGCCCAGGTAATACAGCCCGCCCAGGACCGCCAGCGTCAGCACGGCGGCGATGACGCGCTTGATGATGACGGATTTCTTCACGCGCTTTTTGGGAGCGCCGTTTTCCTTTTTCATTCTACGTCACCTCCTCAACTGAGCCGGAACACGATCTCACGATACATCGAGGCGAAATAACCGAACGCATCGCTGAGAAGGCTGAAGAATACCAGCAGCAGGAACAGGATCACCATGGCGCCGAACACCGTGGCCACGATGGAAATGAGCGTTTTGCCCGGGCCGAAATCGTGCACCTCCATCAGGCCCACAAAGGCCAGGAAGAGGCACCAGATCTCCGAAATGCTCATCAGCACCGTGTAGAAGGAGCCCTCGTCGAAGGCCAGCACGTTGCTCACGAGGATCAGCGGCAGCTGGATGATGATGTAGGGCACCAGGGCGTAGCACATGGCCATGTAGATGTCCTTGAAGCGGCCCTTGCCGTCGAACAGGGTGGAAAGGCTCCAGTTCGAGATGCACAGGACCAGGAAGGGCAGCAGGAGCGATGCCCAGCGCTCGTAAATGTTGATGTACTGGATCGCCGTGGTGATGAACTGGAAGCTGGTGTACATCAGCTTGAGCACGTAGGTCAGCAGGAACAGCAGCACGAAGGTGTGCGCCGCCGCCAGGGAGCCCCGCTTTTCATGCACCAGATCCCAGAACCCGTCGAAGGGATGGAAGATCACGTACTTGGCGTATAAAAGCGTTTCTTTATAGCGGCGCAGACGCGGATGTTCCTTGCGGGCAACGGCGTCATTTAGCGACTTTGTTATGCTCATACGCTGCCACCTCCCATTTTACTTTTCTGATCGTCTTCCGGACGAAGGAGAATACCACCAGCACCACGATGATCAGCACTACCCACAGGATGTTTTTTTCCACCCAGATCTTCCGGTAGTAGCGGAACGCCTGGCCGTAATTGTCCCGGTCGTGGGCCATTTTGAACAGGGCCATGGCCTCTTCGTATTCCTCGGCGCGCATCTTGGAGCGGCCGATGCCGATGAACGCCAGGTTGTAGTTCGCGTTGTGCTGCAGCACCTTTTCCCACGTGTCGGCGGAGCCGTCGTAATCCCCCCGCAGGTACTGCTCGGACGCCAGGAAGATCAGATTGCCGTATTCCGTGGGGGAGAACACCGTCACGCTGCAGTCCAGCTCGTCCAGCACCAGCAGGTCCGTGCCCATATGCTCGATGGAGTTGGCGCGGGAGAACACGCCTTCGGCGTTGACGCCGGAGGTGCCGAACGCCCAGAGCATGATGCCCTGAGGATCGTAGCCGAACACGCGGCCGCGGGTCTGGTCGATCACCACGTACACGTCGTTGTCCAGCACGGTGATGTCGTAGAGCTTCGAGGGTCCGTGGTCGGAGGACTGTTCCACCCATTCCAGATCGCCGATGGGGGGATAGCGGTCGTTCTTGACCAGGATATCCTGGCCCACCGCGTTCAGGAGGCGGATGGGCTTTGCGTTGTCCCACAGCAGATCGTACTCGCTGAAGGAGGTATTGGTGGCGTAGATGAAGCCGTCGTTGTTGATGTAGATGTTCTGGTATTCGGTGGGCACGAAGGCGGCCTGCTGGGAGCGCTGCTCCTTGGTCATGAAATAGGTTTTCCAGATGTAGTCCCAGAGGTTGTAGGTAACGGGATTTGCGCCGATGAAGCCGGTGAACGTGCCGTCTGCTTCAAACTTGACCAGACCCTTGTTGATGTTGTTCGCCAGCACGAACACGCGCCCCGAGGTGTCCACCACCAGCTTGTTGGGCAGGAAGGACTGGTTCTGGTCGAAGGTGGAATCGCTGGGCTTGGTGAACAGCTGAACGAATTCCAGATCCTTGTTCATCACGATGACGCGGTTGTTGTCCCGGTCGGCCACGTAGATCTTTCCCTCCGGGTCCACCGAAACGTCGTTGGGGTTGTTGAAGTACGTCACGTTTTCGCTGGTCAGCGCCAGGGGGCCTTTTTCCGCCGAGCTGCCGACGGGCGGCTTGAGGTAATAGCTGCCGTCCTCGTCGGTCAGGTAGCTGCCGTCCTCGTTCTTCATCAGGTCGCTGGCCGCCATGAATTCCTGCAGCTTGTCCGCGCCGACGGTCACCTGGTCGATCACGCGCACCAGGTCGAAGCTGGCGCCGGTCCGGGTAAGGTGCAGGATGCGGTTGTTGCCGGTATCGACGATGTAAAGATCCTGATCCCGGACGAACAGGGATTTGGGCGAGCGCATGGCCTTGTCCAGCGCCAGGGAGGAGCTGTAGATCACGTCGGTGACGCGGTAAGCGTCCGGGCTCTCCCTCAGCTCGCCCCAGTAATCGTAGTTATAGGTGTAGGTGCTGGAATAGCCGTCTTCCGCCGCGAACGCCACGGTCATGGGCGCGAGGATGGCCAGCGCGGCGAGGACCGCCAGCAGCCTTTTCATTGTTTTCACGTTCGTTTCCCTCCTGTCTTCATGATTCACGTACGGGTCAGTCTTTGAGACCGGAGCTTGCCATGGTTTCAAGGATCCGGCTCTGAGACAGGATGAAAATGACAACGGGGACGATCATGACGATGACCGATACCGCGGCGGCCTGACCGGTACGGGCGACGCCGCCTGCCTGGATCTGCTGCAGGGCGTAGACCAGGGTCTTGTTCTTTTCGGTGTAGATGACGGTGGCCGCGTTGTTGTTCCACAGGCTCTGCACGGAGAAAATGATGATCGTCAGCCAGGCGGGCTTGACGTTGGGCATCACGATGCTCCAGAAGATGCGGAACTCGCCGGCGCCGTCCAGATGGGCGGCCTCAATCAGCGCCGTGGGCAGGCTTTCCATGAACTGCTTCATCAGGAACAGCCCGATGGGCGCGGCGAAGGCCGGCAGGATGATGGCCCAAAAGGTGTCGATAAAGCCCAGGCGGCTCATGATCACGTAGTTCGGGATGCCCGTTACGTAACCGGAGAACATCAGGGCTGTCACCACGATGGAGAAGAAGGTGCGCCCGCCCGGGAAATCATACTTCGCCAGGACGAAGGCGGCCATGGAAGCGATGATCACGTGGCCGAAGGTGCCCACGAAGGTGATCAGCACCGTATTGGTCAGGTAACGGGAGAAGGGCACGTAGCTCTGGCCCATGGTGACGAACAGATCCGAGAAGTTGTCCAGCGTGGGATGCTGGGCGAACACCTTGGGCGGGAAGCGGAACAGTTCGTCCAGGGGCTTGAGGGACGCGGCGATGTTGAACACCAGCGGGAAGGCCATCGCCACGGCGAAGAGCGCCATCATGAAGTAGATGCCGAAATCGCCCCAGAAGCTGCGGTTCGGCTTGCGGCGCTTGGGGTGCGCCAGCTTGACCAGCATGAACACCCCGTAGCAGACCAGCAGCACAATGAGCAGGAAGTGAGCCAGATTCCAGGTGGCGATGCTGGTGTCGATCTGATTGTCCGTGTCTGCGGCGCGCTCGGTGGCGGCGGCGCCTTCGCCTTCTTCGGCGGCGGCGTCCTCGCCGGCGTCCGCAGCCACGGTTTCAACGGCGGCGGCCTGGGGCTCGCTGCTGTCCGCCAGGATGCCGAAGATGACCACGCCCGCCAGCAGCAGCGCCAGGATGACGCACATCATGGACACCTGCTTTTTGGTGCGTCCCTCCGGAGGACGGCGCTTCATCACGGCATAGAACGCGATGGCGCAGGCGATGAGCAGCAGCAGGAACACGATGCGGATGATTTCAAACGTCCGCGCCTTGCTGCTTTCCGCGGTTTCCGCGGGGGCCGCCGTGGCGCCGGCCGCCGCGCTTTCGGTGACCGTCTGCGCAGCGCCTTCTTCCGTGATTGCGGCTTTTTCCGTAACGGTAGCGACGTCCGCGGGGGCGGCTTCTTCCGTAACGGTGGCAACGTCCGCGGGGGCGGCCTCTTCCGTGACGGCGGCGACGTCCGCGGGGGCGGCTTCTTCCGTAACGGTGGCGACGTCCGCGGGGGCGGCCTCTTCCGTAACGGTGGCGACGTCCGCGGGGGCGTTCTCCGCAGGCGCTGCGGCGAGGCCCTGTTCCGTCTTCTGCTGCGCCAGGCGCTGGGCGGCGATGACGTCCTCGTTATGCCGGTTGATCTGGTTGATCTTGGCGGAGGTGAAAACCAGCCCGCCCGCCAGGATCGCAATAATGATCGCGGAGATCAGCAGGAAGCGCTTCACATTGAGCTTCGGCTTATCTTCCTCGACTTCGCCCCGCAGCTGCGCCAGGAAGCGCAGCTGCTCCGTGCGGCTGCTGGTTTTGGGCTGTACGTATTTTACGATCTGCTTCTTGCTCATGTGCCCACCTTCCTCAGCATCGCCTGAATGGCTTTGTTGCACAGGATCATCGCCAGGAACAGCACCACGGCGATGGCCGACGCGTAGCCCATCTCAAACCGGGAGAAGCCGAAGTCGAACAGATGGGTCACGATGGTGCGGGCCGCGTAGTCCGTGCTGGGATAGCCGGCCAGGGCCCGGGGCACGTCGGATACGTTGAATGCGGAGGTGATGCTCATCACCGCGCCGAAGAGCAGCATGGGCTTCATCTGCGGCAGGGTGATGAAGTACAATTCCTGCCAGCGGTTGCGGATGCCGTCCACGTAGCCGGCTTCGTACAGGCTGGGGTCCACGCCCTTGAGGCCGGCCACGAAGGAAAGGAAGCCGGTGCCCATGCTCATCCACAGGGTAACGATGATGATGACGGTCAGGATGTAGCGGGGATCCAGCAGGAACAGGATCGGCGCGTCGATGAAGCCGAACTGCATCAGGATGGAGTTCAGCCAGCCGTAGCTGTCGCCCTGGAAGAGGATCGCGAACACGGTGTACGCGCCGCCGGCAATGGACGGGGCGTAGAACACCACCACGGCGACGGTGCGCAGCCAGCGGGGCAGCTCGTTGATGAACCAGGCGAACAGGAAGGAGAGGATGTACCCGATGGGGCCCGTGACCACGGCGATCACGAAGGTGTTCTTGATGGCGGTGAGGAACACCTCATCCTGCAGCACCAGGTTGATGTAGTTCTGGAAGCCGATGAACCGGGGCGCTTCCAGGATGTTGTAGTAGGTGAAGCTGTAGTATATGGACGTACAGATCGGGAGGATGAGGAAGGTGAAGAACAGCACGGCATAGGGCAGCAGGAAGAGATAGCAGACCTTCATCTTGCCGGCTTTCTTGAGCCCGTACATGAACTTTTCCTTTTTCATGCTCCAGTAGCTTGTTTTGACCGACTGCATACGGTTTCCCTCCTTTCTCCCTTACTGGCTTTCGCCGGGCGTTTCGTTGGGCGTTTCAAGGGGCGTTTCGCCGGGTGCTTCCCCGCCGGTTTCCTCGGCGGGAGGCGCGGGGGAAGCGGCCTCGGCGCTGGCCAGGATCTGCCGCAGCTCTTCCGCGTTGGTGGACAGCCCGAATTCCTGACGCTTGATCCTGATTTCCTCGTTGATCGTCTTGGAATAGGTCAGGAGCGTTTCGCGGGCGTCTTCCTTGGTGTTGATGACGCGGCGGATGGCGTTGGTCATGTGGCGGGTGGTGGAGTAGCCGCCGGCGATCTCCGGGAAGCCGCGGGTGTGGGCCATCTGCTCCTGCAGCACCTTGAGCTGCTTGTCGCTCCAGCCCAGCTGGACCATGGCCTTCTTATTGGCCGTGGTATAGCTGGCGGAGGCGCCGAGGATGGATTCCATTTCCCGGCCGAAGTTGACCTGGGTTTCGGCGTCGGCCCACCACTGCACGAACGTCCAGGCGTTCTGGCGGATCGTCTCGTTATCGGTCTTGATGATCATGGAGCAGGTCCCGCCGGAATGCACGGTGTTGTCCAGGTAGGTCGTTCCGTCCTCGGCGGTGCGCAGGGTGCCGGGGAAGTAGGTGAAATCCCACAGGCCGCGGATCTCGGGGGCGGAAACGGCGAGGTTGTTGTACAAGCCGTAATCGGCGACGCCGATGGGCATTTCGCCGGTACGGAAGCGGCTGACGAAATCGTAGATCGTGGGCAGGCCGTAGTCGTTGTACAGGGAAGTGTAGAGCTTAAAGGCCGCCACGCCTTCCTCGGTGTCGATCATGGTCCGGATATTGAATTCGTCGTAAATGGAGCCGCCCTGCTGATAGATCATGGAATTCAGGACGGAGGTATCCAGGGAATTGATGTTGGGGAAGGGCACGCCCACCGTCATGTTTTCGCCCTGGATGGTGGGCAGCAGCTCGATCAGGCCGCGCCAGGTCTCCAGCACGTGCCAGTCGCTCAGGTCATCCCAGCTCTCCGGAGCCATGCCCAGCTCTTCCAGCACGTCCTTGCGGTAGAACACCAGGGGGAAGTTCATCGTTTCCGGGATGCCGTAGACGCCCACGTGGGTGGGGTCCACCACCTCGTCGCGGTACTGGAACGGGGCCAGGGCGCTGCGCTCGTAGATATCCAGCGCGGTGGCCTCCTCGAAGCTCTTGACGTGCACCTGCTGCCCGTTGAATTCGTAATCCCGGGCCTGGAACTGGGTCATATCCTCCACGGCGTGGCGCAGGGCGTAGTTCACCGGGAACCAGGAGCCCACGGACAGCACCACGTCCGGGCCGTTGCCCGCCACCACGGCGGTGAGCAGCGTATCCGCCACCACCAGCTTGACGTTGACGTTCACGCCGTAATTGGGGGTGAAGTCCTGGTCGATGAGGGTCTTTAAGATGGTGGACTGATCGCGGCCGGTGGTGATCCAGACGTCCAGCACGTCGCCGCCCTCGTATTTGTTGCCCAGGGCGTCATAATCCACGGAATAGGAAGCGGCCAGGGAACGGACCTCGTTCCCCGCGTTGGCGGTCAGCCCGTCGTTGACCTTGGGCACCTGGTAATCGGCGCCGTGCACCAGGATCAGATCGATATCCAGCTTGGTTTCGGACATGTTCTGCATGGAGGTGCCCAGGGCGGTGATGTTGTCCTTGAAATTGGAGAAGGTCTGGGTGATGCGCTCGGTATGGTTGACGAAGCCCTCCAGCTGGACGGCCAGGGTCTGGGCCACGGCGATGCGGTCCGATTTCTGGCCGGTCACGGCCACGGTGTCGTCCACCAGCTTGAAGAGGCGCTTGCTCTCCAGGTCCATGCCCTTGATGACCTCGGGGTAGATGCTTTCCAGGTTATAATCGCGGAAGCGGTCGGGATTGACGCCGGTGAGCACCAGGATCTTGCGGTAGATCTGGTTCAGGCGGTAGATGGAATCGTCCATATCCTGCAGGATGGAGCCCATCTCGCCCAGCGTGGCCTCCAGGCGGATGGTGTGATCGCCTGCGGGCAGATAGAAGCGATAGGGCGTTCCCGCCTGGTCGCTGAGGGTGTACATTTCCCAGGCGGTGTCATAGCTGAAGGAAATGGAGGAAACC
The DNA here is from genome assembly GCA_017620455.1 of Clostridia bacterium. The sequence continues at coordinate 64,705 of JAFZQK010000025.1, forward strand.
TCCCCGAAGGGGATCTTGCCGTCGATATACAGGGAACGGCAGGAAATGGCGCCGCGCTGATGATTCTGGCGAGCCTTGATGGTGATGGAGTACCAGCCGCTCTCCGGCACGTTCAGCGGCCATTCGATCCACTGGCCGGCGTTGTTCCAGGAATCGCCGCCGATATAGTTGAGGATCGTGTGGTACACGTCGTAGGGCTCGGTGGAGGGGGAGGACCGGTCGTAACGGGGATAGAGGGAGGGAGAGGAGCGCCGCGTGGCGTCCTCGCCCTGGATGGTGGCCACCAGCTGGTCGCTGGTGCCGGCCTGTTCGCTTTCCGGATGCTCCTGCTTCACCTGGGCCACGTACTGCTCGTAGGTATTGAATTTCTGCGGGGCGGTGAGCTCGATGGAGCGGATCTCCATGGGCTCGTTCACGGCGCGCAGGGCGATGGTATGCTCTTTGCCCGCTTCAAAATAGAAGCGGTAGGGCTCCGCCACGTAGCCCATGGAGTCCCGGAAGGCGACCTTCTGCCAGTCGAAAAGCTCTTCCTGCCGGGCCCGGCGCTGGTTGCCCTGGTTGTCGAAGCGGTCTTCTTCCTTCTCGAAGGGCTGATCGTGCCACAGCAGCGTGAACATCAGCTCGGACGCCCCGCTGAAGGGGGATTTCTGGTTCAGCACCGGCTGGCCGTTTTCATCCAGGACGGGCTGGCCGTCCGCGTCCACGGAGGGCTGGCCGTAGTCGATATACACGGCGCGCTCGATGTCCACGCCGCGCCCGCCGGCTTCCGGGCTCAGGGCGCGGTAGTCGATCTGCACGTTATACCAGCCGGATTCGGGCACGCTCACCTTCCACTGCAGGAAGGACCCGTCGCCCGTGAACAGGACGGTGTCCCCGTCCTGGGTATAAACGCGGGCGATCTCGCTTTCGTCCCTGTCCCCGGTCCCCGCCGAGGGCAGGATCTCGAACTGATCCAGCGGCAGCGCGATGGGCTCCGCCGGATTCGCGTCCTGCGCGTCCTTGTACTGCGGCAGCGCGAGATACTTGCTGTAAGTCAGCTCGCTGCGGGATACGCCCTCCACGTCCGCGGTCAGATCCTGGTCCTGATACTTGGCGGAGAAGTTTTCTTCATCCCCGCCCAGCCGCACCAGAAGAACGATCGCGGCGACGACCACGGCGATGCCCAGCAGCCACCGGACCCACTTGTTCCCGAAGAACCGGCCTGCCATGTCACGAAAGCGCTTCTTCTGCATAAGCATACTCCCCTGTCAAATTTGAAATTTACTGTGTTTGGTCAGCCACCGCTTTCGGAGCCGATGATATGGTGATACGATAGTTCGAATTCCCCTATGAAATATACCTTAAATCTTTCTTTCTGTCAATGAAAAATTGTTCCCGGCCGACGGGGAGCAGGGGCAAAAAGGCGGGCGGCGGGCACGGTTTTTCCGCACGATCCCCCTGAGACGGGCGGGAGGGGCCCGGAAAGGGGGAAAACCGGTTGTTTCCGATTAATAATGCGCTCCCGGCGGGCGATTCTTCGGGAAAGGAATTGCAATTCCCGGCCGGATCGGGTACAATAGAAGAAAAAACGGAGGGATGAAGAGCATGAAGAAGATCCTGTCCCTGATGCTGGTCCTGGCCCTGACGCTGGGATGCGTGCCTGCGCTGGCGGCGGGCGTTACGGTATATTCGTCTGATTTTACCCAGGGGCCCGACGGCTGGGTGGCCCGCAGCATGGGCAGCGCCTGGATCACCGCCGAAAACGGCACCCTGCGCATCGAGGGGAGAGAAAGCGACTGGCATTCCCCGGGCCGGGATTTCGATTTGAAGGAGGGCGTGCGCTACACCCTGCGGGTGCTGGTAATGCAGAGCGAAACGGAGCATGCGGATTTCATGATCTCCGTGGCGCATAAGCTGAACGGCCAGGAGACCTATGAAAACCTGGCTTTCGCCACGGTGAACCGCGGGGCCTGGACCACGCTGCAGTGCGAATACACCCCCGCGTATTTCGACAGCTATGTGCTGTATGTGGAAACCAAGGGCGCGTCGACGCTGAGCTATTCCATCAAGAATTTCGTGGTGGCGGCCCCCGACGGGATCCCCCGGGACGGGGAAGAGGCGGTGCAGCTGCCCATCCTTAAGGACGTTTACGCCGGCCAGTTCGATATCGGCATCGCCGTGCCCCAGTTCGTGATCCGCAACGGCGGCCCGGCCCTGGCGCTGGTGCAGGAGCAGTTCAATATCCTGACCCCCGAAAACGAGCTGAAGCCCGATTCGGTATTGGACGTGGCGGCCAGCAAACGCCTGGCCCAGGAGGACGAGACCGCGGCGGCGGTGCATTTCGACGCGGCCAAGCCCCTGTTGGATTTTGCCAAGGAAAACGGCATCAAGGTGCACGGCCACGTGCTGGTATGGCACAGCCAGACGCCGGAAGCCTTCTTCCACGAGGGCTACGACCCGGCCAAGCCCTACGTGAGCCGGGAAGTGATGCTGGGGCGGCTGGAAAACTACATCCGGGGCGTCATGGAATACATGGATGAAAACTATCCCGGCGTGGTGGTGAGCTGGGACGTGGTGAACGAGGCCATCGACGACGGCGGGAATTACCTGCGGCCCTCCAACTGGACCAAGGTGGTGGGCGACGATTTCCTGGCCCGGGCTTTCGAGCTGGCCCGGAAGTACGCCCCCGAAGGCACCTTGCTGTATTACAACGATTACAATACCGCCGTGTCCGGTAAGCTGATCAAGATCGTGAAGCTGCTGGAGAGCCTGATCCCCGAGGGGAACATCGACGGCTACGGCTTCCAGATGCACCACAGCATCACTTACCCCGGCATCCGGGCCATCGAAAACTGCGTGGCGAAGATCGCCGCCCTGGGCCTGCGCCTGCGCATCAGCGAGCTGGACGTGGGCATCGACAAAAACGACGACGCCAGCCTGGAGGCCCAGGCCCTGCTGTACGCCCAGGTGATGCGTCTGGCCCGGAAGTACGCCGATCAGTTCGAGGCCGTGCAGATCTGGGGCCTGACGGACAGCCTGAGCTGGCGCTCCGGGAATTTCCCGCTGATCTTCGACGGCGCCCGGAGCCCCAAGCCCGCCTTCTGGGCCGTGGCCGATCCGGACAGCTATACGGACTGACGGCCCGAGCCGGCAGGAATACGATGGCGCAGCCCGCGCGGAAAACATGCGGGCTGCGCCATTCTGTGTCAAAAACGCTTCCAAATGAAGTCGGTATATCTTTTCCGGATCGGATCGCTTACAATCCTGCCTGAAAGGAGGGAAAAACATGGGATACAGAAACGCGCAGGACATCTTCCCGGAAGGGCTGCTGCGGCAGATTCAGCGGTACGTATCCGGGGAAGCCGTGTATATCCCCGCCCGAGAAGAAAGACGGGCCTGGGGCGAGACCTCCGGCTATCAGCGATACATCCGGGAGAGAAACGAGGAGATCCGCGCGCTTTTCGCGGCGGGTCAGTCCATGGAAGATCTGATGGAAAAATACGCGCTGTCCTATGATTCCGTCAAGCGGATCGTATACAGCAGAAAGGAGACGGCCATGCTGAAATACAGCGCCACCCTGTCCTCGGCCAGGGCGTATGCCCAGGCGGGCAAACTGGACGCCTGGATCCACCTGTACCTGAACCAGGACGGGCGGAACATCCCGTTTTCGGACGGGCTGAAGCTGATGGACAGGTACTATATCGCCCCGGCGCGGTTCCCGGCGCATTTCTTCCGGCGCTGCGCGGGGCCGGAGCCGGAAATGAAATACCGGATCGACCGGGACTGGTGGAACCAAAAGGTAGCGGAACTGGAAAAAGCCCTGCGGACGGAAGAGGACATGCCGCCGTTCATCGTTCATTATACCGAAGGGGGATTTGAACTGAACGACGGGAACCACCGCCGCAAGGCCTGTGAAAATTTGGGGATCGACACGGTCTGGGCCATCGTATGGATCACGGAAAAGGCCGAACTGGACGATTTCATGGAAAAATACGGGGAGTACGTGAAGGACTGTACGGTAATCCGCAGATGAATCAGAAAACGGCGCCGCCGGCGGAAAACAAGTCCTTCTCGGTGAGGACGCGGACACCGTGGTCCTTGAGCAGCTGGGCCGTGATGCCGCTGCCGGGGACCAGCACGCCGGAAAAGGAGCCGTCGTAAACCTGCCCGCAGCCGCAGGAGGGGCTGTTGGCCTTGAGCACCGCGGCGCGGCACCCCGTCAGGCGGCAGAGCCCAAGCGTTTCCTCCGCGCCTTTTCGGTACGCGGCTGTGACGTCTTCGCCCGTCCGGCTGATCACCCGTCCGTTTTTTTGGATCTCCGCCGGGGGCCGGGGCGTGGGCAGCCCGCCCAGCTGCTCCGGGCAGACGGGGATCAGTTCGTAGTTTTCCAAAAGCCGGACGGCCTCGGGGCACGCCCGGCTTTTGCCGTCGTACCGGCAGGCGACGCCCAGCAGACAGGCGCTGATCAGCACCCTCATGCGATCTCCAGCGCGATCTCCATCATCTGGGTGAAGGTTTCGCGTACCTCCTGGGCCGTCAGGCATTCGCCGGTAAAGACGTTATCGGAAATGGTCAAAAGCGCCAGGGCGTTCTTGCCCGCCCGGGCCGCGGTCAGGTACAGGGCGTAGGCCTCCATTTCCACGCACAGCACGCCCAGGTCCTTGAGGATCTGGGTGGGCTTTACCTCGCTTTGATCGTAGAAGGTATCCGTGGAATAGATGGGCCCCACGGGCATTTCCACGCCCATCCGCCGGGCGGCGGCCACGGCCTTTTCCAGCAGCGCATAGGAGCAGCACGGCCCCAGATTGCCCTTGAAGCCGAACTGGGCCCCGAAATTGGAATTGGTGTAGGCGCTCATGCCCGCCACCACGCTGCGCAGGCGCAGCCGGGGGGAGATCATGCCGCCGGAGCCCACGCGGATGATGTTCTGCACGTCGTACTGGGTGAACAGCTCCCAGGAATAGATGCCAATGGAGGGCATGCCCATGCCGCTGGCCATGACGGACACGCGCTTTCCCTTGTATTCGCCGGTGTAGCCCTGGATGCCCCGGACGTTATTGACCAGCACGGCGCGGTCCAGGTAGGTATCGGCGATGAATTTGGCCCGCAGGGGATCTCCGGGCATGAGGACGGTGGGGGCGAAATCGCCCTTGTTGGCGGTGTTGTGCAGGGTAGGCATGGGAATCCCTCCTTTTTTGTTGTTAACAGCATATCAGAATCAGAAAAATTCGTCCAGCAGCGTATAATAGCGCAGCTTCTCCCAGTCCGGGCGGACGCCCAGGAAATCGAACAGCCTTTCCGGCTTGAAGCCGGGTACGGCATGCCCGTAATGGCCGTCGGTGTTGTGCCGGAGACTGCGGTAGCACAAGGCCAGATCCCGCCATTTGTCGGCGATGCCGGCGTCCCCCAGGTCGATAAAGCCGCTGACCCGGTTCCCGTCAAGAAGGATGTTGGGCAGGCAGCAGTCGCCGTGGGAAAAGGCGGCTTCCAGGGGCGGCTTGTTGTCCTCCAGCCAGCGCAGCAGCTTTTCCGGGCTTTCAAACCCGCCGGGGCCGAAGGTTTCCGGCTCGCACCGGGAAAAATCCACCAGCCCGTTTTCCAGGCTGTACCGGGCGTGGGCCAGTTCCCCCTCCACGGACCGGCTTACGGGGCAGGCGGCGACGTCCACCTGCCACAGCATTTGAACGGCCTCCGCCAGCAGGGAGAGCAGCAGCTCCGGCTGATCCAGATAAACGGGATCGCAGGCCATTTTGCCCGGCACCCGGGTCATCAGCAGGTATTCCGTATCCCGGTCCTTTTCAAAGGCCAGGACGCGCGGGGCGGGCAGCCTGCCCTCCAGAAAGCGCATCACGCGCACCATGCCCTCGGTGAGCGGGCTGATCCTTCCGATTTTCAGCACGGCTTCCGGGAAGATGAGCACCCGGGAGCCGGACATGCCCGTTTCGTTGACGGTATACGCAAGCCCCTCCACCTGTGATCGGATCGCGGTGGGCAACAAAGAAAAGTCTGTCATTTTTCCCCCGTGGAGCCGAAGCCGCCCCGGTCCGGCGAAGAGAGGAATTCCACCGTTTCCAGGGCCGCGTCCGGCATTTTTTTCATGATTCGGAACTGGCAGATCCGGTCGCCTTTTTCGATGCGGGTATCCCGCAGGGCCACGGCGGAAAAAAACCATTGGTCGCCGTCCCCGCAGTAGCTTTCGTCGATGATCCCGATGGAATTGGTCATTAAAACGCCCCATTTTTTGAACGTGGAGGACCTGGGAGCCACGTGGGCCTCATAGCCCCTGGGCAGGCGCATGGAGACTCCCAGGGGGATCAGCCGGTATTCCCCGGACCGCATCTCCACCGTTTCGGCGGCCCGCAGGTCGATCCAGTCCCCCTGGGGCAGCTTTTCCAGGGGCGGAAGGTCCGCGTGATAGCGCACCTGAATGGTGAGCGGAGCCTTTTCCTGCATCAAAATCACCTGTTCCTTTTACGAAATTGGTCTTACGGAAATGAAGTCCCCCTATTCAGAACGGTTTTCGAAAGGGGGCTGAGGAGGAAACGCTTTTGACGCAAAAGCGGTTCCCCCGGATCACTCAACTTCCCCTTCACACCTCCGAAATCTCGTCCAGGGTCATGGCGAAGCCGGGCAGGCATTGGCTGATGAAATCCTGCACCTCGGGCAGGTCGATCTGATCCAGGGATTTTTTCACGGATTTCCGGGCGGACTCAAATTCCTGATTGCCGTACTGCTTTTCCTCCAGGCATTTGATGTAGGCGCAGATCCGGTCCGCCGCCTTGACGATCTTCCACGCTTCGGCCGTTTCGTCGTGGGCGATGAGGGGGGTGTAATAATCCCGCAGATCGGGGGGCAGCATGGAAAGCAGCTTCTGGGCGGCGATGTCCTCCAGCTTGCTGTATTCGTTCTTGATGGCGGGATTGTGGTGCTTGATGGGGGTGGGCAGGTCGCCGGTGATCACCTCGCTGGCGTCGTGATACATCGCCAGGGCCATGATGTATTCGGCGTTGTATTCCCGGCCGTAGCGCACGTTGCCCATCACGGCGATGGCGTGGGCGATCATGGCGGCCTGCAGGGCGTGCTCCATGTCGTTTTCCGGCAGGGTATTGCGCATCAGGCCCCAGCGCTGGATGAATTTCATGCGGTTGATATAGGCGAAAAAATGATGTTCCATGTTTGTATTCTCCTTGACAAACGGCACTTGCGTGCTATAATGTGTTTCGTGCATCCGCTGGGGGCGCCGCGCAAAGCGGCTGAGAGAGAACCCTTGGAACCTGTGTAGATCATCCTACCGAAGGGAAGCGGCGCGCGGGCGAAAGCCCTGCGTTCACACCGTTTCCCACGGGCTTAAGGCCCGTGGGTTTTTGCATGCGGGGATGCAACAAAAGCAAACGGAGGTAAGCAACATGTTTCCATTCCTTGGATCGGCCCTGGCCGAAAGCGTATCGACGGTGACCGAAGCGGCCACGGCGACGGAAATCGCCACAGCCACGGAAATCGCCACGGTGACGGAGGCGGCCGCGGAAGAAGCGGCGGGCCCCGCCATTTCCCTCTCCGTGGTGGAGAAGCCCTTTGCGAAGCTGGCGGAGGCCGGCTGGCTGCAGATCCTGGTTTTTGCGGCGCTGCTGGCGGTGGGCGTCCTGCTGCTGCGCAAGTCGAAGAAGAAGACGCGGTGGACCGCCAAAATGCTGGCTCACGCCGCCATGTCCCTGGCGCTGTCCTTCGTGCTGAGCTATATCAAGCTGATCAGCATGGGCGACGGCGGCAGCGTGACGGCGGGCAGCATGCTGCCGGTGATGCTGTTCAGCGTGAATTACGGTACCGTGCCGGGGCTGTTCGTGGGCTTTGTGTACGCGCTTTTGCAGCTGGTGCAGAAAAATTCCGCCGTCGGTTTCCTGGGCTATCTGCTGGATTATTTCCTGGCGTTCTCCGCGCTGGGGCTGGCGGGCGTCGCCAAGCGCCTGCCCAAGCAGTGGGGCCTGTATCTGGGCATGCTGCTGGCGATGCTGGTGCGCTATGCGTGCCATACGGTATCCGGCATCGTGATCTATCACGTGAACCTGTGGGGCAGCCTGCTCTATAACAGCTACATGGTGGCCGAGATCGTGATCTGCATGATCCTGGGCGCCATGGTGGGCCAGCGCATCCTGAAGCTGATGAAGGAAACCTGACGCGGCCGCCCTCGCCTCCCCGATGGGGAAGAACGCCGGCGTGTGGGAAAACTCCGGGAAAGGATGAAAGGGTCGCAACCCTTTCATCAACGATCCGCAGCGGCGGCATGTACGCCGCGAGGAGCAGTCGGGACGACTGCTTCCTCTGTCAATTTCCGGCCGCAAAATGTGCGTTTTCCTATGAAAACGCCATTTTGCAGGAAATTGATGTGTCGAACGGAAGGACGGTTTTCCGGCCTTCCGTTCGCAGGCCGGTGAAAATGTTTTTTCACCGGCTTGCCGCCTCTCCGATGAGGGAGGCGTTTTTTATTCGCCTCTTTCCGCGGCGATCTCGGGGCTTTCCTCCAGCACGCGGTACATTTCCGCGGCGTTTTCCTTGCGCACCACTTCCCGGACGTCGGTGATCTCGTACCGGCCCAGGCGGTTGCCGAAGCGGATCTCCATGATGTCCCCGGCCTTGATTTCGGCCCCGGCCTTGCAGACCTTGCCGTTGACGGAGACCCTGCCGCCGTCGCAGGCTTCCTTGGCCACGGTGCGGCGCTTGATGATCCGGGATACCTTCAGATACTTATCCAGGCGCACTTGTGCATTTCTCCTTTTTTGAAAAACAGGGGCGGATCTGGTCCGCCCCTGTCGCGCAGCCGCCGTGCGGCTGAATGGGATTATTTCAGGCTGTCCTTGAGGGCCTTGCCCACCTTGAAGGAAACGGCCTTGCTGGCGGGGATCTTCACGGCTTCGCCGGTGCGGGGGTTCCGGGCGGTCCGGGCGGGACGATCCTTGCTCTCAAAAGTGCCGAAGCCAACCAGCTGCACCTTGTCGCCGGCCTTCATGGCGTCGGAAACCACTTCGACGAAAGCGTTCAGGGCCTTTTCGGCGTCCTTCTTGCTCAGCTCAGCCTTGCCGGCCAGCGCGGCGACCAATTCAGTTTTGTTCATTGTTATGACCTCCATTGATTGTAATGACAAGCCGCCGGGGCTTATGCCCGGGGGCATTGTTTACTGCCCTTCCAGTATACATCCATTTCCGATAATGTCAAGTCCTCAAAGCGTTTTCCGGCTTGTAAAATCGCTTTTTCCATGGCGCAGAAGCGGGAGATGAACTTTTCCGTGGCTTTTTGCAGCGCTTCCTCCGGGTCCACCCCGGAAAGCCGGGCGGCGTTCACGCAGGCAAAGAGCAGATCGCCGATCTCCTCTTCCAGCTTTTCCGGCGCGCGGGCGTTCCATTCCGCCTCCGCTTCTGATGTTTCCTCCCGCACCTTCTCATAGGCGGGCAGGGGGCCGTCCCAGTCGAAGCCCACGTCGCCGGCCTTTTTCTGGGCCTTGTAAGCGCGCACCATGGGCGGCAGGCCCGCGGGGATGTCCCGCAGCGCTTCGCCCTGGGTGGAAAATCCCCGCTCCTCTTTTTTGATTTTTTCCCAGTTGCGCAGCACTTCCTCCGCCGTGCCGCACTTGTCCGCGCCGAAAATGTGGCGGTGGCGGAAAATCATCTTGCGGCAGATGTGGGTCGTTACGTCGGACAGGTCAAAGGTGCCCGTCTGGCTGCCGATTTTCGACTGGAACACCACCTGCAGCATCACGTCGCCCAGCTCCTCGGCCACGTGATCCCAGTCCTCCTCGTCGATGGCGGCGCCGGTTTCGTAGGCCTCCTCGATCAGGTATTTCCGCAGGGTGTGATGATTCTGCTCCCGGTCCCAGGGGCAGCCGTCCGGGGCCCGCAGGCGATCCATGATCCGCACCAGATCGAAAAAGTCAAAGCGCTTCCGGTCCGTAAGCGGAACGGGGGGCAAAAACACCGCGCAGGTATGGTCGTATTCCTGCTGCCGGTCGATTTCATACAGTGGCATGTTCAAATGAGAAGATAAATAGGGCCTTTCCTCCGATGATGACGGGGGAAAGAAGCACACCGGCTGATCGGGGTCGTACCAGCGCAGCAGCTGCAATTTGCACTGGCCCATCAGCATCCGGGAATCGCACTCCAGGATCAGCAGAGGGTTTTGCAATGAGGTGATTTCCAGGCTGCTGGCGGTCTGGATTTCGATTTTTTCCAGGGAAGGAAACGCGGACAGATACGGCGCGGACAGGGGCACCCCCGCCACGACGCGTATCCCCGTTTTTTCCGCCAGGGCCTTCACTGTTTCGTCCGCCCCGGCGTCGAACACCGCGTAGCACACCGGCTGCTTTTGGGCCAGGAAAAGCAGACGGTCGACCGCGGCGGAAATGAGCTCGTCAAAATCCTCACACTGCTCGTGCAGGAAATCCAGGGTTTCAAAGGCGACGCCCTGCGATTCCAGATAATCTGCCGCTTCACAGGACACCCGGGTGCGCAGGACGATCCTTTCGGCGCTTTTCAGCGTTTCAATGGCCCCCAGGGTGAGAAACTCCTTCGGCCCCGGGCCCAGGGATACCACGGTGATGAGATGGGTCATTTCAAAAACCTCCTGGCCTTGGCGGGCAGGTCCTCCCTGCGGATGGCGTCGGTGATCAGGGCCATGAGGACGTATACGACAGCCCCCAGGAACACGCAGAGCAGGATGCCCGCCGTCAGACGGAAGCCGGTCAGGCGGCCCGGATCGCCGAACAGGAAATGCCATACGGCCCAGACCGCCGCGCCCATGACGGCGGCGCTGAAAAGCGGCTTCAAGATCACGTCCCGGACGCTGAAGCGGTAGCCGGTGTATTTGCTGACGAAAAACAGGTTCGGGATCATGCTGGCGGTGTAGCACAGCAGCGACGCCCAGGGCGCGCCGTGGATATTGACCTCCGGCCGCTGCACCAGGGTATAGTTGAGGGCGATCTTCATGGCCACGCCGACGATCAGCGTGTACATGGGGATGCGCTGCTTTCCCGCGCCCTGCAGGATGCCGCTGGTGGCCTGCACCATGGTGAAAAGCACGATGGTGAGGGCGGAGATCTGCAGCAGCTCCGCGGCGGTATCCAGGTACACCGCGTCGTACCCGCTGCGGTAGCACAGGTACAGGATGGGCTTGGCCAGCAGGCTCATGCCCACGGAGCAGGGGAAGCCCACCACCGCGGCCATCCGCAGCCCGATGCCCGTTTCCCGGATCACGTAATCCCGGTCGCCCCGGGCCAGGCCGGAGGCGATGTCCGGCACCAGGTTGGTGCCCATAGCCATGGCGATGGCGGTGGGCACGTTGATGAGGGTGATCACCGGGCCGGTATAGACGCCGAAGAGGATGCGGGCCTCCTCAAAGGCGATGCCCGCGCCCTCCATCAGCGGGCGGATCATGTGGCTGTCGATGAACCCGGCCAGGGGCACGATGCAGGCGCCCAGGGTGATGGGCACGGCCACCGCGAACAGGCGCCTGAGGATCATGCGGTCGGTCAGCGCCGGCGCATCCGGCCGCTGGGGCATCTGCTCCAGGGCCCGGGCGCTGCGGCGGTGCTGCAGGAGCATATAGATCAGGGACACGCCCTCCGCCGTGGTGGAGCCTAGCAGCGCCCCGGCCACGCCCCAGGCGATGCCGCCCCGGCGCATGCCCAGATAGGCCAGCGGCAGGGCCACGAACACCCGGCCGATCTGCTCGATCAGCTGGGAAATGGCCGTGGGCACCATGTTCCGCTGCCCCTGCAGGAAACCGCGGTAGGCGCTCATGACGCAGACGAAGAACAGGCTGGGGGCGATGGCCATGAAGCCCAGGCGGGTGTCCGGGTCGTTATGGGAGGCGGCCAGGGCGCCGGAGAGGGCGAACATCAGCACGGAGGTGACGATGCCCAGCACGAACAGGATCCGCAGGGCCGCGCGGAAAATGCGCCGGGCGTTGCGCGGGTCCTCCCGGGTGATATGGTGGGCCATCATGCGGGAGATCGCCACCGGCAAGCCCGCCGAGGAAATGGTCAGCAGCAGGTTATAGGTGGGGTAGACCGTGGAATAGACCCCCATGCCGTTCTGGGTGATCAGGTTGGTCAGCGGGATGCGGTACAGCACCCCCACCACCTTGCAGATGATGCCGGCCAACCCCAGGATGGACACGCCGCCCACCAGCGTTTTCTGTTTCTGGGTCATACGTTTTTCGCGGAGCTTCCTTTCTCAAGGGTGTCGAGGTGCGGAACGAGGACGGAAAAATGCAGCCGGGAAATCATTTGTTCAGCCAGTCCAGGGCGTCGGGATAGGTGTATTGCAGATCGTTCTCCTTACAGTATTCCTCGGCGTAGCTTCCGCGGCAGACCGTCGCCGTCAGCTTGAAGCATTTAGCAAAAGCATCTTTTTCGATGCTGGTGACGCTTTCTGGGATCGTAATGCTGCGTAGCTGACCGCATCCCTCGAACGCATCTCTTTGGATGCTGGTGACGCCGTCAGGAAGCACCACTTCGGTCAGGCTTTCGCACCAGCAGAACGTCCAGATCTTAATAACGCTCACGCTGTTTGGGAACGAAATGGAAGTCAGTTTTCGACAGTTAAAAAACGCCCGCCCGCCCAGATCGGTCACGCTCTCTGGAATCGTGATGTTGGTCAATCCGGTATTTTCAAATGCCGAAAACCCGATGCTGGTGACGCTGTCCGGGATCGTAACGGTCTTCAGCCTGGTACAGGCAATAAACGCGCCTTCCCCGATGGTGGTGACGCTGTCCGGGATCGTAACGTCGGTCAGGCGGGAACAGCCGTCAAACACCTGTTCCTCAAGGACGGTGACGCTGTCCGGAATGACGATGCTGGTCAGGAGGGTGCCGCCGAACGCCTGCTTTCCGATGCTGGTAACGCTGTTTGGGATCGAAATTTCTGTAATTCCGGAGCATGCCAAAAATGCCTGATTGCCGATGGTGGTGACGCTGTCCGGAATGTCAATGCCGATAAGCCCAAAACAGGAAGAAAAAGCGTAATCGCCGATGATCCGGATCCCCTGGGGGATCGCGTAGGAAAAATTCGGCGAAGCGTTGCTCAGCATATCCTGGTATTTTTCCACCATGTCCTTTTGCTTTTGAATGACGGACGGGCTCTTTTCGCTGTCTGCGAGCCACCTGTCCAGCCGCCGTTGCTCTTCGTCCACTCTTTCCAGCAGTTGATCGTAGTCATAAGCGGCTTTCCCCCTGGGGAAACAGACCAACCGCTTGTCCGGTTTGGAAAACAGCACGTCGTCGATCACGGCCAGGGTGGGATGATCGGGGGATACGTAAAAAGATTTCAGGCTTTCACAGTTTTCAAAGGGGTTGGCCCCGGCGGATGTCACGATGTTGGGAATCGAAACGCCCGTAAGCGCCTGACAGCCGGAAAACGCCAGATCGCCAAGCGCTGTGACCGGATGATCGTCCAGCGTTTCAGGGATCGTCAAGATTTCCGTGCTGCCGGTATATTTTGTGATCTCCGCCGTGCCGTCCTCCAGCAGGATGTATTCGTAATCCTCGCAGGTGAACGTTTCGGGCGTCGCTTCCTCCGCCCCGGCGTTTTGAACTATTGCATATAGAAGCATGAGGCAAACAAACAAGGAAAGCAGCTTTTTCATACGTCATTCTCCTTTGACAATAGATCTTCTAGAATAATTCAGAGTCGCTTTTTCGGAAGGGGGTACAGGGGGAAACCGCTTTTTGGCCTCAAAAAGCGGTTCCCCCCTGCTTGGTTTTATTCCTCGTTATTCTCTTCGTTATTCTCCGTCTCCTCGACCTCTTCTTCCTTCTCGGCCCGGGCCACGCCCACGATGCGGCTGCCCTCGGCGACGCGCATCAGGCGCACGCCCTGGGTGGCGCGGCCGCACACGCGGATCTCGTCCACCGCGGTGCGGATGATGGTGCCGTCGTCGGTGATGAGCAGGATGTCCTCCTCCGGATGCACCATCAGCTGGGCCACCAGATTTCCGGTCTTTTCGGTGAGGGCCATGGCGATGATGCCCTTGCCGTTGCGCCCGGTCTCCCGGTACTGGTCCGCTTCGGTGCGCTTGCCGTAGCCGTTCTCGGTGATGGAGAGCACGTGGCAGCCTTCCTCGATGACGCACAGATCGGTGACCTCGTCGCCTTCGGCCAGCCGCATGCTGTGGACGCCGTGGCTGACCCGGCCCATGGCGCGCACGTGGCGCTCCGCGAAGCGGATGGCCTTGCCCTGGCGGGTGCCCAGCAGCAATTCTTCCCCGTCGTGGCACATTTCAACCCCGATCAGCTCGTCGCCCTCGTTGAGCACGATGGCGATGAGGCCGGTGCGGCGCAGATTCTGGAATTCGGACAGGGCGGTTTTTTTGATCAGGCCGTCCCGGGTGGCCATGATGAGATAGCGCCCCTCCGCCATTTCGGGCATGGGGATCATGGTGGTCACCTTTTCGCCGCCGGCCAGCTGCAGCAGGTTCACGATGGCGGTGCCCCGGGCGGTGCGGCTGGCCTCGGGGATCTGATAGCAGGTGAGGGTGAATACCCGGCCCTTGTTGGTGAAGAACAGGATGGGCTCGTGGGAATTGACGATGCGGATGTTCTCGGCGTAATCGTCCTCCCGGGTGGTCATGGCGGATACGCCCTTGCCGCCCCGGCCCTGGGCGCGGTAAGTGGATTTGGAGAGGCGCTTGACGTAGCCGAAGTGGGTCAGCGTCACCACCATGTCGTCCACGGCGATCAGGTCCGCGATGTCGATCTCGCCCTCCAGGGCGGAAATCTCCGTGCGGCGCTTGTCGGCGTATTTGTTCTTGACCTCGGTGAGCTCGTCCTTGATCACGCCCAGCAGCAGATGCTTGTCCGCCAGCAGGGACTGGAGGTAGGCGATGGTCTTTTCCAGCTCGGTGTATTCCTCCGTCAGCTTGTCCCGCTCCAGGCCGGTCAGGCGGGCCAGGCGCATATCCAGGATAGCCTGGGCCTGCTTGTCGGAGAAGCCGAATCGGTCCATCAGCTCCTGCTTGGCGGCGGCGGTATCCTTGCTCTTGCGGATCAGCTGCACGATCTCGTCGATGTGATCCAGGGCCTTGAGCAGCCCTTCCAGGATATGGGCCCGGGCCAGGGATTTGTCCAGGTCGTACTTCGTGCGGCGGGTGACCACGTCTTCCTGGTGCAGGATGTAATAATACAGCGCGTCCCGGAGGGAGAGCACCTTGGGTTCCCCGTCCACCAGTGCCAGCATGATGACCCCGAAGGTCTCCTGCATCTGGGTGTGCTTGTAGAGGTAATTGAGCACTACCTGGGCCTGCACGTCGCGCTTGAGCTCGATCACGATGCGCATGCCGTTGCGGTCGGATTCATCGCGGATGTCGCTGATGCCCTCCAGGCGCTTTTCGTGCACCAGCTCCGCGATCTTTTCCACCAGCCGGGCTTTGTTCACGGCGTAGGGGATCTCGGTGACGATGATCCTGTCCCGGCCGTTGGCCATGGATTCGATCTCCGTCTTTGCCCGGGTGATGATGCGGCCCCGGCCGGTATGGTAGGCCTCCCGGATGCCGCTGCGGCCCAGGATGATGCCGCCGGTGGGGAAGTCCGGGCCCTGGATGTGCTCCATGAGATCGTCCAGCGTGGCGTCCGGATTGTCGATCAGGCAGATGCAGCCGTCGATCACTTCGCCCAGGTTGTGGGGCGGGATGTTCGTCGCCATGCCCACGGCGATGCCGCTGGCGCCGTTCACCAGCAGGTTGGGGAAACGGCTGGGCAGCACCGCGGGCTGCATCAGCGTTTCGTCAAAGTTGGGGTAAAAATCCACCGTGTCCTTGTCGATGTCCTGGAGCATGTAGGTGCAGATCTTGCTCATGCGCGCTTCGGTGTAACGCATGGCGGCGGCCCCGTCCCCGTCCACGGAGCCGAAATTGCCCTGGCCGTCCACCAGCATGTAGCGCAGGTTGAAATCCTGGGCCAAACGCACCATGGCGTCGTATACGCTGCTGTCCCCGTGGGGGTGGAACTTGCCCAGCACGTCGCCCACCAGACGGGCGCTTTTGCGGTAGGGCTTATCCGGGGTCATGCCTAATTCGTTCATATCGTACAGAATGCGTCGGTGCACGGGCTTTAAGCCGTCCCGCACGTCCGGCAGG
>JAFZQK010000026.1 GCA_017620455.1 Clostridia bacterium
ATCGATTTCGTGAACCTGCCCGACGAAGACTTTGACGACCTGTGCGGCGAATCCACCGGCGCGGCCGTCATCTTCGGCGCCACCGGCGGCGTGATGGAAGCGGCCCTGCGTACCGCTTACGAAACCATCACCGGCGAAACGCTGGAAGACGTGAACTTCACCGCCGTCCGCGGCGTGGAAGGCATCAAGGAAGCCACCGTCCAGGTGGGCGAGCTGCCTGTTTCCGTGGCCGTGGCCCATTCCACCGGCGCCGCCAGCAAACTGCTGGATATGGTGCGCTCCGGCGAAAAGAAGTACACCTTCATCGAGGTCATGGCCTGCCCCGGCGGCTGCGTCACCGGCGGCGGCCAGCCCATCGTGTCCAGCCAGGACAAGATGACCTGCGATCCCAGAGTGGAGCGCGCCAAGGCCCTCTACGGCGAGGACGCCGGCAAGCCCAAGCGCAAGAGCCACGAGAACGCCGAGCTCAAGAAACTCTACGACGAGTATCTGGGCGCGCCCAACAGCGAAAAGGCGCATCACCTGCTGCACACCCATTACATCAAGCGGGAAAAGTACGTCAAGTAATTCCCGCCCCCCGCTGCCGTGCGGTCCCTCCGCCGGCAGCGTTTTTATTCCAAAAAAGAAAGGAAGGATCCGCATGAAAAGATTGCTTTGCCTGGCGCTGCTCCTTTCCGTGGCCTTTGCCTGCGCCGCCAGCGCGGAAATGAGCGTCGATGGCGACGGCTGGTTCGACGGCGATTATCTCGGCTCCCTGGTGCTGATCGAAAACACAGGGCTTTGCTTCCGGCTGCCCGTGGGCTGGACGGACAGAACCATCAATGAAACCGAGCACGGATATGAGAATCTGGAGGCGGGACTGACCCTCTACGTCAGCGCCATTCCGGAGGACCAGCTGCACGCCTTCGCCGATTACTGCAATAACGATCCCACCGAAAACAGCGCCGCCATTATCCTCCAGCAGGACCGCGACTGGCTGTTCATCCTGGACCCCAATGCCCAAACGGCGATCGGCATTACCTGGTGCGAGGGCTTTCCCGGCGGGATGGAGCTGTGCTTCGCCCATGTCTCCACCCCGGAAAAGCTGACCCTTGTCCGCAGGATCATCAGCTCCGTCCAGTCAATTCCCTGACCTAACTCCAAAAACAAAAGCGCCGCCGGATTATTCCAGCGGCGTTTTTTGTGCGTCACGTTTTCAGAATTTTTACTTCGTACGGCGCGAATGCCGTTTCCCCCCTCACGGCTTCCCCGGTTTCCGCATCCCTGCAGTCCGGCAGGGAAACGGCGTTTTCCCGGGGCACGGTGTTCATCACGAACAGGAACCGTCCCTTGTCCCCCGTTCTCTCCGCGCACAGAAAACCCCGGGGCAAATCCGGGATCAGCGGCGCGATCCCCGCCTGTTGAATCAACGCTGCGTAAAAATCCCGAAGGAAATCCATCCCCGTCCGGGCGGCGATGTAATAGGCCTTGCCTTTTCCCAGCGCGTTTTCCGTCAGAACAGGATACCCGCGATAAAAGTGCTCCTCGTATTCCGCCAGCTTCTTTGCGCCCTCCGGATGGATCAGCGCGCAGAAATCTTTCGTTTCATAGCGCTTTCCCCGCCAGGTGAAATGGTTGCGCTGCCCTTCGTCCAGAGCGTCCGTTTCCTCGTCCCAGACGCCCAATACCGCCTTCAGCGGCCCGGGAAAGCCGCCCATGAAGCACAGGTCCTCTTCATTCACCCACCCGGAGCAGTACGTGGACACGTACACGCCGCCCGCTTCCACGAAGGCGCGCACCTTTTCCGCAAAGCCGGGCTTTAGCATATAGGTCATGGGCCCCGAAACCAGCCTGTATCCGGTGAGATCTGAGGCCTGATCGATCACGTCCACGCCGATCCCACAGCGGAGCATCGCCCCGTGGTGGGCGATCACCGTCTGTTCATATCCCTTGTCCGGGTTCAGGCCGAACTGGGCGTCCCGCAGGATCCAGCGGTTGTCCCAGTCGAACAGGACGGCGGCCCTGTTTTCCGGCGCACTGCCCGGTATGTCCCCCAGTGTTTTCAGCCTTTCCCCCACCCGGCATACCTCCAGGTATACCCGGTTGTCCTCTCTTTCGTCGTGGCTCACCACCGCGCCGTGGAATTTTTCACAGCTGCCCCGGCCCTTGCGGAACTGGAAATACTGCACCGTGTCCGACCCGTGAGCCACGGCCTGCATGCCCTGGAGCATCAGCAGCCCCGGGCTGCGCAGGCGGTTCACCTCCTGCCAGTTCACCGCGGAGGGCGAGGATTCCATCATCATGAAGGGCTTTCCTCCGCCCACACCCCGCATCAGATCGTGATTGAAGGCGGTGTACGCCGCCACCTCGGCGTCACGGTCGTCGTTGGTCCACCGGGGATAATTGTCCCAGCTCACCCGGTCCAGCAGCTTCCCCAGATCGAAATAATCAATGTCCCAGAAAATCTCCATCAGGTTGGTGGTGCAGGGGATATGGGGCGTGATGCGCCGGAGCGGCTCCGTCTCCCAGCGGTACCAATCGCAGAACTGATCGCTTTGGAACCGCCGCCAGGCGAGCTTCAGCCCGTGGCTGCACCCTTCCCCGATGGGCGACGGGCTTTCCACCTGGCCGAAGGAGGAATACCGGTGGCTCCAGAAGGTGTTCCACCATTGATCGTTCAGGTTTTCGATCTCCCCGTAGCGGTCTTTCAGCCATGCCCGGAATTTTTCCTGGCACAGGGGGCAGTGGCATTCCCCGCCCAGCTCGTTGGATACGTGCCACATCCCCAGGGCGGGATGATCCCTGTACCGTTCCGCCAGCAGGGTATTGATGGCACGCACCTTTTCCCGGTACACCGGCGAGGACAGGCAATGGTTGTGCCGGTTCCCGAAGAGCTGCCGGCGGCGGTATCCGTCCACCCGGAGCACCTCCGGGTATTTTTCCGCCATCCAGGGGGGCCTTGCGCCGCTGGGGGTGGCCAGCACCGCCTTGATGCCGTTTTCCGCCAGCATGTCCATCACTTCGTCCAGCCATTCAAAGCGGTATACGCCCTCTTCGGGCTCCAGCATGCTCCAGGAA
This sequence comes from Clostridia bacterium, assembly GCA_017620455.1. The sequence goes on from JAFZQK010000026.1 coordinate 3,058, forward strand.
AAAATCCCCACGGACAGGGTGTTGATCCCCGCCTGCCGGGCCAGCTCCATGTCCTTTTTCCAGACCGTGTCCTTCTCCCGGATCCACTGCTCCGGATTGTAATCCCCGCCGTAAAGGAAGGCGGGCATATCCCGCATGACGGGCGGATACTGGGCCATCGCGTTTTCTCCTTTGTATATTATTCGTCGCTGAAGGGACATTCCGCCGTAAAGCGCATCCTTTCGCCGGTGGCGGGATGGGTGAATTCCAGGGAATAGGCGTGGAGCATGAGCCTGTCCGCCTTGGGCATGTTCCTGTGGCCGTACAGCGGGTCCCCCAGCACCGGATGGCCGATGGAGGCCATATGCACCCGGATCTGATGGGTGCGGCCCGTTATGATGTGCACGTCCAGCAGCGTCCTGTCCGGGTACTCCCGCAGTACCTTCCATTCCGTCCTGGCCCAGCGCCCGTTTTCGTCCACCGCCATTTTTTTGCGGTCCGTCCTGCTGCGTCCGATGGGCTTTTCGATCACGCCTTCGCTTTCCCGCATCCTGCCGGATACGACGGCGCGGTAATGCTTTTCCATTTGCCTGTCCGCCAGCTGCCGGGACAGGGCCTCGTGGGTCTTATCGTCCTTCGCCGCCAGCATGAGCCCGCTGGTGTCCTTGTCCAGCCGGTGCACGATGCCAGGGCGCATTTCCCCGCCGATGCCGCTGAGGCGGTCCAGATGATACAGCAGCGCGTTCACCAGCGTGCCGTCCCCGTTGCCCGCCGCCGGATGCACCACCATGCCGCAGGGCTTCACCACCACCGCCAGATGCGCGTCCTGATAGAGAATCTCCAGGGGGATATCCTGGGCCTCGGCCCGGGCGGGCCTTGCCTCCGGCACGTCCAGGGTGATTTCGCTCCCCGCCGGGGCTTTGAACGAGGGCTTATCCTCCGTCCTGCCGTCCACCGCTGCCCGGCCGTCCCGGATCAGCGCTGCCGCCCGGCTGCGGCTGATTTCCCCGTCCCGGGACAGCTCCACGTCCAGCCTGTCCCCGCGTCCTTCGTACGTCCGCTTCATTTTTTGCTCCAATCCCGCGGCCGGAACAGCAGGCTGACGGCGCAGAGGATCACCCCCGCCACCACCGCCACGTCCGCCGCGTTGAAAACGTAAAAGTCCACGAACAATAGTTCGAACATATCCCGCACAGACCCCAGCGCCAGCCTGTCCCACAGATTGCCCAGCGCGCCCCCGGCGATCAGCGAAAGGCCGAACCGCCCCAGGCCCGTCACCCGGGTGCCCCGCAGCAAAAAAACGCACAGCGCCGCCAGCGCCAGGGACACCCCGGCGATGAGCAGCGCATTTCCCTGCATAAGCCCCAGCGCCATGCCGGTGTTCCGGGCGGGCTGCAGGGCGATCACCCCGGGGATCAGCACCGCTTCCGTGTCCGATAAAAACGTTTTGACCGCCCAGTCGGCCGCCAGCGCCGCCAGCCCCGGGCAGATCCACGCCTTCCATTTCTTCATTCGTTTCTCATCCGTTTCACTGCAGCCGAAGCTGCACCAGTTCTACCACCCGGGCCACGAAATCGCTGATCCCGGGCAGGTTCCTCTGGGCCAGGTCCTGCAGGATATACACCGCCGCCGCGCCCAGCAGCGCGAAGCCCACCATGGTGCCCAGGCCCCGGGCCACCCCCTGCAGGAACGCATCCCGCAGCCGGGCGCGCCTGTCCGTCTCATAGCGCACGTATTCATCCAGCCGCAGCCTTTCCGCGGCGGCGATGAAGCGCTCCATCCTGTCCTGCATCCCGCGTTCCTCCCGGGATTATTGTGCCCCGGGCCCGCTTCATTATAACAGGCGTTCCCCGCCCTTGCAAGCCGAACCCGCGCCGGCCCGCGGGAATATGATATTTTTGTACGGCAGTATTTGACATACAGAAAAAAAACAGGTAAAATAATGATTTGAGATCAACGAGGAGTGACGACCGATGATTGTGACGAAATTTGGCGGAAGTTCCCTGGCCGACGCCGGCCAGTTCAGGAAAGTAAAGCAAATCATGGAAATGGATCACGAGCGCAAGTACGCGGTGCCCAGCGCCCCCGGCAAGCGCGGATCCGGCGACGATAAGGTGACCGATCTTCTCTACGCCTGCCATGCGGCGGCGGCGGAGGGCAAGCCCTTCAAGCATATCCTGGAGCGTATCCGCGCCCGGTTCGAGGAGATCCGCAGCGAACTTAACCTCAGCGTGGATCTTGACGCGGAATTCGCCCGGATCGAAAAGGATATTGCTTCCGGCGCCTCCCGGGATTACGCCGCCAGCCGGGGCGAATACCTCAACGGCAAGCTGCTGGCCGCTTACCTGGATATGCCCTTCGTGGACGCCAAAGACGCGGTGCGCTTCGATCGGGACGGGCGGCTCATGGAAGAGGAAACCAACGCGCTTCTGAGCGAAAAGCTGCGCAACCTGGCCCGAGCCGTGGTGCCCGGCTTTTACGGCGCGGACCCCGACGGCAATATCCGCACCTTCTCCCGGGGCGGCAGCGACGTTTCCGGCGCGCTGGTGGCCCGGGCGGTGAACGCCGATATCTACGAGAACTGGACCGACGTGACCGGCTTCCGCATGGCGGACCCCCGCATCGTCCCCGACGCCCAGTATATCTCCACCCTTACCTACCGGGAGCTGCGGGAGCTTTCCTACATGGGCGCCAGCGTGCTGCACGAGGACGCCGTGTTCCCCGTGCGCAAGGCGGGCATCCCCACCAATATCCGCAATACCAACGATCCCAAGCACCCCGGCACCATGATCCGCGCCAACGCCGGCCAGGACAACGCCCACATCATCACCGGCATCGCCGGGCACAAGGGCTTTTCCATCGTATCCGTGGAAAAGGATATGATGAACGCGGAATTGGGCTTCGGCCGCCGTGTGCTGCAGGCCTTCGAGGAATACGGCATCAGCTTTGAGCACCTGCCCACCGGCATCGACACCATGTGCGTGGTGGTGCACGAAAAAGAATTGGCCCCCCACAAGGACGAGGTGCTCGCCCGCATCCGGGAACTGGTCCAGCCGGACACCATCACCGTCTCCGATCACCTGGCTCTGATCGCCACCGTGGGCCGCGGCATGGTCCGCGCCTTCGGCACCGCCGCCCGGCTGTTCACCGCCATTTCCTCCCAGGGCATCTCCATCCGCACCATCGACCAGGGCTCCAGCGAGCTCAACATCATCGTGGGCGTGGACGAGGACGATTTCGAGGTCGCCGTCCGGGCCATCTACGACGCCTTTGTGCGCATGTGATTCCCGCTATTCGACCTTTACCGGCACGGATCACTTTGATCCGTGCCGTTTTTTGCGTGTTTTCCGTTTTTTCTATGCTCCCTGTTTTCTCCCGTCCGCGCCTTGACGAATTGGCATGGGATTGATATAATAATTACATATGGGCATATCCTATTATTTATTTTATGGAGGGGTAAAACGATGAACTTTCAGGGAAAAGCAGTGCTGGTTTATTTGGAGGAAGACAACATCCAGCGCGCTTACTTCCGCGTCCGCCCGCTGATGACGCAGGACGGTCCTGTTGGGCCCATGGAAAAGGATTTTCCGGATGAGGGCTGCCTGCGCATCGTGCCGGACCGCAACGAACAGCACACCTTTAAGGACCGTATGCGTTCCCTGTGCGGGCTGTGCGTGGTGGATCTGCGCTTCTTCCAGCCCGACGCCAACAAGATCCGCACCAACAAGAACTACTCCCCCACGCGGGGCGAAATCAACCAATTCATCGTCTATTCCGACGCGGTCCGCGCCCTGCCGGACGATCTGATCTATCAGGTAGTCACCGAAAACGAATGCGCGGGGGCGAAAACGCCTCTGGTATTCATCCGCAGCGGCGCCAATATTCAGGGCCCCTTCCGCCGTCAGGACGGCCAGACCGCCGGAGAAACCCGGCAGCTGCCGCCGGACAGCGCGGAGATCTTCTCTCTGCAGCTGGACGGGCAGGACCTGCTTTTCTACTGGCCCCACGCCGCGGAGGAGCCCCGCGCCGAAGCTCCCGTCCCCGAGGAGAGCGCTTCCGCCCAGCCTGCGCAGGAGCCTCCCGCCCCGGCCGCGCCCGTCAGCGCTTACGAACAGATCCAGGCCATGGACGTGGCGGTCAGCGAAAACGCCAATAAGCTGCACGACGATCCCGCGCCGTCCCTGACGCCGCCTCCGGCTGCGGAGCCCCAGCAGGACCGGCCCCTGGCTGGCACCCGGCTGTACCAGGCGCCTCAGCGTCCCGCCGCCCAGCGCCGGGCCCACAATCCGCTGATGGAGATCGTGGAGCGGGAGCGCTATGCCGGGCGGTACGAAGCCCCCGGCGCCACGCTGCCCCAAACCGCGGAGCTCAAAAACGTGGATAACCCCGCCGATACCCTCAAGCGCGTACTGCAGAGCCTGTGGCAGACGCCGGAAACTCAGCGCCAGGCCATCGACGTGCTGCTCAGTCAGCCGGGCCTGCGCCAGTCGCTTTCCACTGCGCTGACCCACGAAACCAACGATCTTACGCTGGCCGCCATGCAGAGCCAGCTGCAGGAAATGGAGGCCGAACGCCTCATGACGCTGATGCAGCTGGACGACGCGAAAAAGAACCTAAAGGAAGCCCGGGACGACGCCGTGGGCAAGCTGATGAGCGCGGAGCAAAGGATGCTGGACGATCTCAAAGCCGCACAATCCGCCGCACAAGAAGGCTTGGACGGCCTGAAAAAGGAGCTGGAGCCGCTCCGGGCCGAGGCGGAGGAAACCCTTCAGAAGCTGCAGGGCGACCTGTCCGCTTCCCGCCGCCTGATCCTGCCCGCCCTGGGCCGGGACGCGGAGAGAGCGGAATTGATCAGGCGCGTCAGCGACTCTTTCAGCGCCGCCGGGTTCGCGCTGGATGAGGGCGACGCGGAAGCGCTGCTCACCGCCTACGCCCTGTGCGAGGGCGAGATCACCTTCTATTCCGACGCGGAGCCCGACGCCGTCCGCGCCATTCGCACCTTTGCCGCCGCCCTGGGCGTCCCGGCGGAGGACCGGGGGCCCATGGCCGAAGCCGTGATCCTGCCCGGCGGCGACGCGCCGGTGTTCCTGATGGGCTATCAGAATCACGCCTCCCCGCTTCTGACCTGCTGCCTCCACGAAGGCGCGGAGGACCGGCGGGAGAATTATTTCACTCCCTCCTTCCCCTGCATTCCCGTTGCGGCGGATCTGAACGCGCTGCCCGCGGCCCTGCCGGCTTACGCGCCTGTTCGGAAAGCGGCGGTGTGCAAGGAAATGATCGCAGAAACCCCCCTGTCCGACGATACGAAAAATGTGATCCTTTCCCTGCGCCGGGCCATGCCCAAATCCCGTCCCCTGCCGCTGGATGCGGTGGAGCAGATGTGCCGCTTCATCGCCTGCACCCAGAACACATTGAAGGGCGGCGTGGCCGAAGCCATCGACCGGGCGGTCTGCCTGTACGCGGCGCCGTATCTGGTGGGCACCGGCAAGCAGATGGAAGCGGTCAAGCCCCTGCTCGCCGCCATGCCCCGGACATTGAAAGCCCTGAAATCCTGATATGTACGAAGTCATCACCAGCCTGCAGAATCCCCAGGTGAAAATCTGGCGCTCCCTGAACCGATCCCGCAGCGCGCGGGTGGAAGCCGGGCTGTTTCTGGCCGAAGGGGAGCACATGGCGGGCGAAGCCCTGAAACAGCAGAAAGCCCGGGCGCTTCTGATCGATCAGCGCGCCCTGGACAAATACGGCGCCCTGGCGGAAAATCCCCGGGGCGCTTCGGTGTATGTCCTTGCGGGCCACGTGATGGAAGCGCTCTCCGACGCCAAATCGCCCCAGGGCGTCATCGCCGTGTGCGCGTACCCCGTCCCCGCCGCCCCCTGTGGCCGTCTCATCGCCGCGCTGGACGGCGTGCAGGACCCGGGCAACGTGGGCACTGTGATTCGCACCCTGGACGCCGCGGGCTTTTCCTGCCTGCTGACGGATGAAAAAACCGCGGACCCGTACGGCCCAAAGGCCCTGCGCGCCTCCATGGGCGGCGTGTTCCGGGTGCCCTGCGTGCAGTGCCCTTCCCTGCCGGATACGCTGGAAACGCTGAAAAACAGCGGCTTTGACATCCTGGCCGGAGACCTGCGGGGAGAGGATTTCTTTTCCCGGCGCAAAACCAAAGACAAGGTCTGCATCGTGATCGGCAGCGAAGGCCAGGGCATTTCCCCCGCCGTCATGGAGAAAGCCACGCTGCGTCTCCGGCTGCCCATCCCCGGCGGCGCGGAATCCCTGAACGCGGCGGTGGCCGCCGGCATCATGATCTACGACGTGCTGCGGGAAAAAACCAGCGGATCTTATCCGTTTCGTCCATAAACAAGTCGCTAAAATCTAAAGGGAATCCTGCCAGCGCGTCGTAATCTGTATCTGATAAACACTGTATGAAAAGGCGGTGGATGAAATGAAAGCGGTATGCTTCGGTGAAATCATGCTCCGGCTCAATCCGGAAGGGTATCTGCGCTTCCCCCAGGCCAATAAGTTCGAGGCCAGCTACGGCGGCGGCGAGGCCAACGTCACGGTGTCCCTGGCCAATTACGGCGATCAGGCGGCCTTTGTCACCGCCGTTCCCGCCCATGAGATCGGCCAGAACGCCGTAAACGCCCTGCGGCAGTACGGCGTGGATACCTCCATGATCCTGCGCCAGGGCCCGCGCCTGGGCATTTACTACTGCGAAAAAGGCGCGTCCCAGCGGGGCAGCAAGGTGATCTACGACCGGGCCGGCTCCTCCGTCGCTCTGTCCAGACGCGGCGATTACGACTGGGAGAAGATCTTCGACGGCGCCACCTGGTTCCACTTCACCGGCATTACCCCCGCCCTGGGCGGCGAGCTGCCGGAAATCTGCCTGGACGCGGTGAAAGCCGCCAAGGCAAAGGGCCTCACCGTCAGCTGCGACCTCAATTACCGCGGCAAGCTGTGGACCCGGGAACAGGCCGGCGAAACGATGAAAAAGCTAATGCCCTACGTGGACGTGTGCATCGCCAATGAAGAGGACGCCAAGGACGTGTTCGGCATCGCCGCGGCGAATACCGATATCAATTCCGGCAAGCTGGACCGGGACGGCTACGTTTCCGTGGCGCAGCAGCTGATGGACCGCTTCGGCTTCCAGTACGTGGCCATTACCCTCCGGGGCAGCATCTCCGCCTCCGACAATAACTGGAGCGGCATGCTCTACGACGGCAAGCAGGCCTATTTCGCCAAGAATTACCTCATCCACATGGTGGACCGGGTAGGCGGCGGCGACAGCTTCGGCGGCGGATTGATCCACGCCATCAACAAGTGGCCCGGCGATCTCCAGGCCGTGATCGAATTCGCGGTGGCGGCCTCCTGCCTCAAGCAGACCACCGAATTCGATTTTAACCTGGCCTCCGAAAAGGAAGTGCTGGCCCTGGCGGGGGGCAACGCCTCCGGCCGCGTACAGCGGTAAAATCGCACGGGGAGTATAAAACAATCCGGGGAAAACGGTATTCCCCGGATTTTTTCGTTCAGTTTTTTGCGTTGTTTTTTCGGTGTATGGCCACGCCTGTTTCTTATTTCGTTTATTCGGCGGAGGCGGTGAATTCGCCCGCGGCCCCCGCGTCCACCAGGATGGTCTGCCCCGGCAGGATATCGCCGGAAACCAGCTTCCGGGCCACCAGCGTTTCCACCTTGGATTGCAGCACCCGCTTCATGGGCCGCGCGCCGTAAACGGGATCGTATCCCAGCTCCATCAGCCGGTCCATGGCCGCGTCCGTCAGGCGCAGGTTCAGCTGCTTTTCCTTGAGCCGGCTCCGCAGCCGGTTCAGCAGCAGGTCCACGATGGAGCGCACCTGCCCCTTCGTCAGCGGCGTGAACATCACGGTATCGTCGATCCGGTTGAGGAATTCGGGGCGGAAGTGGCTGCGCAGCAAAGCGCGGACGGCTTCCTTCGCCGCATCGTTCAGATTCCCTTCCCCGTCGATGCCCTCCAGGATCTGGGAAGAGCCCAGGTTGCTGGTCATGATCAGGATGGTGTTGCGGAAATCCACGGTGCGGCCCTGGCTGTCGGTAACGCGGCCGTCGTCCAGGATCTGCAGCAGGATATTGAACACGTCCGGGTGCGCCTTTTCCATTTCATCGAACAGCACCACGGAATAGGGATGCCGCCGCACGGCCTCGGTCAGCTGGCCGCCTTCCTCATAGCCCACGTATCCCGGAGGCGCGCCGATCAGCCGGGAGACGGAGAACTTCTCCATGTACTCGGTCATGTCGATGCGGATCAGGTTCTTTTCATCGTCGAACAGGGCTTCGGCCAGGGTTTTCGCCAGCTCCGTCTTACCCACGCCCGTGGGCCCCAGGAACAGGAAGCTGCCGATGGGCCGGTTCTCGTCCGCCACGCCTGCGCGGGAGCGCAGGATGGCTTCGCTGACCAGGGACACGGCTTCGTCCTGCCCGATGACCCGCTGATGCAGCACGTCCGGCAGCCGCAGCAGCTTTTCCCTTTCGCCCTCCATCAGCTTGCTCACGGGGATCCCCGTCCAGCGCGCCACGATCCGGGCGATCTCCTCTTCCGTCACCCTGTCCCTCAGCAGCGTCCCTTCCCCGGAGGGATTTTCCTTCTCCGCGGCGGCCAATTCTTCCTTCAGCTTCGGCAGCCTGCCGTACTGCAATTCCGCCGCCTTGGTCAGATCGTACCGGCGCTGCGCCTGCTCGATCTGGGCGTTGACCTGCTCGATCTCCTCCCGCAGCTGCTGCACCTTGCCGATCTCGTTTTTTTCGTTCTCCCAGCGGCTCTGCATTTCGTTGAACTGATCCCGCTTTTCCGCCAGCTCCCTGCGCAGGATGTTCAGCCGCTCCTGGGACAGAGGGTCCGTTTCCTTCTTAAGCGCCGCTTCCTCGATTTCCATCTGCATGATGTGCCGCCGGGCCTCGTCCATTTCCGCGGGCATGGAATCCATTTCCGTGCGGATCATGGCGCAGGCCTCGTCCACCAGGTCGATGGC
>JAFZQK010000027.1 GCA_017620455.1 Clostridia bacterium
CGTGGGCACCCAGGTAAAGGTGCTGGAAAAGGGCGAGCTGTGGTGCAAGGTGGAAATCGAAGGCAAAATCGGGTATGTAAGCACCTATATGCTGAAGTTCTGACGATAACAGACCGTATTCTGTTTCAAGGCATGCCTTGACCGCGAACAGAGAGGCCGCGTCCCAGCAAGAGACGCGGCCTTTTTGCGATGGAAAATTCTTTCCGGAGCAGGCTTATTCGGCCGGGGGAATCGGGGCGATCTGCCCTTCGTCCATCCTGTACAGCCTGTCGGCATAGTGAAAAGCGTCGTTTTCGTGGGTGACGATAAAGACGGCCTTTCCCTGCTCGCGGGCGTATGCCTGGAACGCGGATAAAACCAGGCGGGTGTTCTCATCGTCCAGGTCGCCGGTGGGCTCGTCGGCAAAGAGGATGTCGGGAGATTGGGCCAGCGCGCGGACGATGGCCATGCGGCGGAGCTCGCCGCCGGAAAGCTCCGCGGGGCGGGCGTCCCGAAGGGGCGCGATGCCCAGCCGTTCCATCCATTGCAGCGCGTTTTCCGCCGGAAGGGGCCTTCCATACAGCTTCGCCGGCAGCAGGATGTTTTCCAGCACGGTCAGGGTGTCCACGGTGCTGCGGCCCTGGGGCACCGCGCCGATCCTTTCGCTGCGCAGGCGGGAAAGGGCCCGGTCGTCCAGGCTGTACAGATCGGCGCCGTCGAAATACACTTTGCCTTCCGTGGGCGTCAGCAATCCGGAAAGCATATGCAGCAGCGTGGTTTTGCCGCTGCCGCTGCGGCCCGTGAGCACGGCGACCTCCCCGGCCGCGATTTCAAGGGTGACAGGCTTCACGGCGTAAAAATAATTGGCGGCGCCCGTATTGCGGAAATAGCGCTTGGCGATTTTTTCAGCTTTCACGGTCATATCAGTTTCCCTCCCGCAGAACCGTGCCGGGATCGACGCGGCTCAGGCGATACGCCGCCAGGACGCTGGAAAGCGCGGCCACGGCCACGGACAGCAGGACCGTCCCCGCCGCCAGCAGCAGCGCTTTGCCCGCGTCCGGCGTCAGATAGGGCAGCTTCAGGGCGCTTTCGATGAGCTGGGCGAAGGGGAAAAGCAGCGCCGCCGCGAGGCTCACGCCGATCAGTCCCCCCAGCAGCCCGCACAGGGACGATTCCAGCAGCACCATCCGCGCAAGCATCCTCCGGGACGCGCCCACCAGCCGCAGCACGGCAAATTCCCTGGCCCGCTCCCGGGTGATCAGCACGAAGGCCAGCAGCAGGATGATGAACGCCAGCGCCCAGACCGCCGCGATCAGCACCGTCACCGTGCGGCTGACGCCCGCCAGGCTGTCGGATACGCCGGTGATCATGCTGCGGGTGCGCACGGCGGTGACCTTGCGGATCCGCCCGTTCAGCCGGCTGCTGACGGCGTCGATGTCATACCCGTCCCGGACCTTCACATACACGGCGGAAATCACGGAATCCCCGCTTTCGATCCTGTGGCTGACGCCCTTTTCCTCCGCGGCGGAAAGCAACGCGTTCATGGTGTTCATATTGCAGTATACCGCCGTATCCAGCCCGGTGCCGGTGGCCTCCAGGCGGGCTACCACCTTGCACCGCTGCTCATAGATGCGGATGATCTCGCCTATGCCTGCCTCCACCTTGCAGCCCACCGCCACGTCCATATCGCTAAGCTCCCGCTTCAGGCTCCGGGCGATCCAGGGCTGCACGGTGAAGTCCTTTTCCGGGTCGATGCCGATCACCTGGATCTTGATGGAGCAGCAGTCGGCCTTCAGGGAAGCCAGGAAGGTTTGCGGCGCGGCCTTTTCCACGCCTTCCGTCTCCAGCGCTTTGTCCAGAACGGAGGCGTCCATGTAAAACGCGCCGGTGGTGCCTTGCAGGAACATGTTCTGAAAGCTCACCTTGCTCTGGGCTTCGGAGGGCACCAGGATGATGTCCGCCCCCAGGCGGGCTTCCAGGCTGTCAAGGCCCCTGCGCAGGGACAGCACCACCACCGACCCGCCGAATACCGCCAGGGCCAGGAAAGCGGTGAGCAGGGCCAGCGTCCACGTGCGCCCGGGCTTGCGAAGCAGGTTTTTGACCGACAGGGAAAAGTGATTCATGGCCGCTTTCCTTCTTTCGCGCTGAGGATCACGCCGAACAGGGCGCACAGCAGTGCCGCGGAAAACAGGATCATCATGGCGGGCTGCATCACCATCCGGCACCGCATGGTGCTCATCCGGCAAAGATCGATCAGCGTGCCCGGGGTCAGGATGCCCAGGGCGCACACGGGCAGGCTGCCGAGATAAACGCCCAGGCGGGCGCGCTTCAGGCACAGAACGAATGCCGCCATGACGCCCAGAGCGCAGCCCAGCCCCAGCAGCATTTGCCCCGCCCAGTGGCACGGGCCGAAGGAGCCGTCCTCGTGGACGCAGGGGGACAGGAAGGTTTGGCTGCCAAGGATAATGACAACTGAAAGAATCAATAGGATGATTGCGGGAATCAGCTGTTTTTTCATAAAAATTTCCTCCTCAGACGGCTTTCTTGGAAGGGGTGCAGGGGGAACCGTTCTTTGGCCTCCAAAGAACGGTTCCCCCTGACGTCACTTCCCGAAGTTTTCGTTGATCACTTCCCGCGCCACCTTGCCGTGCTCCAGTACGATGGTGCGCTGGGCGGCGTCGGCCACTTCGGGGTCGTGGGTGACGACGATGAGGGTGGTGCCCTCCCGATGGAGCTGGGCGAACAGATCCAGCACGATGTTTTCGTTGGCCTCGTCCAGATTGCCGGTGGGTTCGTCCGCCAGGATCAGCTCGGGGTGATTGATCAGCGCCCGGGCGACGCAGACGCGCTGCTGTTCGCCGCCGGAAAGCTGGCTGGGCAGGTGCCGGGCGCGCTCGCGCAGGCCCACGCGGTCCAGAGCCTCCAGGGCTTCCTCTTCATCGGGCATGGAATGATAGTATTGGGACACCATCACGTTTTCCACGGCGGTCAGGTAATTGACCATGTGGAACTGCTGGAAGATCAATCCGATCTTGTCCCGGCGGATATCGGTCAGCTTCTTGCTGCTCTCCTTGGATATGTCGACGCCGTCCAGCAGCACTTCGCCCGCGGTGGGCTTATCCATGCAGCCGATAATGTTCATCATGGTGCTTTTGCCGCTGCCGGAGGGCCCCATGATGGCCACCCATTCGCCCTGATCCACATGGATGCTCACGCTGTCCAGCGCCTTCAGCTCGCCGTAGATCTTCGATACGTTTTTCAATTCCAATAAGCTCATGATGTTATTCTCCTTTCAGAACGATGGCGGGATCAATGGCCACGGCGCGCTTGATGGGCAGCAGGCAGGAGACCGCCGCGATGGCCATGGATACGAGGATGGCGGCGGGCAGCAGCAGGGGCTGGAAGGTGATGGACGAGCCGAATACGTTGACGCTCACCACCTGGGCGAACGCGAAGCCCAGGACGGCCCCCATCACGCCGCCCAGCAGCCCCAGGAACAGCCCTTCGCCCAAAAACTCCGCCCGGATGGAGCCGTCCGACGCGCCCAGGGCTTTGCGCAGGCCGATCTCCCGTCTGCGCTCGGAAACCACCGCCATCATGGTGGTGCTGACGCAGATCATGGTGAGCAGCAGCACCACCAGCGTGACCAGGAACACCAGCGCCGTCAGCTTTTCCAGCACCGACGCTTCGGAGCGCGCCACGCGCTTGACCAGCCGGGCCCGGACGTTGCCGCTGTTTTCGGTGATGGCGTCGGCATAGGCTTCCAGCTGATCCACGCCCGCGGAAACGGAAAGCTCCGCCACGTCCAATTTGTCTTCGCCCGTCATGGCCTCCATGTCCTGCAGGGAGAGGAACACATAGCCCTCCTCCTCGCCGCCGGTGGTCAGGATGCCGGCGACGGTGAAGGACTGCGTTTTCGGGCGGGCGGAAACCGCCGCTTCCGTGGCTTTGTTCAGCGCTTCCACCACCGCGCCCGACGTGACCGTGGCGCCGGTCAGCGCGTCCACGTCTTCGTTCAGCGTCAGGGGCAGGGCCTTTCCGATGAACTGCTGCAGGAACCCTTCGTCCTCCGGGATGCGCCCGCCGTATTCCTGGGTCTGGGTGGAGGCGTCCACGGAAAGGGACGCGATTCTCTTTTCTTCATCCAATTCGGCGCTGACGTACACGATCCCGCCGCCGAAGCCCTTCGCTTTGCCGGACAGGGCAGCGCCGGGCACGCGGCTTTCTTCCGGGGTTTTCTCGGAAGCGCTGCCGGCCGGCTGGTAAGTCAGCTTCATGGTGGAGCCGGGCTTTACGCCCACGGTGTCCGCGATCTCCTTGCCCACCAGCACCTGGCCGCTCTCACCGGGGTATTCGCCCTCCACGCTGAAGTAGGGGCTGGTCCTGGTGATCTCATCAAAATCCGTGCCCGCGGCGGTGAAGGACTGCTGCCGGGTGGTCATATCCAGCCGCACATACCGGTACGGGGCGGCGCCTACCAGCGCGTCCTCGGGGATGGCCTTAAGGGCTTCCGCCAGGCGATCGCCGTTCAGGGTTTCCCCGTCCTTGGGCAGCAGCAGCATATTGGCGCCGTAGGAACGGAACTGCGCGCCCATCTGCCGGGGCACGTCCACATAGATGGTCACAAGGCCCGCCAGGATGGTGGCCCCGATGCCGATGGACAGAAGCGCGATCAGCATCCGGGAGCGCCGCCGCAGCAGCGACGCGGTGATCATGCGCAGGAACATTCGCCTTTTCGTCATAAAACCTTTCTCCCTCTACATGGCTTTATATGGCTTTCTCGGAAGGGGTCCGGGGAAATGCTCCGTCTCTTCACCGTCCTCCGTGCAGCACTTCCGCGGGCCGCAGCCGCAGGATCTGCCGGATGGCTGGCAGGCTGCCTGCCACGGTGACCAGGAAAATCAGCCCCGCCACAATGGGCGCGACCCGGGGATTCATATCGATGGACGACCCGAATACGCTGTGCCCGATGAGCTGCGCGAAGCCGAAGCCCAGGAAATATCCGGCCCCGAAGCCTACCAGGGCGGTGATCAGGATCTCCGTCATCACCACGCCGGTGATGGAATGGTCCCGCGCGCCGATGGCCTTGAGCAGGCCGATTTCCTGGCTGCGCTCCATGACGGAGGCGGTGACCAGATTGGAGATGCCCAGGGCCGAGCCGATCAGGCTCAGGGCGGTGATCAGGATCATGAGCAGCTTGGTTTTATCCAGGATCGTGCCCTCGCTTTCGGCCACCTTGCGCACGGCGCTGGCCACGGAGCCGGTGATGACCTCCTGGATCTGATAGCAGATGGCGCTGACGTAAGCCGTGCAGTACCAGGTTTCATAGTCGCGGCTGGACAGCGCGGCGGGGTTGCGGGCCGCCCGGCGGGCCAGGTCGTTATCCGGGGTGGTGAGGGCGGAGACTTCGATGGAGGCCACCATGTTTTCCCGGCCGGTCAGGGCCTGCACGGAATCCAGGATGGCGAAAATCTGCTCGTCCTCGCCGCCGCCCGCGTCGTAGATGCCGGCGATGGTCACGTCTTTTTCGCCCTGGGAAGCGGCGATGTGCACGGTATCGCCCGCGTGCCAGCCCATTTTCTGCGCCAGAAGCGCCCCCGCCATGATTTCGGAAGCGGCGTTCTCGTCCTTTTCATCCAGCCAGCGGCCTTCCGTCACATCCCACCAGGACCGCATGCCCACCACGCCCGCGTCCAGGCTTTCGCCGGTGGGCAGATCAAGATGATGGTTGAACCAGGTGCCGGTCAGCTTGACCTGGCTTCCGTCCGGCAGCGTTGCCTGCGCGTCCAGGAAGGGCGTAAAGTCCACGATGTTGAAAGCCCAGAAGATGGTTTTGAGCCTCCCCAGCTCGTCTTCCCGCAGGTAAGCGGCGTTCAGGGAATCGCCTTCGCCCACGTCGTAGATGTCGGAAAGCAGGGAGGAATCCTTGGGCTTGACGGTGATGTTGGCCCCGTAGTTTTTCAGCTCCTTGTTCACCTTTTCTTCCACGCCCAGCACCACGTTCAGCATCCCCGTGGCCAGGGACGCGCCCAGGGCGATGGTCAGCGCGATCAGGAGCATTTTGCCCTTCTGATGGAAGAGCACGCCGCGGATCATACGGAGTAGCATGGTTTATGTCCTTTCCGGGGGAAACCGTTCATTGGAGGCCAAAGAATGGGTTCCCCAGGCCCCTTCCAAGAAAGCCATTTGGGGAAATTGATTCTTTGGCGAATCCGGGTTGATTCTCCCTGTTTATCGAAATTCTTTTTCGCCCGCGATGATATCGCTCAGCCTGAATACCAGGTTTCCGTCCTTCACTTCATACGGCATGGGGATGGGATTGCAGCCGCCTTTGAAGCCGATGGTGTTGATGTTCATCACCACGTCGCAGCGCTTGCAGATGATCTGCCCGTTGCGCTCGAAGTATCCAGCGTTTCCGCAGACCTCGCAGGCGTCCAGCCCCACGCCGAAAGCGGCGGAATTCGGCTTCTTCACCACGATCCAGCGGACGGAGATGTTCTTTTCGGTTTTATACTCGAAGCGGTGCAGATGCCCGTCGCTGACGTTCTCCATGGGCACCAGAATGACGCCCGCTTCCTGATCCACGGTATAGGCCTCCGGCGCGGACAGCTCCACCTGCTTCGTATCGCTGGCTTTCACTGCGGTCATGATCACGGCGCACAGGATGACGCAGATCATCACGCCCGCCGCCACCCGCCGCCAGTGCCGGTTCCGGGCTTTCAGCTTGCGCAGCTGGGCCGGATTGTCGTATGGTTCTTTGATCGCCGTGCCCCGGTGGAACAGAAAAACGGCCAGCAGGGCGGAAATGCCCGCCGTGATCCAGGTAAACAGCATGGCGTGGTTGGCGGTGAACATCATCCAATCACCGATCCAGCCGTACGCCGCGTCGGTGTATTTTACGGGCCATTTCAGCCATTTCGCCCGGTTCACCCAGGGCACGAAGAAGCGGCCGAAACAATACACGGCAAAGGAAAGGAGGCCGGCGTTCAGCGCCGCGGGGATCAGGCCGTAGGGCTTTATATACAGCGCGCAGCGGGAAAGCAGGCGCGAAAAGACGAGCAGCAGCACCAGCGCGCCCAGCCATCCGGCCATGCGCACCATGTAATACGAAGACAAATATCCCTGGCCCATGGTGTTGAAGCTGAAGGGATACAGCAGCACGCCCGGCAGGGAATAGAAAATCAGCGCGGCAGACAGGAGAGAGCCCGCGGCGCACAGGACCGCGCTTCCCGCCCTGAATCCGGTTGTTTCCTTCCGGCCAAATAGAACCGTCAGCACAAGGATCAGGAATGTAAGCGCCAGGATCACGGCGTAAATATAATGATTCCAGTGGCTGGAAATGATCAGCTTGGTGTTGAATTTCACGGCGGCCAGGGCGATGGAAGCAAGAACGCCCGCGCCCAGCGCGATCCCGTGGATCAGCCGCCCTTTCCGGCCGGTCAGCCGGCAAAGAAAAACGTGCATGAGGGTGGTCAGGGCGACGGTCAGGAACAGATCCTGCGTCACCATCCAGAGATACTTGAACACGGTAAAACCCCCGTATGATCAAAGTGGATAAACGCGCGCAATGCTGACATGTCCTCCCCCGCGGAAGACATGCCAGCAATCGCTGAAGGTCATACCCATTGCGCTTTCTCGGAAGGGGCCCGGGGAAACCGTTCTTTGGCTTTTTAGAGCGGTTTCCCCATAAATCCCCGTTTTTCCGTTCTTACCATTCCTTGACGAACTTCCAGCCGGTCCAGGTGGCGGTCAGGGGTTCGGTCCAGAAGCCGTCCTTGGCTTCCACGCCGGTTTCGGCGTCCACGTGGAGCAGATAGCCGTTTTCAGCGGGGCTCTTGATGTAGAGGGTGATGGTGTATTCGCCCTCGGGGAGGGGAATGTTGTTGCCGTAGTGGGGGCCGTCGGAAGCGGCCATGGGCATCATGGAGCCGGAGTACACTTCCTTGCCGTCCAGATCCTTGATGACGAAATCAATGCTCAGGTAGGGCACCCAGCCGTCCACGGGGAAGCCGTAGGGGTTCTCGTTGGCGGTGAGGTCCACTTC
>JAFZQK010000028.1 GCA_017620455.1 Clostridia bacterium
CCACGTCCACATCCAGGGCCTTCCAGGGCAGGTTCTGGGCCTTGGGCTCGGCATAGATGGTGATTTCCTTGCCGTCCACGGTGATGGAGCCGGGGACCTTCACGGTCTTGCCGTCTTCTTCAAACACGGGCTCCTTGGAAGCCACGGTGTGCTTGTTTTCGCCGATCACGCCGCAGTAACCCTTCTGGGCGGTGTCATACTTGAGCAGGTGCGCCAGCATCGCGGGGCTGGTCAGGTCGTTGATGGCTACCACGTCATAGCCGGGGGCGCCGAACATCTGCCGGAAGGCCAGACGGCCAATGCGACCGAAACCATTGATAGCAACTTTCACCATGGGAAACTCCTCCTTACATAATCAAGCGATCGGTAAACCAGGTTTACCGCCCTTTATTATAACCAATAAATGAGAGTTTGTCCAGTGTTTATCCGGGGCAAATTCTGCCCGCTGACAAAAAGACGCCCGGAGCGGAAAAATCGCCCCGGCGGAGCGCGAATTGTTACATTTCTCCGGCTTGACAGGCGGCGGGGACGGTGGTATCCTTTTGGTGGACAAATGTACACAAGGAGGCCGGACACCATGAGAAGGATCGTTTTGCTGACGGCTGTGCTGGCGCTGCTGCTGGCCTGTCCCGCCTGGGCGGAGGAATATGCGTATCGCAGCGAACGGGGCCTGGATTGCCGGGATCGCGTTGCGGAGATCGGCGATGAAATGCCGGAGGAGCTCCGGGACGCGCTGGATCAGGCAGGCTTTGGCGAAGATGAGGTCCTGTCCGGGGTGCTGTGCAATACCACGTCGAAATACCTGGAGCTCAGCCCCACCGAAAGCGAATGGGCGGTGCTGGCCCTCGGACGCGGGGAGGGAACGCTGCTTTTGTACGCCAGCCGGTTCCTGCAGCAGGAGCGCTGGACGCCCTGGCAGCTTACGCCTGCGTCGGAGATTTTCCTTCCGGCGGGAGAAAGCGTGGATCTGCGGGGGCTGCCGCTTTGGGATATGCGGACGGGGGAAATTGCCGACGTGCTGCCCGCCGTATGCCGGGGCAGGGACGTGTATTATCTTTCCAAGCGGGGCGGAAAGCTGGCCGCTTATGTGCATGAGAAAAGCCCGGGCACGGGAACGGTGATCCGCTTCCAGGGAGACGGCGCGGCGGTGGCCCGGGTGTGGAGCGAGCGAGAGGAAACCGGGGTTTATACGGCTCGTTTTCTGTGGCCGGCCAGCGTGGAATTCTGGCATCTGGAGGACGTGCCCCGGAGCATCGAAGACCTGAAGGATTTCGAGGCCGCCCACCCCTTACCGCCGGAGGGGACTTATTCCCGGGCGTTGAGCGGCGGGAATTTCCGCCGGGAACCCACCGGGTCCTCCGAAATCCTGGGCCAGTTCGTGGACGCCGCGGCGGATGTGCTGGACAGCAGAATGGGGTCGAAGGATCCTTGGTATCGCGTGCGGGTGGGGGAGATCGAAGGCTGGGCCAGCTTTCCCTATGTGAACCCAGATCACTGGAGCGGATCGGACCAGCAGGACGAATGGGCCGCCGTCCAGGCCGTGGGCAAGGCGGTGCGGCAGGAAGCGCTCCGCGCCGCCCCGGGCGGGGAAAGCCGGGGCGTCCTGGCCGAAGGGACGCTGTTTCACGTGCTGCTGCGGCAGGATGGATATTATTACATTGCCATCCCCCGGGAGGAGATCGCCTTTCGGCAGAGCGACGACAGCGAATACGGCTGGGTGCCCGTGGACGCGGTGAAAACCTACGCTTCGCCCCTCCAGGCCCGCTTCGGGCTGGGGGAAAAGAAGCTCATCGCCGATCCTTAACAAAAATTGCCCGGACCGGCAGGAAATTGCTTTCCGGCGTCGAATAGCTTTCATAGAACAGGAGAAAAAGGAAAAAGAAAACCGGCGGGGGCCGGCAGCATAACAAGAGAGGAGCTGTTCCCATGAAAACCACCATCACCGCGAAAAATATGGTCGTGAGCCCCGGCATCACCAACCGGATCACGAAAAAGACCGCTACCATGGAGCGGTATTTGAAGCCCGACACGGAAATGTTCGTGCGCCTGCGCCGGGAGCGGGACGAGCGCATCTGCGAGATCACCGTTCCCATCAACGGCGTAACGCTGCGGGCCGAATCCAGCAGCAAGGACAATCTGTTTATGAGCATCGACAGCGCCCTGGCGAAGCTGGAACGCCAGATCCTGCGCCACCGCACCAAGCTGGAAAAGCGGCTGCGGGAGAACGCCTACACCGAGGAGACCCCGGAGTATATCGAGGATATTTCCGCCTATGGCACCGGCGAGCGCGAGATCGTGCGCACCAAGACCTTCCCGGTGCGCCCCATGGCCGTGGAGGACGCCATCCTGCAGATGGAGCTGCTGGGCCACAGCTTCTTCGTGTTCGTGAATATCGAAACCGAGCGCACCAACGTGCTTTATCTGCGCAAGGACGGAAACCTGGGCCTGATGGTGCCGGAGGACTGAGCTTTTCGCGGCGTTTGCCGCATCAAAACACGCGGAGGATTTTTCCTCCGCGTTTTTGTTTCTGTTTTTATTCCTGGGGGTAGCGCTCCCGCAGCCGGGCGGTGCGCTCCTCCACGGTGCGCCGGAATTCCTCGTCGGTGTAGTGCGGGTCCCGGGTGCGGAGCCAGATCTCGCAGGGCTGTTCCCGGCACGCGGCGCAGGAGGCCAGGCGTTTTTTTCCCACGGCGCAGCCGTAAATGGGGCAGGGCTTGCCCGCCGGCGCGTGGAACACCCGGCCCTTCAGGGCGGTGCAGCCCTGGCAGGGATCCCCCAGCAGGGGGCAGGCGGCGCAGTCCGTGCCGCAGACGGAGACTCCGGCGATCTGCCGCTGTTTTTCCTTGGGAAAGGAAGCGAGCACCAGAAAATAGGATTTGTCCAACAGCCGGCGCAGCAATTCCTCCGGCACCGCGCCGTCGGCCTTCACCGAATTCCAGTGCTGCTTGTTGCTGTAATAGCCGGGGAGGATATCCGGATACTGGCCGCGCAGGAATTCCCCCTCCGCGGGCTTGAGCTTCAGATTGATGTAATAGGGCTTGTTTTCCCGATCCAGCAGCACGGCGGCGAACATTTTTCCGCCCACGTGGTAGCGGATCCAGTTCCACTCCGGCTGCAGATCCTTGGTGACGCCGTTTTTCCGCATCAGGTATCCGTCGATCCAGGGATAGCGCATGAGGGTCCCTCCCTTATTTGAGGATCCCGGCCTTGCCCGCCAGATATTTGCCCCAGGCCAGCACCTCGCGGAAATGATTCTTCACCCAGAATTCCTGCTTGCAGGGGCTGCCGATGCCGTCGCCCCGGAGCCCCAGATCCCGGGCCAGGGCCAGCGCGCGGGGCAGATGGTAATCGCTGGTGACCACCGTGACGGTATCGACCCCCGGCGGCAGCAGGGCGATGGCGTTTTCCAGGTTTTCCCGGGTGCTGCGGGATTCGGTTTCCGCCGTGATCTCCCCGGCGGGCACCCCGTGGACAATGAGCCAGCGCTGCATTACGTCGCCTTCCGCCGCGGGCTCGTTGTCGCCCTGGGCGCCGCAGACGATGATGGGGCGGGGATGCTCCTGATAGGTTTTCAGCGCTGCTTCCAGGCGGAGCTCCAGCTGCGGGCTGGGCGCGCCGTCCGGGTACACCTGGGCCCCCAGCACGATGACGGCGGCGCTGTTCCCGTCGGGCTTCGGCTG
Source organism: Clostridia bacterium (assembly GCA_017620455.1). The sequence continues at coordinate 3,681 of JAFZQK010000028.1, forward strand.
GCTGCCCTCCGCCAGGCACAGCAGCCCCAGGGCGATTGCGAACAACACCGCGCCCAGCAGCACCAGCTTGATCAGCAGCTGCATCAGCCACCCTCCCAGCGATCTGTGTTTTTTTCTTGCCATGAGCGTCCTCCGTTATCGCTTTGAAACGGGTTTCAGCGTGCGCTGGGGCCGATCGGCCGCCAGGGCGTTCTCCCGGGAGAAGGGATCATCCTCCGCCCCCAGGTCGTGATGGGCGAAAAAGCTGTATTCCTGCTGTCCGGCCACGATGACGTGATCGTACAGACGGATGCCCACCCCCTCCAGCAGGCCCTGGATCTCCCGGGTAAGGGCGATGTCCTCCGCAGAGGGCAGGGGAGAGCCGCTGGGATGGTTGTGGGCCAGCACGGCCCCGGCGGCGTTGCGGCGGATCAGCTCCTGCATGATCTTGCGGGGAAGGAAGCTGACCTCCGTGGGCGTGCCCTCGGCGATCAGGGCCGCGGAGAGCAGGTCCAGCCGGGCGTTGAAGCACAGCGCGTAAAACTTTTCATGGCACTCCCCCAGGAACAGGGAGCGGCAGAAAGCCGCCAGGTCGTTGTAGGTGGTCAGCCGCCGATGCGGGGAAAGCTTGTCCTGTTCGTAGGCGCGCAGGATGGGCAGCAGGGAGGAAAGCAGCGCGGCGGCCTTCTCGCCGATGCCCTCCACCTGCTTTAGCTCCTCCGCCGGCGCTTCCAGCACCGCCGACAGGGAGCCGAAACGGTCGATCAGCCGGTGGGCCAGGGGGTTGACGTCGATCCGGGGAATGGCGAAGGTGAGCAGGAATTCCAGCACCTCGTGGGGCGCGAAGCCGCCCATTCCTTCCCGGGCATAGCGCTCCCGCAGCCGGGCGCGGTGGCCCGCGTGGATTTCCGTCTGTGCCATGTGCGTCCATCCCCCTCTTTTCTTCGCCCTATTCTATCATTTTTCGCGATGATATGCAAGTCACACAATGGTAATATATTCCACGGGGAGAACGCCGCCCGACGCTGCTGCACGGCGGAAAAGCCGGAATTGTTAAAAAGGCGTAAGAAAATTGAAAAAAAACCGAAAAAGGTTCTTTTCTATCCCGAAATTATGGTGTATAATGAACTGGAATGAGGCCGCGCAGGGAAAACGCGGCGGAAAAAGGAGGGCGATGCAGCTTGGGCGGGATCTGGAGCCAGGTGCAGACCTTCTTTTGGAATATCATTCACCGGCCCACCTGGGTGGACTATATCGACATCCTCATCATCGCTTTCCTGATCTATCAGCTCATCAAGCTGACCCGGCAGACCCGGGCGGTGCAGGTATTGAAGGGCCTGGGCATCATCATCGTCGCCAGCTATATCAGCGAGCTGATGGGCCTGACGGCGCTGAACTGGCTGCTCAGGAGCATCCTGAACAACGGCGTGATCGTGCTGATCATCCTGTTCCAGCCGGAATTGCGGAAAGCCCTGGAGCAGATCGGCCGGAGCACGAAGCTGGATAGGTCCACCCAGCGGGACGAGAGCGAGCGGGTGGTGGACGAGATCACCCAATGCCTGCTGCGGCTCAGCCGCCGCCGGGTGGGCGCCCTGATCGTGTTCGAGCAGAAAACGGGCCTCAAGGACGTGACGGAAACGGGCACGGCCATCGATTCGCTGATTTCCGCGCCTTTGCTGGAAAATATATTCGAGCCCAACACGCCCCTGCATGACGGGGCGGTGATCATCCGCGGCCAGCGCATCGTGTCCGCGGCCTGCGTGCTGGATCTGACCAAGTCCAGCGCCATCAGCCGCGATCTGGGCACCCGCCACCGGGCGGGCCTGGGCGTCAGCGAAACCACCGACGCCATCGTGTTCATCGTCAGCGAGGAAACGGGCATCATTTCCATGGCCCGGGGCGGCAAGCTGACCCGTCACCTGGACGCCGAGGCCATCCGCGCGGAGCTGAGGCAACTGTATCATGAAGAGCATTCCCGCCTCTGGCGGTTCACCCACCGCGCCCTGAACGGCGCCGTGAAAGGAGGGGACGGCCGTGATGAATAACGAGCCTGCGCGCCCGGCGCAGACGCCGCAGGCCGCTCCCGGTCAGCGGCCCGGATTCTGGCGGCGCGTGAAGAACGTGCTGACCCGCCAGTGGGGATGGAAGCTGGGCAGCCTGGTGCTGGCCATCTGCCTGTGGGGGGTGCTGATCTCCCAGGATTCCGCCCTGCCCCGGGACAAGGTGATCGACGGCGTGCGCGTGACGGTGACCAACGCCGCCAGCATGCGCAGCAACGGCTATATCATCACCTCCGGGCTGGAGAACGTGGACACCGTGAGCGTCCGCGTCCGGGTGCCCCAGAAGAATTATGCCTCCGTAAACGCATCGAATTTCACCGCCCGCCTGGATCTGAACCAGGTGCAGAAGGTGGGGGAACAGGCGCTGAAGGTCACCGTGACCAGCCTGAATACCAGCCAGTACGGCACTGTGCAGGACGTGCTGACCCCGGATATCCGGGTGGTGGCCGAGGAATACGGCGCCCAGAGCCGGGTGCCCGTGGAAGTGCGGCTCACGGGGGAGGTCCCCGCGGGCTGCTTTGCCGGCGCCCTGAGCCGCGATACGGATTACGTGGATCTGGCCGGCCCCAAATCCATCGTGGAAAAAGCGGTGCGCTGCGTGGTGGAATGGGATCAGAGCGCCCTGTCTCCGGAGCGCACGCCCAACACCGCCAGCCTGGCCTTTCTCCTGGAGGACGCGGAGGGGAACCCCCTGGACGCCGACGACGTCACCGTGACCTATAAAAACCAGGCGATCAGCCGCATCGCCGTCAGCCAGGATGTGTATTACAAAGCGCGGGTGCCGGTGGACAAGAGCAGCCTGTACGCCGGTACGCCGGCGGAAGGGTACGCCGTCAGCGGCGTGCGCATTTCCCCGGAGTACGTTACCATCGCCGGCAGCAAGGATGTGATCGCGCCGTATCTGGAGGAAAACAGCGCGTTCTATACGTATGAACAGGTGAATATCGACGGGCAGAGCCGCACCACCACCGGCTTCCTGACCCTGCGCAGCCCCCAGAGCGTGGAGTATATCAGCACCAGCTCCGTCAACGTGGTGGTGACCATCCTGCCCGAGGCCTTCGTCAACCCCGATGAAAGCGGGGCGGGCGGTACATGAACAGTTTTGCCAATACGATGTTCGCCATGCTGTTCGGCGGCATCCGTTCCGTGATCCAGCGGGTCTGGGGCGCGGCGGCGGAAGGCCGGCTGAGCGGCTTTTTTACCTGGCTGGGGGATCACTGGCTGTGGGTGGCGCTGATCCTGTGCATCGCGTGCACGGCGGTGGATTTCCTGGTGTGGGTCATCCGCTGGCGGCCGTATCTGGTGTGGAAAACCTGGCTGAGAAAGCTCCGCCGCCTTTTCCGGGGCGAAAGGAAGCAGGAAAAGAAGTTCGAGCGCGGATACCGCGAGGCCCTGGTGCCGATGCACATTGCGGAAGGCCCGGCGCCCGCCGCGCCGCAGCAGGATTGGCCGGAGGAACAGTGGGAGGAGCAGGAGGAAGCCCCTGCGCCGCCAGTGCCGGAGGAATATCCCGCCTTCCCGCCGCCTGCGGCGGACGTTCCCGCGGCGCAGTATGAAACGTCTGCGTATCCCGCGCAGGAGCCCGCGGCGGTTTATTCCGCGCCGCAGCAGGAAAGCCCCGCGCCCCGGGGCCGGGTATTCCCCCCGCCCGCGGCGTACGAGGCCCCGCCCATGGAGCTCCCGGAGCGGCCGGCGTCCGTTTACGGCGCGGAGCCGTCCTATGCCTCCCGGCGGCGGCGCAGCGAAAGGCACGAAAGAAAGCGGGGAGAATGGCAGAAGCGGCTGGCGGCCATCACCCAGGACGACGTGGGCATGCTGGACGGGCTGCCCCCCGCCGTGGACCGGCAGGATGCGTTTCACGAACCGGTGTATCCCAATCAGCCTGCCGCGGACGGGGCGCAGGGCCCGTGGCCCGCTTCCGGGCGGCAGCAGGGGGGCGGCGCATGAGCGCGTTTCCGGAAGGCTGGATCGGGCAGATGACAGCGCTGCTGGGCGGCGCGCTGCCCGATTTTTTGCGTACATACGAAGCAACTCCCTGCCGGGGTATCCGGGTCCGCCCGGGAGGAAAAAAGCCCCGGGACGCGGAGGAGGAAGTGCCCTGGGCGGAAAACGCCTGGTATCTGCCGCCGGAAAGCCAAGCCGGCGCGGCGGTGGAGCACGAAGCGGGGGCGTATTATCTGCAGGAGCCCAGCGCCATGGCCGCTGCGGCGGCGCTGCATCCCCGCCCCGGGGACAGGGTGCTGGATCTGTGCGCCGCGCCGGGGGGAAAAAGCACCCAGCTGGCGGCATGCCTGGGGGGCGAGGGCCTGATCGTCTGCAACGAGCCCGTGCTCTCCCGGGCGCAGGTCCTCTCCCGGAACGTGGAGCGCATGGGGATCCGGAATGCGGTGGTCACCTGCGCCCTGCCGGAGGAGCTGTCGGGCCGCTGGGCGGGGTATTTTGACCGCGTCCTGGTGGACGCGCCCTGCTCCGGGGAGGGCATGTTCCGGCGGCATCCGGAGACGCGGCTGGAATGGACCCCCGCCGCGCCGGAGGGCTGCGCCCAGCGGCAGAGCCGCATCCTGGAGCACGCGGCGCAGATGCTGCGCCCCGGAGGCTTCCTTTGCTATTCCACGTGCACCTTCAACGCCCTGGAGAACGAGGGCGTGATCCAATCCTTCCTATATAATAATCCTTCCTTCCGCCTGGCGCCTTTTTCGCTGCCGGGCCTTACGGAGAGCGGCGGCATGCTGCGGCTGTGGCCCCATCAGGTGCGGGGCGAGGGGCATTTCGTGGCGCTGATGCAAAAAACGGACGGGGAAGCCCCCCGCGCCCCCGCTGCGCTTTCCGTAACGCCGCTTTCCAAACAGGACCGTCAGGCGGCGGAAGCCTTCCTGGAGGAGCAGACCGTTTCTCCGCCGGAGATCAGCGGCCTGTTCGCCGGAAAGGCGGTCAGCGCGCCGGCGGACCTGCCGCCCCTGCAGGGGATCCGGGTGCTGCGGCTGGGCTTGCAGCTGGGAGAGGTCCGGGGCAAGCTGTTCTTTCCGGACCACGCCCTGGCCCTGGCCTGGGAAGGCAGGCGGGTATGGCGGCTCAGCCGGGATGAAGCGATTGCGTACCAGGCCGGCGAGACGCTGGCCGTGCCGGAGGATCTGCGGGGGTATCGGATCCTGACTTTCGACGGAATGAACCTGGGCTGGGGCAAGGCGTCGGGCGGGCAGATGAAGAATCATTATCCCAAGGGCCTGCGCAGGCAGAACCTGTGAAAGGGCGGAGGAAACGTGAATTACGCGGGCTTTGCGGGGGACATCCGGCGGAACGGCTGGCAGGTGTACGGCGCGGAAGTTTATGAAAACGGCGCGCTGACCTGGCGCTTCGGGGATACGGAAGAAACGCGCTATCCCATTTATTCCGCCACGAAGACGGTCACGGCCCTGGCGGTGGGCCTGGCGGCGGAGGAAGGGAAGCTGCGCCTTTCGGACTGCATCCTGGATCATCTGCCGGAGGAAGCGGCGCGGTGCATGGAGGATGCGCAGCGGGCGGCGTACCGGCACGTCACCCTGCGGCGGCTGCTGACCATGTCCGTGGCCGGGTATCCTTTCCGGCCGGAGGGGGAAAGCTGGCTGCGCTTTTCCCTGGGGGTCCCCCTGCCGGACGCGGAAACGCCGCGCTTTGAATACAGCAACATCCCCGCGTATCTGGCGGGGGTGGCCGCGGCCCGGGCGGTGGGGGAGGATCTGTACGCGTATCTGGACCGGCGGCTGTTTGCGCCGCTGGGCATCATTCGCCCGCCCTGCGCCCGCTGCCCGGAAGGGTATTTTTACGGCGCCACGGGGCTGGAGCTGACGGTGAACGAATTGAGCCGGCTGGGACGGCTGATTTACCAGGGCGGCGTGTGGGAAGGCAGGCGGATCGTGCCGGAAAAATGGATCCGGGAAATGTCCTCCGTGCAGCAGATGAATCGGGAGGGCGGCTACGGCTATTTCCTGTGGATCTACCGGTCCGGCTGCAGCATGAACGGCAAATGGGGGCAGAAATGCTACATCCTGCCCCGGGAAGGCAAGCTGATCACCTTTCTTTCCCATCTGGAAGAGGGCTCCGACGCCGTGCGGGAGAGCATGGAAAGGCATCTGCTGGCGGAATCGGCCAAAAACTTTGAAAACATGGCCGGAGAGACGCAAAAAATGGGTTGACAAAGCCCCCACAGAGACGATATAATAGCATTCGGTCACGATTGGAGGGATGCGGTGTGCTGCTGGATATTTCCCGCGCGCTGCGCGTCCCGGGAGAGGAAATCCCCTTCCTGCATCGCGACCGGATCCCCCCGCAGGAGATCTTCGGCGAGACGGTGACGTTCGACGATCCCGTGCTCACCGGCTTCATCCTGGCCGCGGGCGACAGCCTGCGCATCCGGGGAACGCTGACCTGTACGGCCCACGGCCACTGCGCCGGATGCCTCAAGGCAGTGGATCAGCCACTGGAAACCGCCTTTGACGAGGTGTTCGTCCGGCAGGGCCGCTATCCCCGGCAGGACGAAAGCCCGGAGGAGGAACAAATGGTTTACGAGGGCTCCAAGGTGGAGCTTTCGCATCTGGTTCTGACGCTGGTGCTGCTGGAAATGCCCATGCGGCTTATCTGCGGCGGGGGTTGCCCCGCCCTCAGGGATCTGCAGCCCGATCAGGAACCCTCTGCTTGCCAAGAGGACATGCCCGACCAGCATCCTTTTTCGGCATTGCAGCAATTGCTGAACAAGGATCAGGAGGTGTAATCATGGCTCTGCCCAAAGGAAAAGTATCCAAGGCCCGGGGTCGCTCCCGCCGCGCCAATTGGAAGCTGTCTGTGCCCGCCATCGTGGAGTGCAGCCAGTGCCACAAGATGAAGCTGGCCCACCGCGTGTGCAAGCACTGCGGCTATTATGACGGCAAGCAGGTCGTTGTGGTGGACGAAGAAAAGAAGAACGCCTGACAGGCGGTCTGACAGGTGAAGCCAGGGGAGGGCATCGGGCCCTGCCCTGCGTTTCATTTCACAAGCCCCCAGGAACGGGAGGAGTACGCCCCGGCATTTCCCGAAAAAGAGAGGCGGTCCACGGGCTGAAAGGCCGCCGGGAAAAAGGAGCGGAAGGTCGCCCGGGAGGGCGGCGGGGGAAGAAAAAAAGTACCCCGCCGGGCGTAACGCGCCTTACAGCGTTTTGAGGCGGCGGCAGCGCCGCGAAGCAAGGTGGTACCACGGGTCAATCCGTCCTTCGGACAGATGGGCCCGTTTTCATTTTCCATAAAAGAACATCGCGTTTGATGACGGAAAAGCAGTTCCCCTGGAACAAAAAAGGAGGTTCTTATGTCGGAATTTACGATGGAAAAAACCTATAATCCCCAGGCCATTGAGAAGGAAACCTATGAAAAATGGGAGGCGTCCGGGGCGTTCGCGCCAAAGATTGACAAGAGCAAGAAGCCCTTCACCATCGTGATGCCGCCGCCCAACGTGACGGGCCAGCTGCACATGGGCCACGCCATGGACGCCACCTTGCAGGACGCGCTGATCCGCTATCACCGGATGAAGGGCGATCCCACGCTGTGGCTCCCCGGTACGGACCACGCCTCCATCGCCACCGAGGTGCGGGTGGTGGAAAAGCTGCGCCAGGAAGGGCTCACCAAGGAAATGCTGGGCCGGGAAGGGTTCCTGGAGCACGCCTGGGCCTGGAAACGGGAGTACGGCGGGCGCATCACCCGGCAGCTTAGGCGCATGGGCGCTTCCTGCGATTGGAGCCGGGAACGCTTCACCATGGACGAGGGCTGCTCCAAGGCAGTGCGCGAGGTGTTCGTGCGCCTCTACGAAAAGGGCCTCATCTATCAGGGCAATCGTCTGATCAACTGGTGCCCCTGCTGCAAAACCTCCATTTCCGACGCGGAAGTGGAATACGCGGAGAAAGACGGCAATTTCTGGCACATCCTGTATCCCGTGAAGGAAACGGGGGAGAAGCTGGAGCTGGCTACCACCCGCCCCGAAACCATGCTGGGCGACACCGCCGTGGCCATCAACCCCGCCGATCCCCGGTATGCGCACCTGCACGGCTGCCATGTGATCCTGCCCCTGATCGACAAGGAAATCCCCATCGTGCTGGACGAGCACGCGGACATGGAAAAGGGCACCGGCGTGGTGAAGATCACCCCCGCCCACGACCCCAACGACTATGAGGTGGGCCAGCGTCACAGCCTGCCTATCGTGCGGGTGTTCACCTACGACGGGCGCATGACGGGGCCGGAGGACAAGGCCGCGGCAGACGAGCTGTTCGCTTCCGGCAAGGCGGGCGTCAACGAGCCCGAGGTGCTGGACTGCGGCAAGTACGCCGGCATGAACACCCTGGACGCCCGGAAGCAGATCGTGGCCGATTTGCAGGAATTGGGCCTGCTCAAGGAAATCGAGCCCCTCAAGCACGAGGTGGGCACCTGCTACCGTTGCCACAGCGTGATCGAGCCTATGGTGAGCAAGCAGTGGTTCGTGAAAATGGAGCCGTTGGCGAAGCCCGCCATCGAATGCGTGAAAACGGGCGAAACCAGATTTGTGCCCGATCGCTTCAGCAAGCTGTATTATAACTGGATGGAGAATACCCGGGATTGGTGCATCAGCCGCCAGCTTTGGTGGGGGCATCGGATCCCTGTGTGGTATTGCGACTGCGGGGAAGTTATTTGCACCCGGGAAGATCCCAGCGTGTGTCCCAAGTGCGGCAGCACCCATTTAAGGCAGGATGAGGACGTGCTGGATACCTGGTTCTCCTCCGCTCTGTGGCCCTTCTCCACCCTGGGCTGGCCCGAAAAAACGGAAGATTTGGAATACTTCTATCCTACTTCCACCCTGGTGACCGGCTACGACATCATTACCTTCTGGGTGTCCCGCATGATTTTCTCCGCTCTGGAAAACATGGGCAAAGCCCCCTTCGATACCGTGGTGATCCACGGCCTGGTGCGGGACGCCCTGGGCCGGAAGATGAGCAAATCCCTGGGCAACGGCGTGGACCCGCTGGAGATCATCGACCAGTACGGCGCGGACGCCCTGCGCTTCTCCCTGGTGATGGGCATTTCTCCCGGAAACGACACCCGGTATTCCCCCGAAAAGGTGGAAATGGCCCGGAATTTCGCCAATAAGGTCTGGAACGCCAGCCGCTTCGTGCTGATGAACCTGGACGGGGAAGAGTCATTGGCGGGAAAGGAACTGACCCTGCCCGATCAGTGGATCCTCACCCGGTATAACGAGGCCGTGCGCCAGATCAGCAGGAACCTGGAGGAAGCCGATTACGGCCTGGCCGCCCAGAAGATCTACGATTTCACCTGGAGCGAGTTCTGCGACTGGTATATCGAGCTGGCCAAGGGCGGCCTGCTGGGGGACGATCCCCAGCGCAAAGCCGCCGTGCGTGCCGTGCTGCAAACGGTGCTGGGCGGCATGCTGCGGCTGCTGCATCCATTTATGCCCTTCCTGACCGAAGAAGTCTACAAGAACCTGCCCGGGAAGGAAAACGCCTCCTGCATGGAGGCGGACTGGCCCCTGCCCCTGGACGGCTGCGATTTCACCGCCGAGGCGGACCGTATGGAGGGCGTCATGGAAATGATCCGCTCCATCCGCAACCTGCGGGCCGGCATGAACGTGCAGCCCTCCCATAAGGCGCATCTGATGGTGCGGCCCGCCGCGGGCTGGCAGAACGCCTTTGACGGCACGGAGGTGTTCTTCAGCCGCCTGGCCAGCGTGAGCAGCCTCTCCCTGATCGGCAAGGACGATCAGATCACCGGCAAGACCGTCAGCGCCGTGTGCGGCGCCGGGGAGTACTTCATCCCCCTGGGCGAGCTGGTGGACTTTGATAAGGAACGCGCCCGGCTGAATAAGGAAAGGCAGAATATCCAGGGCGAGATCGCCCGGGCGGAAGCAAAGCTGAATAATCCCGGCTTCGTGAATAAGGCCCCCGCCCAGCTGGTGGCCGCCGAGAAGGAAAAGCTGGAAAAGAACCGGCAGATGCTGATCGCCCTGGACGCCCGGATCGCCGAGCTGGGGTGACGCGCGGGGCAGGGGGCTTCTTCAGCCCCTTGTACCCCTGAACCAGGGCGGTGACCGCCCTGGACCCACGGTTCGTTTGCTTTACTGCTCCTGGGCGGCCGGCACAGCCGGCCTGCGGTGCGCAGAGCGCACCGGAAAAACGGCGAAAACCCCGGGGAAGAAAACAAGTTTTCTTCCCGAGGGTTTTCACGTTTTTCTTCGCCCAGGAGCCTGCATGTTTTCTCTTCCCAAATTGGCGGATATCGCCGGTAAGGCGGCTGATGGTTCGCCAGATGGGACGCAAGGGATGAAATCCCTTGCCGCGGAGGTACAGGAGGGCGCGGAGCCCTCCTGGCCGGTCAGGAGCAGCCATGGCTTTTCATCACATTCCCGTATTGCTTGCCGAGGTGCTGGACGCGCTTGACCCCCGGGCGGGGGGCGTGTTTGCCGACGGCACGCTGGGCGGCGGCGGGCACAGCGAGGAGATTCTCCGGCGCATCGGCGATACCGGCGTGCTCTACGGCATCGACCGGGACCCGGCGGCCATCGCGGCGGCGACGGCGCGGCTTTCCGCTTATCCCGGTTTCCGGGCGGTGCACGGGAATTTCCACGAGGTGAAAGCGCTGCTGCCCGGCGTCAGGCTGAACGGCGGGCTTTTGGATCTGGGGGTTTCCTCCCATCAGCTGGACACGCCGGAGCGGGGTTTTTCCTATCACGAGGACGCGCCGTTGGACATGCGCATGGACACCACCGGCGGCGTCACCGCGGCGGAATACCTGAATACGGTGAGCGAAAAAGAATTCTGCCGGGTGCTGCGGGAATACGGCGAGGAGAAATGGGCGGCGCGGATCGCGCAGATCCTGATGGAAAAGCGCGCCCAAAGGCCGCTTGCCACCACGGCGGACCTGGTAGCGGTAGTAGACGCGGCGATCCCCAAAGCGGTGCGCCGCAAGGACGAGGGGCACCCCGCCCGGCGCACCTTCCAGGCCGTGCGCATTGCGGTGAACGACGAATTGGCGCCTTTGGAACAGGCGCTGCGGGACTGGGTGGACATGCTGCTGCCCGGCGGGCGGCTGGCGGTGATCACCTTTCATTCAGTGGAGGACCGGATCGTGAAGCTGACCTTCCGCAAACTGCAGAATCCCTGCACCTGCCCGCCCAAAGCCCCCATCTGCACCTGCGGCAAAAAGCCCCTGGGCCGGGCCGTGGGCGGGGCGGTGAAGGCGGGCGCGGAAGAATTGACGCAAAATCCCCGGGCCCACAGCGCCACGCTGCGGGTGTTTGAAAAGAAGGCGGAGGACACATGAGCACCCTGTATGTGGTGGCGACCCCCATCGGGAATCTTTCGGATATGAGCCCCCGGGCGGTGGAGACGCTGAAAAGCGTTTCCCTCATCGCTGCGGAGGACACCCGGGTGACGAGGAAGCTGACCAATCATTTCGGCATCGCCACGCCGCTGATTTCCTGCCATCAGCACAATGAAAAAAGCCGCGCGCCGGAGATCGTCGCCCGGATGCTGGCGGAGGACATCGACGTGGCGGCGGTCACCGACGCGGGCACGCCGGCCATTTCGGACCCGGGGGTGGAGCTGGTGTGCGCCGCCGCGGAAGCGGGGATCCCCGTGATCGCCGTGGCGGGGCCCACGGCCATGGCCGCGGCGGTGAGCGTCAGCGGGTTTGATTTTTCCTCGTTCACGTTTTACGGCTTCCTGCCCCGGCAGGGAAACGAACTCAAGGAAAAGCTGATGGAGATCGGGCGGAAAAACGAAGGCGCGGTTTTCCACGAATCCCCCCACCGAGTGAAGGCGCTGGTGAAGGCCATCGGCGAAACGCTGCCGGGGGCGCGGCTGTCCGTCAGCTGCGATCTGACGAAAATGCACGAACTGACGCTGCGGGGCGCGCCGGAGGAGATCCTCGCCGCCCTGGAAAGCAACGAAAAAAGCGAGAAGGGCGAATACTGCGTGGTGGCGGACCTGCGGGGGGTGAAGCTGCCGGAGGAAAAGCCCGCGGCGCAATCCAGCCTGGAAGCCCGGCTGTTCGAGCTTCTGCTGGGCGGCGCGGACATGCGGACGGCTGTCGAAACGCTGGCCGCTCAGGGCGAAAAAAAGAACGCCGTCAAGGCCGCGGCCCTGCGGATCCGGCAATGGAAGGAGAGGGAAGAATGATGGATGGCATTTTGATGCTCCGGGAGCATCCGGAATGGCTGGACCGGGCGGCCCGGTGGTTCCATGAAAAATGGGGCGTGCCGGAGGAGGCCTACCGGGAGAACATGGAGGACTGCCTGAAAAATGCCGGCCCGGTGCCCCAGTGGTATATTGCCCTGGAGGACGGTAAAATCGTGGGCGGCCTGGGGGTGATCGAAAACGATTTTCACGATCGCAAAGACCTGGCCCCCAACGTCTGCGCCGTGTACGTGGAGGAGGACAAACGCAAACGCGGCGTCGCCGGGCGGCTGCTCGGCTTCTGCTGCGCGGACATGAAAGCCCTGGGGGTGGCCACGCTGTATCTGCTCACGGATCACACCGGGTTTTACGAGCGTTACGGCTGGGAATACCTGTGCACGGCCCAGGGGGACGGGGAGGATACGCCCTCCCGGATCTACGTTCACCGGGCGTAAAATAAGCGAATAAAAAACTGACACGGCAGCGATTGGCTCTGCCGTGTCAGTTTTTTGCTGGCCGCGTTTATTTGACGATCCGGCCCCGGGTGTCGATCACGTGGGGCTGGCCGTCTTTATTCCATACGAAGGGAACTGAAAATGAAATGCAAGTATTTTTCCTGTGCTGCGGCATGAAAAAAACCGCCCTGTCCGGGCGGCTTTTCAGAATGGAGGTGAGGAGAATCGAACTCCTGTCCGAAGATTCAGTTGTACAGCTTTCTCCGAGCGCAGGCCGGGATTTGGAATTCCCGCCCCCGCACGCCCCCGGCCGGGCTTGCGGGCTTGGTAGCTTCATGATGCCGGGCTATGGCAAAGCTTACATAGCCCCGTTCCCTACATCAATGACGCCGGTGGGCCGAGCCGTAGGCGCTCGGTGTCGACGCGCCGCCTAATTAGGCAGCGAAAGCGTACTGAGTATTGTCAGTTATTATTTAATTCCCCGTTGTTGCGCGGTCAGGGTCCGCGGCTCGCTTACCATACCCCCGACGATCCCCGTCGAAACCAGTGCACCCCCAAGTATTAGTGTGGAGTGTTGAGAGTGGAGAGTGAAGTTATATTTTGATCGACAAACCAAAACTCAACTCTCAACTCTTAACACTGAACACTACGAATCACTAACCACTAACTGCTAACCACTTAGCCATCCTCGCGATTGTTCGTTCTTACCCTCCGCGCCAGATCGCGCTTCATGTCCCGCTCGGCCATGCTGGCCCGCTTATCGCTCATGTGCTTGCCCGCGCAGAGGCCCAAGGTCAGCTTCATCCGGCCGTCTTTCAGGTACACGTCCAGGGGAATTAGCGTGTAGCCCTGGCGCTGGACCTGGCTGCCTAACTTGCGAATTTCGCTCTTGTGCAGCAGCAGCCGCTTGGGCCGCAAAGGATCGGTGTTGAAGATGTTGCCCTGCTCGTAGGGGCTGATGTGCATACCCTGAACAAAGATTTCGCCGTCCTTCACCTGGGCGTAGCTTTCTTTCAGGTTCACCTTGCCCTGGCGCATGGATTTGACCTCCGTGCCCTTGAGCTCGATGCCGCATTCCAAGCTTTCCTCGATGAAATAGTCGTGGCGCGCTTTTTTGTTCTGGGCGATCGGCTTCACGCCCTTTTTCTTGGCCATATACGCGCCTCCCTTCCCATCGCGGCATTCATTATAGCACAGCGGGAAAAGAATTGCAATGAAAGAATTCATCGTGTATAATAGCGGGGAGGAGGGATGCACATGCAGGTGAAAGACTGTGCCCGGGCCGCGCGGCAGGCGTCGTATCAGCTGTCGGCGCTGAACGTAACGGAGCGCAACCGGGCGCTTCGGGGCATTCAGGAAGCGTTAAAGGCTCACGCGGCGGCCATTTTTGCCGCGAATCAGGAGGATCTTCGTCAGGCGGCGGAGGAAAATTTGGCCGCGCCGCTTTTGAAACGGCTCAAATTTGATGAAAGCAAGCTTCGGGACGTTTCGGCTGGTATCGATTCCCTCATCGCCCTGCCCGATCCGCTGAACCGGACGCTGCTGGCCCGGGAACTGTCCCCGGGGCTGAATTTGTATCGGATCAGCTGCCCCATCGGCGTGATCGGCGTGATTTTTGAATCCCGGCCCGACGCGCTGGTGCAAATCGCTACATTGTGCGTGAAAAGCGGCAACGCCGCCCTGCTCAAAGGCGGCCGGGAAGCGCTGCGCACCAACCGCGCCCTGTTTGCCGCCATCGAGGCGGGCGGACAGGGCCTCCTGCCCGACGGCTGGGCGGCGCTTCTGGAAACCCGGGACG
>JAFZQK010000029.1 GCA_017620455.1 Clostridia bacterium
GGCGGCGGACTGAACCTGCGGGAAAAGGCGGACCTGAACGCCAAGGTGCTGGGCCAGTACTGGACGGGCACCTGGGTGGAGATCGTGGAAAAGGGCGAGGAATGGTGCAAGGTGAAGGTGGCCGGCAAGGACGGCTACATGATGAGCAAGTTCCTCAAGGCCGCGGAGGCGGACAGGAAAATGTACGTGCGCACCAACACCGGCATCGGCCTGAACCTGCGCAAGGGCCCCGGCACTAATACCGCTATCATCACGTCCTTCCCCATCGACACGGAAGTGACCGTGCTGGAAAAGGGCAAGGGCTGGTATAAGGTGAAGGTGGGCTGCTACGAAGGGTATATGGCCAGCGCGTACCTGTCTGCGAGCAAAGCCCCGGCCTATACGAAGCCCCTGGACGCCCCCGTGACCGCCACCATGAAGAACATAAACGGCGGCAAGGTGGTGAATTTCCGCCTGTATCCCGGCATGAAAACCAAAATCATCCAGGCGTACCCCGTGGGCACCCAGGTAAAGGTGCTGGAAAAGGGCGAGCTGTGGTGCAAGGTGGAAATCGAAGGCAAAATCGGGTATGTAAGCACCTATATGCTGAAGTTCTGACGATAACAGACCGTATATCCGCAAATAAGGCATGCCTTGACCGGTGTCGACAGGCCCTCTTCTTCGGAAGAGGGTTCTTTTTTTGATGAAAGGGAATCAGGGAAAAAAGAAGAACGTCTAATAGGTGCATGAGCTCATGAAACAGAAGGGAGCAGCCGCTGTTGACCAAGGAAGAATTTGCCCGCCGGGCCCAGGACATGGAAGGGAAAATGTACAGAGTGGCCTGCGCGTACCTCAAGGAGGAGCAGGATCGGCTGGATGCGGCCCAGGAAGCGCTGCTCAAAGCGTGGAAAGGGAGAGGAAAGCTGAAAAATCCCGAATACTTCGACACCTGGCTGATCCGCATCCTGATCCGGGAATGCGTCAACATTCAAAGGCATCAGAAGCGAATGACCCCGGTGGAGCGCCTGCCGGAAAAGGCGGCGGAAACAGGGGATAGCGCGCCGGTGCGGGAAGCCATCCTGGCGCTTAAGGAAAACCAGCGCCTCCCGGTGGTGCTGTTCTACATGGAAGGGTATACCGTGGAGGAGATCGCAAGAACGCTGCGGCTGCCCAAGGGCACGGTCTGCTCCCGCCTGGCGAGGGCCAGGGAACAAATGAAGCAATACTTAACGAAGGAGGCGGAGTGATGAACAAGCAGGAATGGCAATCCGCGTTCGGCGAGCCGTCCGCCGCCTTTCACGAAGGGTTCGGCATGATGCTGAACCGATTGGAGGAGGAAAAGCAAGTGAAAAAGATGTCTGTACGCACGGCGCTGATCGCCCTGGCGCTGATCATGGCGCTGACGTGCGCGGCCTACGCGGCGGTGAGCCAATGGATGATCGGGGACTATTTCGGCAAGCGGGGCCCCGGCGGTACGCCCGAGGGCTTTGAAAGTGGCTATCAGGGGGATTACACCCAGGAGATCGGGGATATCCGATTCCATATCCGGGACGCCTATGTCAGCGGCAACGTCCTGACAGCCATGGTGGAAGTGAGCAGGACGGACGGACAGCCGGCGCTGTTCCTGACGGACAGCGTGGAGGAAGAGGATCTGATCGTCTATTACGACCAGATCCTGACCCAGGACCCGAAGGACCGGCGTACCATCGCGGAATACGCCAAGGAAAACGGATTGCCCCTGTACCATGCGGGCAGCTGGTTTACCCAGGACGGGAAAATGACGGAAGGCGCAGGCGACGAGTGGGCCGAGGATGGATTTGGGCGTTTCGTGATTTTCACACAGATTCAGGACATCCACAGCGAAGGCGGAAAAGCGAAGCTGTCCTGGGATGTTTATCTGGCGGATGCGGAGAACGGGTATCAGGCGCAATCCAAGGAAATCGAACTGCCGGTGGAAGCCTACGAGGAGTGGACGGTAGAAGTCAACCGGGAAGTGGAGGGCACTCCGGTGGTGATCGATCGGCTGATGTTCAGGCAGAGCCGGATGGAAATGGACGTGGATATCGCCTATCATCTGGATACGGAAAAGATGCCGGATACCATCGCGGAGGACACCCCTGCGGCACTGGATTATCGGATCATCCATCTGGCTGATCCGGATACGGACGAAAAGCTTCTCATGGGCAGCAGGATCACCGGAGGAATGCGCTGGCTGAACGAAGCGCACACCGCCTTTGAAGGCGCGCTGGATTCCATCAGAGGGGAGTATCAGAAAGACACCTTGCGGCTCAAATTCTACGATCCCTGGCAGGATACATACTACGCTTTTATCGATGTGAAAATCCGGTAAAACAAAGCCCGCGAAGTATCACGCTTCGCGGGCATTCCTGTCAGTGGGGACATTGCTGGTTTTTTCTGTTATCCTTTATCCCAGCTGGTTTTCGGGAAGGGGCCTGGGGGAACCTGCTTTTGACTCAAAAGCGGGTTCCCCCAGATTTTATCCCATTACTGTTCTTTCGTCTCCTTGCCGCTGCCGATGGCGATGCGGCGGGCGCCGGGCGCCTTGACGGGCTCCTGCTTGGGCAGGGTGACGTACAGGATGCCGTTCTTATAGTCGGCGCTGATGCGGTCCTGGTCGATGCCCTCCAGGTTGAAGGAACGGCTCACGTGGCCCACCCGGCGTTCGCTGTAATAGGCCTTTTCGTCGCTGCGCTCGGACTGCATGTCGGCGGAGATGGTGAGGGTGTCGTTTTCCACGCTCAGATTGATCTGATCCTCGGTGACGCCGGGCAGCTCGGCTTCGATGGTGTAATCCTTCTCATTGTCATGGATATCCACCCGGAAGCCCACGTTGCCCATCCAGTCGTTCATATCGAAGAACGAACGGAAGAAACGGTCGTCAAACAGGGAAGGCGTGCGGCGCGCGGTCATATCGCGGTGATTGCGGTAAGGCATCATGGTATACATAACATTCATCCTCCTTTGATCCCGGGGCGCGGCCCCGCTTAGCTTTGATTTTTCATCAGTCAGGCTTCATTCTTCCCACCTGACGCCCATAGTATACCTGAAAGATCAAAGAAGGTCAAATAGTAAAAAGATCAAAGAAGGTCAAAATACGGACTTGCAGTGTCTCATGCTCATTATTTTAGGTTTTTTCTGAATATTTTGCGATTTTTCACGGTATTTTAAAACCCCGCGCGTAAAACCGTGCGGGGGATGGCCGGGGCGGAAAAATGTCAGTCCGCGGGCTGCACTTTTTCGGAATATCCGATGCCCAGCACCTCGTTGACCAGACGGTGGTTCTGGCCGCCGAAATTGCCGCTTTTGTTGATCTGAACGCCCATCAGCACCATGGCGGCCGTGCCGCCGCCGTCCAGATTGATGGCGTTCAGGCAGCCCAGCTCCTGCATTTTCTGGGCCAGCCAGATGCAGGACTGGCCGTGGCCGCTGCTGCGGCCTTCCACCACGACGGCGATGTAATGGCCGGGCTCCGCGGTGCCGAAGGCGGTACGGGGCTGGAAGGTTTCCCCGAACTGTTTAGAACGGATGGAGATTTCACCGTCCTGCACCAGGATGGGGCCGAAGGACAGGGTGTCCGTAGCGCCGGAAGCAAGGATTTCTTTCCCGGTCTGATCCTTGGTGACGAACACCCGGACGGAGCCGTCGGGATACAGCGCCATGATGTCCAGGGGCGGATAAGCCTGGGACGCGGGGTTCTTCTGCTTTTCAAAGAGGATCTCCCCGTTCCGGATCACCAGGCCCAGGGAGCCGCCGCCGTCGGGATCGTGGGTGCGGGCCACGCGGTAAATGAAATGGTCGGAATTGATGGCGAACACCAGATGATTCGCCGCCACGATCTCGCCGGGGAACTTCCATTTGTTTTCATGCCAGTCGGTAATCAGCTTTTCGTCGTAATGATAGGGACGGAAAAGCTGGCCGGGATCCCGGGAATAAATGTGGGCCTCGTACCAGACGGTTTCTTCCTTTTTGGCGTTGGGAGCGCTGCGGCGGTTGATCTCGATGCGCAGCGTCTGGGAAGCGTACAGCCACAGGCCGTTTTCCTCATCCGCAAGATAAAACTCCTCCTCGCCCTCCGGAAGGAAGCCTTCCGCCGTAAGCGCGGGGAAGCGCGGGTCCGCTTCCACGGCGGACGGAGGGAACGCATCGGCGTGCGCGGGCTCCGGTTCCGCCGTGGCTTCCGGGGCGGGCGCGGTCTGCGGCGCATCGATGGGCGCGGGCTCCGGTTCCGCCGTGGCTTCCGGGGCGGGGGCTTCGGTGGGCGCGGCGGGGGCTTCCTCCGCCCCGGCGCTCAGCACCCAGGGATCGGCAAACGTGCCGCTGCCGCCTGCCAGGGTCAGCACGGACAGATCGATATACACCGTGGGGCGCACCCCCAGATCGCTGTTGCCGGTGGAGATGCGGCCGATCTTGCCTTCGTCCATGATCCGGCGGTGCTCGTGGGGATAATCGGCGGAACGGGTGCGGCCCCACCAGGGGCTGTATTTGAAGCCGCCCTTCTGATACTTGAACAGATGGGGCTGATTGCGCTGCTCCTTCCAGAAGTTGGGGGCGGGCAGTTCAAAGATCGGGGGGTCTACCGCCACGCTGGCGTAGGGCGTGCCCTCGCAGAGCCGGTCGTTATTGGACGCAAAGCCGATGGAGGCGTCCTTCATTTCATCGGAGGTGATCAGCGTCACCCGGGCGTTGTCTTCCGTGCGGATCAGCAGGGCCGACTGCTCCCCGGCGGAGAAGGCGTCGTTGATGAAAACTTCATTCAAGTACTTGTACAGATCGCTGCTTTCCCAGCCGGCGTAATGCTGGTAATCCCCGTGGATGGGAGCGGCGAAGAGCAGGTATTCGCTCAGCAGCCAGGCTTCGCCGTTCCCGGCTTTCAGCACCCGCCAGAGGATGGGCTTCACCGTGCCGTCCTCCTCGGTGGGATAAGATCCGAACAGGACGTAGCGGTGCCCTTCGGCGCGGGAATAGCCGGTGATGTCCGCCGCGCCCTCCGCAGCGGCGAACGAGGGCAGCGCCAGGATCAGCGCGAGCAGCAGGATCATCGGTTTCATTTTCATAAACATCCCTCGACTTTGTATGGATTACGCCTCAGTATACCATATATGGGAGGGATTCACAAGGGGAAGAAGGGGCCGCGTCAAAAATCCTTGGGCCGCGGACGGAACAAAACCGCCGCCAGGAAGCCGAAAAACACCGCGGCGGCGATGCCCCCGGCGGTGGCGGCGAGCCCGCCGGTGAACGCCCCCAGCAATCCCGTTTCCTGCACGGCGGAAATGGCTCCCTGGGCCAGGGCGTGCCCGAAGCCCGTCAGCGGCACCGTGGCCCCGGCGGAGGCGAAGCGCGCCAGGGGCCCGTAAAGCCCCAGGGCGCTCAGGGCGGCACCGGCGGTGATGTAAAGGACCAGGATCCGGGCGGGAGTCAGCTTGGTTTTCAGGATCAGCACTTCGCCCAGGGCGCACAGCGCGCCGCCCGTGAGGAAAACCTTCAGGTACGTCAGCATCCTTCATTCTCCTTCCAGACAGATCACGTGGGCCACGCCGGGGATGGTTTCCCCCTGCTGGGCGCTGGTAGGGGACAGCAGCGCGCCGGTGGCCATGAAAAGCACCCGCTTCCATTCCCCGGAATGCAGCCTGGGAAGGATCAGGGCGCTCAACACCGTGGCGGAGCAGCCGCAGCCGCTGGCCCCGGCGTGCACGTCGTCGCGGTCGTCGAAAACGCACAGGCCGCAGTCCAGGTACATTTCGTCCGTCAGCGGATGCCCCTGCTTCCGCATCAGTTCCTTGAGCAGATGGGAGCCCACGCCCCCCAGGTCCCCGGAAATCACCCGGTCGTAATCCCCGGGGGCGGTGCCGGTATCGGAAAAGAAGCGCAGCAGCGTGTCCGCCGCGGCGGGGGCCATGGCCGCTCCCATGTTGTTCACGTCGCTGATCCCCAGATCCACCACCCGGCCCACGCAGGCGCTGGCCGCCCGGGCAAGGCCGCGGCCCGTCCGGGACATAAGGCACGCCCCCGCCCCCGTGACTGTCCACTGGGCAGCGGGGGTGCGCTGATTGCCGTATTCCAGGGGGAAGCGGTACTGGCGCTCGGCGGTGGCGTAATGGCTGCCTGCGACGCACAGGACGGGATCGGCAAAGCCGCCGTCTGTGAGGATGCTGCCCAGGATCAGGGATTCCGCCATGGTGGAGCAGGCGCCGTACAGCCCCAGGAAGGGGATCTCCAGCGCCCGGGCGGACAGGGACGCCGCCATGATCTGGTTTTCCAGATCGCCTCCCAGCAGGGCCTGCACCTTTTCCGCCGGCTTTTTCGCCTTTTTCAGGCAGATTTCGCAGGCGGTCTGGAACATTTTTCTTTCCGCCTGCTCGAAGCTCTTTTCCCCGAAGGCCGGGTCGTCCAGCACCAGGTCGAAATCCCTGCCCAGGGGCCCGCGGCCCTCCTTGGGCCCGGTGACGGCGGCGGAAGACAGGATGCGGGGCCTGTGCTCAAATACGAGGGTGGATCTGCCTGCGCGCATGGAACGCCTCCTTACCAGCGGATGAAATAATACAGGATGCCCACGATCACGGAGGAGGTGATGCCGTATACCAGCACCGGCCCCGCAATGGTGAAGAGCCTGGCGCCGGTGCCCAGCACCCAGCCTTCCGGCTTGAATTCCATGGCGGGGGACACCATGGCGTTGGCAAAGCCGGTGATGGGCACCACGGTGCCCGCGCCGGCGTAACGGGCGATGCGGTCGAACACCCCGACGCCGGTGAGCAGGGCGGTCAGGAACACCAGGGTGATGGAAGCCGCCGTCTGGGCGGCGGACAGGGGCAGCGACAGCCAGCGCTGGGCGGCCTCGGCGATCCACTGGCCCAGCAGGCAGATCGCGCCGCCCACCCAGAACGCCCGCAGGCATCCCAGGCCCAGCTGGGATTTGGGGGTCAGGCGGCGGACCAGCTGGGCGTATTCCCGGATCAGGGCTTGCTTTTTTCCGGATTGCTGCACAGAGCATCCTTCCTTTCATTGCGGATGGGGGGAAGCGCCGGCGTAAGGGGGCGGCAGATCTCCCGGCAGCCGGGGCGGGGCAGGCGGTCCAGCGGATGGGGAAACAGGCGCACGCCCATTTTTGTCAGCCTCCCGTCAGGCCGGCGAACAGCGCGCCGGCGGTTTTTCCGATGGCCAGGGCCAGGGCGGCGACCCGCATATCGGCGGTGATGCTCAGCCGGTCGAACAGCGCGGGCACCACCTCGATGGCCTCGGTGAGCCCGGCGGCCAGCATGCCCACGAACGCCCCGCACAGGAGCATCGCCCCCGCCCCAGCCGCGTCCGGCAGCATCCCCTGGGGGCACAGCGCCCCCACGGTGCTGCCCAGGGCCAGGGCGGTGGCGTACAGCCGCATGCGCCCGGAGGCGCCCAGGGTGTCCGCCGCGCGGATGGGCAGCTGCAGCATCAGCCATACCGGGGCGACGCACAGCCCCAGGGTGGCCCCGCCCAGCAGGCCCAGCAGCATCGCCGCCGTCACGGGATCAGCCCCGAATACTTTTCGGCGCTTTTCCGGTAGTCTTCCAGCTTGATATCCAGCGGCGCCACGGTATGCTTTTTCCCGATCAGGGCGTAAAACAGCGCCACGCCCAAGAAGACGCCCGCGGCGTAGGGCACGGTGATCAGCAGCGGGTCCGCGGCGGGGTGGCCCGTGACCATGCGGTAAAGGGTCTGCTGCGCCTCGGCCATATTCACGTCGGCGTGGAACCAGGTGATGGCCATGGCGCTGCCCACCGCCAGCAGCAGGAAGGCCAGCGCCGTGCGCAGGAAATGCGCGGGGCCGTGCTTGCTTTCCCGCTGCACGTGCACATAGCATTCCTGCTCTCCCAGCACGGTGATCTCCCCGCATACCGGCGAAAGCGCCTTGACCACCGCCATGGCGGGCAGCCGCCAGACGCCGGGGGTTTTCGGGCACTCCACCGGCAGGTCCAGGACGCTTTTTCCATCGGTGTCCAGGGCGTCCGCCACGTGGCGCAGGAGCAGCTGCTCCCCCGGGCGCAGGCAGGCGCGGCCCTTCAACTGCAGATACAGCATGCGCTTCCCTCCCTTTTTACGCCGGTAGTATGCGCAGAAAAACAGAAAATATGAAGCGCCGGCGGCGTGTTTTTTACATGCCTTACGCCTTGACACAATTTGGCACAGGGGATAAAATGGATACGACCGGGACCCGGTCGGAAGGAAGGAAACCATGCGGCGGATCGTATGCTTGTTGACGGCGGCCGTGCTGCTGCTGTGCGCGGGGGCCGTGCACGGGGAGGAGCTGACGGAAAAGCAGCTTCTTTCCTATTACGAAAACTGTCTGTTCGTCGGGGATTCCATTACCAGGGATCTGCGGTTTTATGTGCTCAATCAGCGCAAGACCGACCCGGATTACATGAAGGGCGTCGATTTCAAGGCGGCGGACAGCTATCACCTGTATATCGCCAGCCGGAAATACCTGCAGAAATCGGCCGTCAATCTGGTATACCGCGGCACCGAAATGCCGCTGTGCGAAATCGTGGGGCATACGAAGCCCAGGCGGGTGCTGATCCTGCTGGGGGTCAACGACTATATCGGCAAGGAAATCGGCAAAGGGATCGGATACTGCGAAAGGATCGTGGATCTCATCGCGGACAGTTCGCCCGATACCCAGGTGATTTTTCAATCCCTGACGCCGGTCACGCCGCGGTTCTGCCGCAAGGCGGATTACCGCACCATGTGGGACGATTACAACGCCGCGCTGGAGGAAATGTGCCGGGAAAAGGGCGCGGGGTATATCGACATCGCATCGCGGCTGAAGGACGGGGAAGGGTATCTGGCGGCGAAATATTCCCAGGGAGACGGATACCACCTGAATACCGCCGGGATCGCCCTCTGGGTGGACGCGCTGAAGGATTATGCCCAGGCCCAGTACGACGCGGGGCTGTGGACGCCGGAGAACTGACGCGGGCCGGAAAGCCGGCTCAATGAGGAGCGTTGCATGATGAAGAAATGGCTGTCGCTGCTTTTGTGCCTTTTGCTGCTGCTGCCCGGGGCCGCCGCGGAGGAAAGCGCCGCGAAGGAAAGGCTGCCCGACGAAGTGCTGATGACCTATTACGATCATTCGATTTTCGTGGGGGATTCCCTGATCCGGATGCTGCGGAACTATGTGAAAGGCGTGCAGAAGAAGGATCCCGGCTTTTTCCCCGGCGTCAAGTTTTACAGCGAGTACAGCTTCCAGCTGTCCACGGCCGCCCGGGAATGGGTGCAGACGGGGACGGATCGGGTGTTCCTGACCTATAAAGGCAGCGAAGCCACGCTCTATGAGGTGATGAAAGGCGAAAAGCCGGTGCGGGTCTTCCTCCTGGCCGGGCTGAACGATCGGATCGAGGAGCATTACGACTGGGCGGATAATTATCTGAACAAGATCATGGCGCTGACGGAAAAGCACGCCCCCGGCACGCAGATCATTTTCTTTTCCATGACGCCGGTGACTCAATCCGTGAATAAAAAGAAGAACCGCCAGGCCAAGATCGACGCCTACAACGCCTGGCTGGAGGAAAAATGCGCCCAGATCGGCGCCGGGTATATGAACATCGCCGAAGGGCTCAAGGATGAAAACGGGGTGCTGCCCAAGGCGCTTTCCAGCGACGGAGAATATCACCTGAACGAAGAGGGCAACGCCATCTGGATCCGGGAAATGCTGGATTACGCCCAGGCCCAGTACGAAGCGGGGCTGTGGACGCCCGACGCCCTGAAATGATCTGCGAAAGGATGACGAAAGATGAAAAAAATGCTGCTGACCGCCGTTCTGCTTGTGCTGGTCCTTTCTCTCGCCGGCTGCGGGCAGCCCAAGGAAGAAGCCCCCGCCGTGAAGCTGCCGCTGGATGAGCTGGCCGCCGGCGTGGCGCCGGACGCCGGGACGCTGCTTAAGCTTTCCGCGGAGGACCTGGAGGACGCTTTGGGCATCACGCCGGAAATGTATACGGAATTCATCTATCTGCAGGACGACGCCATGACGGGGCGGGAAATCCTGGCGCTGCGGACGGCGGGCCCCGACGCGACGGAACAGGTGCGCGCAAAGCTGGAAGCGTATCTGGAGCGCCAGCGGAAGGAGACCCGGGATTATCTGCCGGAGGCCTATAAGCTGCTCGCCGCGGCAAAGGTGGAAGTGAAAAACAATACGGTGGCGCTGATCGCGGGCGAGAACGCGGCGGAGGAAACCAGAAAACTGCTGGCGGGGGAATAAGATGATCTTCAGCTCCTTTACCTTTCTCCTGCTTTTCATGCCGGCGGTGCTGCTGGGGTACAGGCTGCTGCCGGAAAAGGCCAAACGGCCTTTTCTTTTGCTGTCCTCCCTGGTGTTTTACGGCTGGGGTTCGCCGGGCTGGCTGCTCCTGCTGCTCTATATCATGGGCCTGGATTACGCGGGCGGGCTGCTGATCGCGCGGTTTGAGAAGCGGAAAAAAGCGGTCCTGGCGGCGCTGCTGGTGATGAACCTGCTGCCCCTTGCGTATTTCAAATACGCGGTTTTCCTGCGGGATACGCTGGACGCGGTCACGGGCTGGCATATCCGGATGGATTCGCCGCTGCTGCCCGCGGGCATTTCGTTTTTCACTTTTCAGGGCATTTCCTATCTGATCGATGTGTATCGGGGCGACGCCCGGGAACAGAAGAATTTCGTGCGCTTCGGCGTTTATCTGAGCCTGTTTCCCCAGCTGGTGGCCGGGCCCATCGTGCGGTATACCGATCTGGAAGCGCAGCTGAACAGGCCGCCCCAAACGGATATCGCGTCGGCCCGGCTGGGCATGCGCAGGTTTGCCGTGGGCCTGGGCAAAAAGGTGCTGCTGGCGGACGCCATGGGCCGGTTCTGGAAGCTGATGAGCGCGGACCTGCCGGCGGCGGGGGCCCTGGGCGCGTGGCTGGGGCTGATCGCGTTTTCTTTCCAGATCTTCTTTGATTTTTCCGGTTATTCCGATATGGCGCTGGGCCTGGGAAAGGCGCTGGGATTCACCTTCCCCGAGAATTTCGACCGGCCTTACCGCGCCCTGAGCCTGACGGAATTCTGGCGCAGGTGGCATATGTCGCTGACCACCTGGTTCCGGGAATACGTGTATATCCCCCTGGGCGGCAACCGCCGGGGGGAAGCGCGCAGGAACGTGAATTTGATGATCGTCTGGGCCCTGACGGGGCTGTGGCACGGCGCGGGATGGAATTTTATCCTGTGGGGCGCGTATTTCGGGGTGCTGCTGATCCTGGAAAAAAGATTTATGCTGGGCCGTCCGGGCTGTGAAAGGACGCCCGGATGGCTGCGCCAGGCGGGCACGTATCTGCTGGTGCTGATCGGCTGGGGCTTCTTTGCCGGGAAATGGGCGGTGTTTCCCGCCATGGCGGGGATGTACGGCCTGACCAGCCCCCGGGCTGCGCTGAACTGCCTGTCCTATCTGCCCATGCTGCTGCTGTGCGCCGGGATCAGCTTCCTGCCGAAGCTTTCCCTGCCCGGCCGGCGGTTTGCCGCGCCGATCCTGATGGCGCTGTGCCTGGCGGCCCTGGCGGCCCAGGGGTACGAGCCGTTCGTGTACTTTCAGTTCTGAGGAGGGGAAAGCATGAAAGAAAAGCGATTCCTTCCGGACGGATGGGCGGTATACGGGGGCCTTGCGCTTTTGCTGCTGCTGGGGCTCGGGGCGTTCGTATTCCGGCAGGATTTTTCCTTCTGGGAAAAGCGGTATCTGGCGGAGCCGCCGAAGAATTATTCCCCGGTGGAATGGACGCTGAACAGCGATCTGGAAACGTACCTTTCGGATCAGCTGCCCTTCCGGCGGGTGTTCGTGGCCCTGGACGCCCAGGCCCAGGCGCTGACGGGCCGCGCGGTGCAGCTGGGGGCCTGGCCCACCGGGGACGCCATCGTGGAAAAGCCCGTGGAAACGGATGCGGACACGCTGCTGCGCCGGGTGGCCGCGCTGCGGGGATTCGCGGGAGATACGCCCTGCCGCTTCCTCACGCCGCCCACGGCTGGCATGCTGAAAATCGGGGAGATGACCGCGGCGCGGCGGGCGGTTTACGAGCTGGAAGCGGAGACCTACGATACGCTGGCGCGGCAGGAGGGCTTCATCCCCCTGCGGGAAGCGTTTGAAAACAGCGCGGAGCCCGTGTATTACCGCACGGATCACCACTGGACGCTGGAAGGGGCGTATCTGGCCTACCGGGCGTACTGCTCTTCGGCGGGGCTTGAGCCGCTGGAGAAGGACGATTTTGAAATCAGCGACTGCGGCGCTTTTCTGGGCACCACATACACCCGCTCCGGCCTGCCCTTCGCCTGGGCGGACACCCTGATCTGCGCCGAACCGAAGACCCCGGTGACGGTGCGGTTCGACGGGGAAGCCTACGATCATCTGATCTTCCCGGAGGAAGCGCAGACCTACGACGGCTACGCCGTATACCTCAAGGGCAACCACGGGCTTTTGACGGTGGAAAACCCGGCAGGGGAGCGCGGCACGCTGTTCATCTGCAAGGATTCCTACGCCAACAGCCTGATCCCCTTCCTTTCGGCGCACTATCGCCGCATCGTGGCGGTGGACGCCCGGTATTATACCGGCACCTTCGCGGACGCCCTGGCGGAAGCGGGGGACGCAGAAGAGATCCTTTTCCTCTATTCCATGGACAGCCTGGCCAACGATACCGCCGTCACCCGCAAGCTGCGGGCCCGGTAAATTGTCGAAAATCCAGCCTTGACACCGGCGGGGGCCTGTGCTATAATAGCAAAGCTTTCCACGGAAAGCAGGTATGCGCCCGTAGCTCAGTTGGATAGAGTGTCAGACTCCGACTCTGAAGGCCATGCGTTCGAATCGCACCGGGCGTACCAGCAGAAAAAGCCTTTGATTTTCAGGGGCTTTTTCTTTTTCCGGCCAATTTGAAATTTTTCGTTTCATGTGTTGACAATCAAGGGAAAATTGGGTAAAATAGCTATTGTGCGCGGGTGTAGTTCAATGGCAGAACTTCAGCTTCCCAAGCTGACCACGTGGGTTCGATTCCCATCACCCGCTCCACTTGTGTGTCCGCACTTGCGCGGCCACAGAGGCTTTCCGGCTGGATGCCGGCTTTCCCAGGTTCGCCCGGCTGTTA
>JAFZQK010000030.1 GCA_017620455.1 Clostridia bacterium
AGCGGTTATGAGTCTGCTACATTCGTTCTACTGTTGGGGATCGGTGGGCGTGATCCTTCTGTCCTCCCTGTTTTTCACAGCCTTCGGCATCGGCAGCTGGCGCATCCTTGCCTGTGTTTGGGCGCTGATCCCGCTGTATAACATCTTCAACTTCGCCGCCTGCCCCATCGAGCATCTGACGGAAGAGGGCAAGGGCATGACCATTGGGCAGCTGTTCCGGACGCCGCTGTTTTGGGTTTCCATCCTGCTGATGGTCTGCGCGGGCGCGTCGGAAATGTCCATGGCGCAGTGGGCTTCGGCCTATACGGAGGCGGCGCTGGGCTTTTCCAAATCCATAGGCGACCTGATCGGCCCCTGTCTGTTTGCGGTGACCATGGGCGTCAGCCGGGTGATTTATGGAAAGTATGGCGCAAAGATCAATCTGAATCGATATATGATCGCCTCCGGCATCCTGTGTTTATGTTGCTATCTGCTGGCATCCCTGTCCTCCAATCCTGTCCTGGGCCTGATCGGCTGCATCTTCTGCGGATTCTCCGTGGGCATCATGTGGCCCGGCACCATCAGCATCACGTCGCCCCGTCTACCCCGGGGCGGTACCGCGCTGTTCGCTTTTCTGGCCATGGCGGGCGACCTGGGCGGTGCGTTTGGGCCGAGCCTGGTGGGCACGGTGTCCCAACAGGCCGGCGACAGCCTGCAAACCGGCATGCTGGCTGGATGCGTATTCCCGCTGGTGCTGATCGTATCCCTGCTGCTCATTGGAAGGAGCGCGGCAAAGCAACGGAACGCACAATGAAAACAGTCTCAAGTGGAATCATCTATTGCCGGAAGGAGGGCAATCCCATGATCATCAGGAACGAAAGAGAATTGACGCTCTTTGAAGAGACGCTTGACAAATGCAAAAACACGCTTTGGCTGATTTCTCCACGGGAAACAGTATGATCTGATGAACCCCATCGAACGCTGCCTGGGAATTGCCGAAATGCTGAAAGCTCAAGGCGTTGAGGAACCCGAATTATTCACCACCAGCTACGGAGATGAAACGCGTCTGTTCGACTTTATCGCGGCACAGAAAACACTCGAATACTCGTTCAGAAACTAAAGGCTCGTATCCAAGACTCTTTTATCGGGCAAGAAGCAGGGCAGCTCGTCGGTTTACAGCGAGCTGCCCTGTGTTTCATTCATACACGATCTCTGTCATAACGATTTCTTCCGCGCTGTGATGGATTTCATTCATCCGGCCCACCCAGCCAAGCTGATCTCTGGCTTTCAGCTCCTCCATAACACCCTGCTGTTTTACCATTTGCGGGATCATGGTTTCCAGCCGTTCCTGGCAGGCGCGTTCAACCTCTGCCAAGTGCTCGTACAGTTTCCCGGACAGGATCAAGTGGCTGTACAGCCCCGGACGATGCTCCTTCAAATACTCCTGACGCATCCCGCCATACTTACCGATAGGCTCATGCGGTGTACTCGACAAAGAAAGGTTCGGGATCAAGTAATCGCCTACCTGGGTATAGGTTCCGCCCATTTGTTCAAAGATGCTCTTCATTTTCAGCCCTCCTTGTGGTATAATCGGCCTGTCAAGGCCCTGTGATGGACTTCACATAGCCGGGAAGCCCTCTTGCCACAGATGAGCCGAACCAGCTATGCTATGATTGGGTGACATCTTAAATCACCCTTCATAGCATAACAGTTAGAACGCGAATAGTATTATTTTTTGCAGAACGCCTGGATGGCCGCGTTAGTGAAAGCCCCCGTTCCCTCTCCCCCGTACCGGTCGATGTTGCCCGTCATCTCGCCGCCGGCGGCGTACATCTGGCCCAGGCCCAGCAACACCTGATCCGAGCAAGTATAGGAATGCAAAAAGAAATAGATTCCTTGTCGGGAGTATGCTCACTTTTTCCGGAATATAACGACAGGCTGCTAATCAAATACATGAGTTCAGAAAGACATATCATGCCAGTCCTGCAGCGGGTGCTGTTAGTTTTTGTTTTTTGTGTCTATATTGTGTTTTCACCGTGCATTTGATATAATACATGAATCATCCGACGCTGTGAAAAAAACCGAAGGCGCGCGATGACTCCGCATTTTTTATAGAAAGGGGAGAGCGGTTACACGCAGAAAAATGCTGCATATCATTCTTTTATCCGGCGGGTCGGGCAAGCGGCTGTGGCCGCTGTCCAACGACGTGTATTCCAAGCAGTTCATCCGCCTGTTCCGTGGGGCGGACGGCGCCTATGAATCCATGATGATGCGGGCCTACCGCGGCATCCGGGCAGCGGGTGACGCCCGGATCACGGTGGCCACCGGTGAAAACCAGGTGTCGACGATCCGCAGTCAGTTGGGGAAAAATGTGGAGCTCTGCACGGAGCCCTGCCGCCGGGACACCTTTCCCGCCATCGCCCTGACAGCCAGCCTGATCAATGCCAGGGGCGGCCGGGACGACGACGTGGTGGTCACCTGCCCGGTGGACGCTTATGTGGAGGAAGAGTACTATCAGGCGCTGTACGCCCTGAGCGAATTGGTCCGGCGCTCCGACGTGCGTTTGACGCTGATGGGCGTCGAGCCCACGGAGCCCAGCGAAAAATACGGCTATATTCTGCCTGCGGGCAAGGAAAAGGTGAGCCCGGTGGCGGCCTTCCACGAAAAGCCCAGCGCCGAGAAGGCGGCGGCCTATATCCGGCAGGGCGCGCTGTGGAACAGCGGGGTTTTCGCTTTCCGCCTGGGATACATCCTGGAAAAGGCCCGGGAGCTGCTCGGCGCCTCCGATTACGAAACCCTGTCGGCGGGTTATGCCGCCCTGCCCCGGATCAGCTTCGATTACGCCGTGGCGGAAAAAGAAGAAAGCATCCGCGTGATGCGTTTCCAGGGTACGTGGAAGGACATCGGCACCTGGAACAGCCTGACGGAGGTGCTGGATTCTTCGTCCATCGGTCCGGTGAAAACGGACGATGCCTGCAAAAACCTGTCCGTGATCAATCAGCTGAATCTGCCGGTGCTCTGCATGGGCGTCAAAAACGCGGTGGTCTGTGCCGCGCCGGACGGGATCCTGATTTCCGACAAGGAGGCCTCCGTGGGGCTCAAGGCTCACATGAACGCTTTGGACGACGAGCCGCGCTACGCCGAGTACGACTGGGGCACGTATCAGGCGCTGGCAGCGGATAGAAACAGCTTCATCTGCCGCATCGTCATGCAGGCAGGCAACAGAATCCGCTCCCACAGCCATGCGCTGCGGGACGAATGCTGGTTTATCACCGGCGGCGTGGGAGAGGTGCTGATCGACGGAGAACGCCGTTCCGTGGGGCTGGGCAGCGTGATCCAGATGCCGCGGGGCGTGAGGCACGGCCTGCTGGCGCGGGAGGAAATGTCCCTGATCGAGGTGCAGACGGGAGAATATTTCGGCGCGGACGACCGGCAGATTTATCCGGAGGATGGCGCATCGGTATGAAGAACAGCGCGGCTATTTTTTTAGGGGAGACCGTCGCCCGCCAGCGGAAAAGAGAATGGCGCCTGGCGGCCGTGGTGTTCGCACTGGAATGGGCGCTGGGGATTTACCTGGGGTATCGCGGCGTGCTGCTGGGCGACGCCATGAGCCGGACGGCCAACGCTTTTTACGTGCTGTATTCCCAGCCCTACCGGCTCACCTCCATGGGCCTGGTGTGGAACCCGCTGCCCTCCCTGCTGCAGCTTCCCTTCGTATGGGCGTCCAAGCTGTGGCGGCCGCTGGTGACGAAGGGAATCAGCATGTCCTTTGTCAGCGCGCTGTTCGCCGCCTGGGGCGCCAAGGCGCTGTACGGCTGCTTCCACACCATGAAATGCCGAGAGCGGGACGCGCTGCTGATCACGTTGCTCTATGTCCTGAACCCCTACGCGATCTTTTACGGGGCCAACGGCATGACGGAAATCATGATGGGCGCCGCGGGTATCCAGGTGATTACGAGCCTCACGGGCTGGCTGCGCAGAGGACAGCCGTTTTATCTGATTGAAATGGGCATGAGCTTCGTGGTCATGTTTCTGATCCGCTACGAGGCGGTGCCCTTCGCCATTTTCATTGCGCTGGGCATGGCGCTGCATATGCTCTTTTCCAAGCGGGAAAAGCGCTACTACCCCGACCGCGCCCTGGAACCCCTCTGGTACGTGGAAAGCACGCTGTGGGTCACGTTCCTGCCGGTGATCTTTGCCGCCGTGTGCTGGGTGCTCTATAACTGGAGCATCACGGGCAATCCGCTGTATTTCATGAACTCCGGCTACTCCATGTCCGCCTATTCGGCGTATTATCAAAGCTACGGCGGGTTTGCCGCGGCGGTATCGTTCGTGTTCAGCCGCGTATGGCCCATGCTGATCCCCCTGGCGGCGCTGCTGCTGGCCCGGGCAGCGACGGGCACCTTCTTCCGTTACGAAACGCTGATCATGGTGCTTGCTGTGCTGGGGCTCACCCTGTTTACCACGGTGATGATCCTGTTGGGCAAATCGGGGGGTTACGTCCGCTATGTGTGTTATCCGCTGTTTTTCGCGCCGGCGTTCATTCCGTATGCGATCAACGCCGCCCGGGAAAAAGGGAAACGGGTGGTGCGGATCACGGCGGCGGGGCTGCTGGCGGCGGGGCTGGTGTTCGCGTGGGGGTTCCAGTATTCCTCCATGTTCCGGGAGGATCTGCTCCTGAACGTTCCAGCCCACTCGGAAACGCTGGCGGATTACCTGAACGCCAACTGTCGGGGCGGCAAGGTCCTGATGGATTCTTACCGCACATACTACACCATCATGAACGCCGATGACCCGGAGGCCTGGGTCATCAGCTGCAGCCCGGAATTTGAGGACTGCGTGGCGGACCCGGTGCGCACCGGCGTGGATTACCTGGTGGTGCCGCAGATCGGCAGCTATGGCAACATGGACGCGCTGAACATCGCCTGGCCTCGTCTGTACAACGGCGGAGAAAGCTGGGCCCAGGAAATCGCCAGCATCGGCGAATTCAAGGTATTCAAGGTGAAAAGATGAGCGTAAAAGAAGATCAAAAACCGAAAAAAAGCGCCATGGGCGCGCGGCTGGTGGACAAAGGGCTGATTACGGAAGCGCAGCTGGCCCAGGCGTTGGTCTATCAAAAGGAACACGATCTGCTGCTGGGCGAGGCCCTCAAGGCCCTGGGGTTTCTTTCCGCGGGCCAGCTGGCCGCCTTTATCAGCCAGGATAAAAGCGCCCCCATCGGCGAGGTGCTGATCAAGGAAGGCTATCTGGATCGTGAAAAGCTGAACGCGGCCCTGGCCTTCCAGCGGGAGCACGGCGGCAGGCTGGGCGCGATCTGCGTGGAAATGGGCTTTTTGACCCACGCGCAGCTGGACGCGGTGCTGGCCGGGCAGCAGCGGACGAAAACGCTGCTGGGCGACGAGCTGATCAGGCGCGGGCTGATCACTCAGGAGCAATTGAATACCGCGCTGGAACTGCAGAAACGCAGCGGCGGGCGGCTGGGCGACATCCTGGTGTATCAGGAGGCCATCCGCGAAGAGGACCTGTACAGGACCCTGGCCAATATGATGCAGATGGGACGGCTGGGCGCCGAACGCCAACGCGACGACCTGACGGCCCTGCCCTACGACATGGCCCTGCGGCTCAAAGCCGTCATCGTGGATGAAGCGGCAGGCTACGTGCTGGTAGCGGCGGAGGAGCATCTCAAGCCCGAGGAAATCGGGGAGATAGAAGCCTTTACCGGCCGCCACGTGGAACAGGTGCTGGCCAGCAGCCATGAATTTTTTTCCTGTTTTGAAAATGCCTACCGCTCCCGGGAATCTCACGCCAGCGTGTTCAGCCTTTACGAAACTCAGCCGGACAATTCCGCCATCGTGACCTTCACCTCCTCCCAGATCGTGCTGATGCTGCTGCTGGTGCTGGCGGTGGGCGTGGCGGGGTTCGTGTTCAACCGGGAAAAAACGCTGCTGATCCTGATGATCGTGTTCCAGACCATCTACCTGCTGATGGCGGTGGCCAAATTCTACATCGTCATGCGGGGCACCCGCAAAAGCGGGCAGCTGCGCTTCACGCAGGAGGAAATCAACGCCATGGACGAGCACGATCTGCCCGTTTATACCATCCTGGTGCCCGTCTACAAGGAAAAAGAGGTGATCCACCACCTGCTCCGGCGTATCGAGGCCATGGATTACCCCAAATACAAGCTGGACGTGCGCATCCTGCTGGAGGAGGACGACAAGGAAACCATCGAGGCGGTACGGAACATGCGTCTGCCCAATTATTTCATCCCCGTGATCGTGCCCTATTCCCAGCCCAAGACGAAGCCCAAGGCCTGCAATTACGGCCTGATCGGGTGCAAGGGCGAATACGTGGTGATCTACGACGCCGAGGACCGGCCCGAGCCGGACCAGCTGAAAAAAGCCTACCTGGCGTTTCAGCGCCTGCCCAAGGATTACGTGTGCGTACAGGCCAAGCTGAATTATTTCAACAGCAGGGAAAACTGGCTCACCAAGCTGTTCACCCAGGAATACAGCATGTGGTTTGAACTGCTGCTGGTGGGCATCATGCAGGTGAATATCCCCATCCCCCTGGGCGGCACCTCCAATCATTTCAAGACCTCGTTCCTCAAAATCGTCGGCGGGTGGGACCCCTTCAACGTCACCGAGGACGCGGACCTGGGCATCCGGCTCTACAAGCACAACTGCCGCACCGCCGTGATCGATTCCCGCACCTGGGAGGAAGCCAACTGCAATCTGCACAACTGGATCCGCCAGCGGTCCCGGTGGATCAAAGGCTATATGCAGACGTTCTTCGTTCATATGCGCCATCCCTGGCGTTTTATGCGCCAGATCGGCGTCAAGGGCATGGCCGGGTATTTCGCCATGATCTTCGGCACGCCCTTTCTGCCGTTGATCAACCCGTTTTTCTGGCTGCTGCTGCTCGTATGGGTTCTCTTTCAGCCCTATTGGGTGGAAAGCCTGTTTCCGGGGCTGCTGTATTACGTGGCGGCAGGCCAGCTGATCGTGGGCAATTTCATGTTCGTATATATGAACATGGTAGGCACTTATTTCGTGATCCGGGACTGCGCGTTGAAAAAACAGCAGCCGTTTTCCTACAGCATGATCCGCTATGCGCTGCTGACGCCGCTGTATTGGGTGTTCATGTCCATTGCGGCGTACAAGGCCCTGTTCCAGCTGATCATCAAGCCTTTCTACTGGGAAAAAACCGTTCACGGCTTATCTTCGGCCGACGCCACGCAGACCCAGACCCAATCCGACCCAAAAAGGAGAACGACATGAAAAAGCTTTCTTTTGCAATCGTGCTGCTGCTGACGCTCTGCCTCTCCTGCTGCGCCTGCTCCTTGGCGGAGGAGACCGCCGCGCCCCAGGCCCAGGCCTACCGCATCCGGATTTTCAGCGAGCCGCAGGCGATCAAACTGCCCAAAGCCGTCACGTCCTATTGGTTCCAGGTGCCCGCCGATACGGAGATCGAAAAGGCCGTTCTGTCCCTGGAGCTAATGTGCAGCGATACCCTGCTGGAGGATCGTTCCACCGCCACGGTGGAAGTGAACGGCATCGCCATTGCCAGCGTGAACCTGCAGGAAATGAAAAACGCCAGCAGCACGGTGTGGGACGTGGAAATCCCCATCGACCGGCTGAAAACGGACGGTACGATCAACCAGCTCAGCATCGTCACGGCGCAGCGCTCCGTCTTGGGCGAATGCGCCGACATTGACAACCCGGCGAACTGGCTCGTCTTGGGCGAGAATTCCGCGCTGACGCTCACCCTTCTCCGGCCCGAAAGCTGCCTGCTGGACAGCCTGTATCCTTTCCTGTTCAATCGGGCGGAGCTGGGCAACGTGCTGAACACCGAAATGGTGCTGGCCGGCAGCGACGCCGATGCGGAAGGCGCCGCGGCGCTGACTGTCGCGTCGGCCATCGGGGCCAATTATCCCTATAAAAAATTGGACAGGCTGACGGTGAGCGGCCAAAAGACCGGGACGGCCGAAAACCGCTTCCTGATCGACGCCGATGCCGCCGTGACCCCTGCGATCAAGGAAGGCGAAGGCTATCTGGCCATCCGGCAGGACGGCGGGCTGACCGTGCAGGTGGCCGGCGGGGGAAAAACGGGCTTGGAAAAGGCTGTCCGCGTGCTGAGCGACGCCGCGGTGCTCAGCCAGTTCTCCTCCGACAGCGCCGTGATCCGCAGCGCGCTCCCGCGCCGCAGCGGCGCGTTGGCCGCCCGGGAAGACGGCCTGTATACCCTGCGGGATTTCGGTTATGACGATATGAACCTGGCGGGCGCGTTCCATCAGCAAACCGTTTTCACCATCCGCCAGCCCGACGGCATCCTGGGCGGGGCGGGCTCCTATTTTGAAGTGCATTTCCGCCATTCCGACGCGCTGATCAGCGATACGTCGCTGCTGACGGTGTATTTCAACAATGTGCCGGCTACCAGCATCCAGCTGTCCCGCACCAACGTGGACGGCGGGCGGCTGCGGGTGCCCATCCCCCGGAAGATGCTGGCCCAGGGAAGCTTTGAAATCCGCGTGGACGTGTACAATTACCTGGGGAAGATCGACTGCTCCAAGGATTGGTACGACGTGGCCTGGACGGTGATCGACAAGGATTCCGTGATCTATCTGGAGCCGGGAGACAGCACCCTGACGCCTTCCCTTGAAAATTTCCCCTCGCTGTGGGGCAGCGAAACGGTGGTGTGTCTGCCGGAGAAAACGTCGTATGCCGTGTGGCAGGCCATGGCTGCGCTGGCGCTCCGCAATGGGCAGCACACGCAGATGACGACGGATTACCGGATCGTTCACAGCCTGTCCAAGGAAAACGCGCAGGACGCCCACCTCATTCTGGCAGGCGCACGGGATGAAATCAGCCTGCCCCAGGAAATTGCCGACGAGCTGTACGTGGTCCCCGGGAAGGACGGCTACCAGGTAAAGAACGGCGCGTACGTGCTGCCGGAGGTGCTCGAGGACAAAATCATCGTTCAGGCAGTATCCTCGCCGTATAATTACAGGAAAACGGCGTATGTCATCATGTGGGCCGACGCCGCTCAGGAGCAGGATCTGGCCGCCTTCCTTTCCGACAAGGACCGGCTGAGCAGCCTGCGCGGCGATTTGGCGCTGGTCAACCGCTATTCCTCCGTATCCCTGACCGCCGCTCCGGCGCAGGAAACCGCCATTCCTCTCTCGGCGGACGTGCTGATGGCCCGGGCGGTGCGGGCCACGGGCATTTCGCGCCTCGGGCTCATCATCATCGCGCTGCTCGTGATCCTGATCCTGATCCTGATCATCCGGCAGATCCGAATGCGCAATCGCTTTGCCAGCGCGAAAGAAAAAATGGAGCAGCAGAACAAGGGACAGGCTCAGGAAAACCCGCCCCGGGACGACAATCCGGACGATTTCGACAAGGATAACGCATAGCACCCCCGAAAACAGGTTTTCCGGGGCGAAGATAAACCCAAGCGTGATGCGCGGGGAAAAGGGCAGGGACGGGCGTCCGGCTCCTTCCCATGACACGGCCCATAGCACAGCGGGCTGTCGCTTATGGAAGCAACGCTCCGGCTTGTTCAATTATGTTTTTTCGCGGGAAAGTCCTTCTTAGCTCAGCACAATTAATTGCAATTTCATTGCAATCAGGTTGCAATGCGCATAAAAGGAAATATATCAGCAATTTACAGACAGAATACCCGTTTATTCTTGTTCTGTCTGCTTTTTTGAAAATGCCCCTGAGCATCTGTCCTCTCCAAACGCCTCTTGATCAAGCATTTCAGGGAGAAGCGTGCAACTATCGCTGCCTGAAAGCATGCAGTGCCCGATGCGGCATGCGGGAGCGATTACTGCCTGGGCATCGAGCCGCATATCACCATTTCCGCAATCGTCGCCGATGCGGAAGAGCCGGTCCGAAAAGAGGCGGAGAGGCTGAGCAAGGCAATAAAAAAGGGAAAAATCCAGATCGGGTCCATCGGCGTTTTCAATCCGCTGGTTCTGTTCTTATCGCCCGTGGTGGATTCGTACCTGACAAAAGCCTGCCGGACCGCCAACAGCCATATGCTGAAGGTTTCTGAGATCGGAAACCAAGGCAGATATCTTCCCGATCATTGGGTGCCCCATATGGCGGTGGCAATGAAAATGGAAAGGGAAGGCCTGTATCGGGGCTTTCAAAGATTGTCTGAAATCTTTTCTCCGTTCTGCGCCGAAATCGACAAGATGGCGCTGATCAAGTGGGAGGAGGACCGTCCGTACCAGGAGCTTGCCGTATATGAGCTGAGCTGATTCTCAACATGAAAACCAAATACTGCCCTTGACGCAGCGTCCGATTGCCTGTTATTGACATTTTTCAAAAAAGCATGACACGGCAATCGGATTTGTGTTAATTTTTGCCCGGGGTTAGATGTTGCTAATCCCGAGACTTTTGAGAAAAGCTATCCAAGCCCTGGCTCGCCGTGCCGGCGAGAAAGGAAAAAACAGAGAAACCCGCCATGAAAAAGAAGATCTGGGGCCCGTATGCGCCGATCACGGAATGCAAGCGTAAAGAAACGGCATGACCGCGGGAAAAAGCACGCGGCCGCTTCCGAAGGCAAAGCGGCGGACATCAATTCATCAGATGAGCCCGCGGCAAGCGCCGCTCCGGCGTCACGGATCTGCTTTTCAAAAACGGTCCTTTCCTGTCACAAACGGTCCGGGATGCCGTCGTTCGCAACGGCGTCCCGGGTTTTCATTTGATTTTTTCCCGCCGTTCTTTCCGGGCTGCCGGTCCCCTTTTTCGCTTTCCCGACGGCATACGGCCCGACGGCATTGAGAAAACCCGGAAAACATGATATGATGAAGAGGAATCCGGATCCTCGCAGGAAGGCCAAAAAAACGGGCGGGGCCGATCCGCCGCACCGGAGCATGCTTTCCCATCCGCTTCGATCACAGGAAGAAGGAGAACAAAAGACATGGATATGTACCTGGCCCTGCTGCTCTTTTCCTTTATCATCCTTTTGTACTGGGTCATTACGGAATTGTTCGCCTTTTTCTTCCGCCTGACCGGGCTGCCGGCGGAAAAGGCGCGTTTTCAGGTGATCTCCCTGCTGACGGGCACCGGCTTCACCACGCGGGAAAGCGAGCTCATCCTGTCCTCCCGGCGGCGGCGCCGGTTCGCGCGGATCACCATGCTTTTCGGCTATGTGTTCAACGTCACCATCGTATCGGTGTTCATCAACGTAATCATTTCCATGAAGGCCGTTCAGGCCGGGCATCAGCTGCTGGGCTTTCTGATCCCGCTGGGAACGGCCGCCCTGATCTTCATTTTCATGCGCGTGCCCAAGATCCACGCCTGGGGCGAAAACCTCCTCCGGCGTATGGCAGACCGCTTCTTCGACCGGCAGGAGACCTTCAACGCCGTGATGCTCATCGACAACATCGGCACCGAATCCATCGCCCAGCTCACCCTCCGGCACATTCCGGACGAATACCGGGGGCGCAGCCTTGCCGAAACCCGGCTGCGGGCGGAAACCGGCATCCTGGTGATGCTGGTGGAGCGCCCAGGCGAAAAGCCGCTGCCGGCCCGGGCGGAAACCGTATTTGAGCCCGGCGATAAGCTGACCGTTTTCGGGGATTACGGCACGATCTGCAGGGCCTTCCATGCCCGGGAGCATTTCGCGGACGACTGACCGCCGTCCTTCCCACGGCATCTCATAAAAAACCCCTTTCAGCAAAAAAATATAAAAATCGACTTTCAGTCGAAAAAGTGCTTGACAGACCGGCGGACGGGCGATATAATAGCAATCGACCGTTAGTCGGTTTTTGTGCGGCCAAAAAAAGCCGAACGGCGGCCAAAAGGAGATGCGCCATGAAAAAAGGGGAAAAACGGCGGCAGGAGCTGATCCGGATCGCGTACCGGATGTTCATTTCCAAGGGATACGAACAGACCAGCGTGGACGAGATCATCGACGCGGCGGGGATCGCCAAGGGCACCTATTACTATTACTTCAAAAGCAAGGAGCAGATGCTGGAAGAAGTGATCGGCATGATGCTGCAATCCGAAGCGGAGAAAGCAGAGGCAGTGCTGCGGGCCGATCTGTCCGTGCCGGAAAAGATCGTGGGGATCATCGCCTCCATCCAGATCCGGCAGGAGGAGCAGCCCATCGGCGAGGCGCTGCACCGGCCGGAAAACATCCTGATGCACAACAAGATCCGCCAGCGCCTGTTCGATCTGACCGTGCCGCTCCTCGCCCGGGCGGCGGAGGAAGGGGTACGGGCGGGGATGTTTGCCTGCGATCACATCCCGGAGCGCGTGCGCATGATCCTGATCCTCAGCACCGAACTGTTCGACGATCAACAGTCTTTCTCCCCCGCGGCGGCGGACGTGTTCATCGACGCGGTGGAAAAGATCCTGGGCGCAAGGCCCGGCGCCATGGGCTTTATCCGGGCGCTGATCCGCGGGCCGGAAGACGGGCAGTAAAGGAGGGGTCGCCATGAAAGAAAATTCCAATCTGAAAAGATTTCTCCTGCTGTGGGCGGGCGAACTGGTTTCCTCCATCGGCGGCGGGCTCACCAGCTTCGGCCTGGGGGTGTACATTTTTCAGCAGACGGGCAGTGCGGCCAGCATGGCGCTGGTCACCTTGCTGGGCTTTCTGCCCACGCTGCTGCTCAGCGTGCCGGCCGGGGCCCTGGCGGACCGGTACGACCGCCGGCTGCTGATGATGATTGGGGACGGGTGCTCCGCCCTGGGCGTCATATTCATCCTGCTCTGCATGCTGGGCGGCGGCGCGACGCTTCTGCAGATCTGCATCGGCGTGCTGATCAGCGCGGTGTTCTCCGCGCTTCTGGAGCCCGCCTACCGGGCGACCATCACCGATTTGCTGACCAAGGAGCAGTTCTCCCGGGCCAGCGGCCTGGTTTCCCTGGCCGGCAGCGCCCGGTATCTGCTTTCCCCGATCCTGGCGGGCTTTCTGCTGACTATCAGCGACGTAAAGCTGCTGCTGGCCATCGATATCTGCACGTTTTTCCTGACGGTGGCCAGCGCCGCGGCGGTGCGCAGGAGCATCGGGAAAAAGGCGGCGGAAACCCGGGAAAAATTCTGGGCCAGCATCCGGGAGGGCTGGCGCATCCTGCGGGCGAAAAAAGGCGTGCTGCCACTGGTGCTGGTATCCGCCGCCGTCACGCTGTTCCTGGGCATGTTCCAGATCCTGGCGGAGCCGATGGTGCTTTCCTTTGCGGACGCGCAGACGCTGGGCGTGACCGAAACCATCTGCGCCAGCGGCATGCTGGTGTCCGGGCTGATCCTGGGGGTCCGCGGGATCAAGAAGCATTTCGTCGGCGTCCTGGGCGTTTCCCTGATGCTGGCGGGTATCATGATGATCGGCTTCGGCCTGTTTGAAAACATTTATCCCATCTGCGTTTTCGGCTTCCTGTTCTTCGCCATGCTGCCCTTCGCCAACAGCAGCCTGGACTACCTGACCCGGACGAATATCCCGGACGGGGTGCAGGGCAGGGTGTGGGGCCTGATCGGCTTTCTGTCCCAGATGGGCTATGCGGTGGCCTACGCGGTGTCCGGCGTGGCGGCGGACGCCCTGGGAAAATGGACCGGGCGGGGCGTGGGCGGAGGATCGGCCATCGTCATTCAGGCCGCCGGCGGGCTGATGGCGCTCATCGCCGTAAGCATGCTGACGCTTGGGAGCATCCGCGCCCTGGAAAAAGAACCTGAATAAAACGGCGTTTTCATAAAGGAGGAAAAGCATATGAGTCAAACGGCTTACCGGTATCGTCCGGTCCTGTTCTTCGCGCTGGCGTATCTGTTCACCTGGATCTTCTGGATCCCCGCCATCTGGGTATCGGAGGATCTCGGGGCCTTGCTGATGGCCGTGGGGCTGCTGTCCCCTGCAGTGGTTTCCACCCTGTTCGTGGTGTTTTCCGGCTCCGACGCCCTGAAAAAGGACCTGCGGCAAAAAATCATCGGGTTCTATAAGGTCAAATGGCTGAACGTGCTGCTGGCGGTGGGGGTGTTCGCGCTGATCGTGGCCTGCTCCATTCTGCTCTCCCTCCTGTTCGGGCAGGGCACGGAGCAGTTCGCCTTCACCGAAGACTTTTCCTTTACCGGCGTGGGCATCGGCGGCGCGCTTCTGACCATCCTGCTGGCGTCCATCATTGAGGAGGTGGGCTGGAAGGGCTACTGCGAGGACTCCATCGGCAATTCCATGAACTGGTTCTGGGAATCCATGATCTTCGGGGCGCTGTGGTCCCTGTGGCATCTCCCGCTGATCTTCATCAAGGGCACCTACCAGAACGGGCTGATGGTGAATCCGCTGTATGTGATCAACTTCTTCGTCAGCGGCATCCCCCTGGGCTTCATCATCACCTGGGTCTACCTGGTCAGCGACCGGTCCATCCTCGCCTGCATGGTGTTCCATCTGTTCGTGAACTTCATGCAGGAGAAGATCGCCATGACCCCGGAAACAAAATGCGTGGAAACCCTGGTGGTGACCGCGGCCACCGTGGTGATCGTGCTGGCCAACAAGGACATGTTCTTTGAGACGCGCCACGTGGGACGGCTGCTGGAGAGCGTGTCGGCGGAGCAGGAATAAAAAGGAGGACGGAACATGGCGGAAAAAGCGCTGTATGTGCTCGCGGGATACGACGGCCGGACGGAGGAAATCCTCTCCGGCATGCAAAAAAGACTGTATGATATGGGGTTTTCCGGCGTTCAGACGCGGGATATCCCCATGCACTTCACCCTGGGCGCATACGGCGCCGATCAGGAAGAAGCGCTGAAGGCGCGCATGGAAAAGATCGCCAGAACCCAGGCGGCTTTCCGCGTTTCGTTCAATCATATCGGGCTGTTCCGGCTGCCCCAAAACGACGTATTGTTCGTCGCCCCGGAGGTCAGCCGGGAAATGCTGGGGCTGAAGGAGCAATTCATGGACAGCCGGGACGAATTCGACTGGTCGCCCCACACCACGCTGCTGATCGACCGGCCGGAAACGGTGCAAAAAGCGATCCCTGCCGTGCTGGACGGCTTTTCGGCCCTGAAGGGATGGGCGGAAGAGCTGCATCTGTATGAGTTCTGGCCCGCCCGGCACATCCTGTCGGTGCGGCTGAAGCGGCCGTAAAGCCCGGGGGGTCCGCTGACGCCGGTTCGCAGCCGCCCCGGCCTTTTTGGCGCTCCTTCCGGCGCATCCTGCGCAAAGAACGCCGGAAAAACAGGAAGGAAGCAGGGAATCCGGCGGCGGCGAAGAATAATGTTCCTGTCCGCGCCGGCGTCCGCCGGCCGGAAATACGAAAAGAACAAGGAGCGGACGGAGGCGGCCCCAAACGCCGCTTCCCGGCCCTGCGGATGCACATGGAAAAGAAATATCGGCTGCTGATCATCAATCCCGGTTCAACGTCCACCAAAATCAGCCTCTTTGAAAACGAACAGGAGCTGTTTGAAAAAAGCCAGTTCCACGACGCGCCGGTGCTGCTGAAGTACCCCCACGTCAACGGCCAGGTGCCTTTCCGGTACCAGGTCATTCTGGATATGCTGCGGCAGGAGGGCGTGGACCCCTCGGAAATCGACGTGTTCGTGGGCCGCGGCGGCAGCGCGTGCACCCAGCCCAGCGGCGTGACGATCATCGACCAGAAGCTGTACGACGACACCGAAGCCGCGGTGGGCGGCAGCGAGCACGCGGCGAAGCTGGGGGTCATGCTGGCCTGGAAATTCGCCCTGGCGTATCACCGCCCCGCTTATACCCTGAACCCCACCAACGTGGACGAATACTGCGATTACGCCCGGCTGACGGGCATCCGCGGCCTCTACCGCACGCCCCATTCCCACGTGCTGAATCCCAAGGCCGTGGCGGAAGCCCACGCCGAGGCCCTGGGCCGGCGCTATGAGGACTGCAATTTCATCGTCGCCCACATCGACGGCGGCGTGACGGTCAGCGCCCATTGCCGCGGCCGCATGATCGACGGCACCATGGGCGCCGACGGCGACGGCCCCTTCGCCCCCACCAGGATCGGCAGCGTGCCGGTGCTGGAATTGCTGGATTACCTGGAAACTCATCCCATGGACGACGTGCGGCGGATGTGCTCCCGGTCCGGCGGGTTCGTCAGCTTGTTCGGCACCTCCAATTCCGATACCGTGCACGCCCTGGTGGAGCAGGGGGACAAAAAGGCCGCGCTGGTGTGGAACACCATGATCTACCAGATCTGCAAGAGCATCGGGGCCATGAGCGCCGTGCTTTCCGGCAAAGTGGACGCCATTTTGCTCACCGGCGGCCTGATGCGGTTCGGCGATATCACCGCAGGCATCCGGGAGCGCTGCGGCTGGATCGCCCCGATCCACGTATATCCGGGGGAAATGGAGCAGGAGGCCATGGCCTTCCCGGTGCTCAAAGTGCTGCGGGGCCAGGCGGAAGCCAGGACGTACAGCGGAAAAAACGTATGGCAGGGCTTCGAGGGCGTCACGTTCTGAAACCCTCCCGGGAAAAACAGACAAAAGGAAATCGGGAGGGCCGGCATTGAACGAATGGCTGGATCAGTGGGAGGCGGCAGCGGAACGGTTCGCCGCCTGTCAGGAGCAATCGGAGTTTGCAGAAGTGAACAAGGCCGTGGTGAAGCGCCGCTTTCCGGCGTTCCATGGCGAACGGGTGCTGGATCTGGGCTGCGGGTACGGGTATTACACCCGGTATTTCGACAGCGTCGGCGCCCGGGCCGTGGGCGTAGACGGCGCGGAAGCAATGATCCGGATCGCGCGGGAACAGTATCCGGACGGCAATTTTTCCGTGGCCGGCCTCTCCGGCCCGCTGCCATTTGACGGGGCCTCGTTTGATCTGGTGTTCTGCAATCAGGTG
This sequence comes from Clostridia bacterium, assembly GCA_017620455.1. Next base: position 16,786 of record JAFZQK010000030.1, read on the forward strand.
CTGATGGACATTGAGGATATCGGTCCGGTGCTCCGCGAATGCCGCCGGGTGCTGAAGGACGGCGGCCTTTTCTATTGTTCCATCGTTCATCCGGCGTTTTTCAGCGGTTCCTGGCTGACCGACGGGCAGGGATACGGCTATGCGAAGGCGGTGTCCCGGTATCTGGCCCCGTACGTGTGCCAGAATCATTTCTGGGGCGAAACGGCCCATTTTCACCGGCCGCTTTCCGCCTACCTGAACGCCGCGACGGACGCCGGCTTTGCCCTCCTGCGCACCGAGGAGCCCCGATCCTACGACGGCGTCCATAAAAACGCCGACTTGCCGCTGTTCTTTTTCGCCGAATATGAAAAGCGGCACAGACCCGCCGCGCCCTGAAAAAACTGCCGGAATAAACGCCGCCGCCTGTGCCAGCTCCCCGTTCCCCGCGTATAAACGGGGGCAGAGGCGCCTGCGAAGCGGAAGCAGGATCCCCTGCCGCCCGGGAAGGATTACGGGGCCGCGGCGGCGAATATGTCCCGGAAGAATCCGGCGGGCTCCCCCGGAAACGGCAAAAGAAGAAAGGAAGAAACAACCATGAAGAAAATGATGAGCATCGCGCTGACCCTGATGCTGGCGATGGCCCTGATCTGCGCCGGCGCGCTGGCGGAAGAAGCCCCCCGGCCCGAAGGCGGAGAGAAATTTGAAAGCACCTGGGGCATGATGAACGGCCTGGTGGAGATCATGTATGAAGAAGAGGGCTACCGCGTGCTGGTGGATCTGTTCAACCAGGACGACGGCACCGGCACCCAGTGGGAGTACGCCTGCTATTACATCGAGGAGGAGGACGTGCTGGAATCCATATCCTCCTGCAAGACCCAGTACACCCTGGATCCGGACACGCTGGAGATCGACCGAGGCCCATTTGAATACGAAGGCATCGACGACGAAGGCGCCACCACCATTTTCTCCCTGTCCGAGGACGGGGCGCTGACCTGGCAGGACGGCCGCGAAGGCCTGGGGCAGGACCTGGAATTCCGGGATATCGGCAATTTCGCGGGCGTGTGGGAAAACGCGGAAAAAAATATTTACACGGAATTCCACTGGGAAGGCCTCTACGATGAGGACACCTACTTCTATTCCGTTTTCGTTGGGATCGGCGACGACGATTTCCATCTGATCGGATTGTACAATCCGGAGAAGGGCAAGCTGGAATGCTACGACACCGTCGCGGTCCAGGATGCGGAGGGCCTCTACGCCGCCCTGGACGCCAGCGTCCCCTGCGACGTGGCGTTTACGGATCTGGGCGACGGCAGGCTCCTGTTTGAAACGGACGCCGCCGAGGCCGTCGAGCTGGAATTCAACCTGCTGGGGCCGGAATCCTGACGACGGCAGGAAAAAAAGCTGTCTCCAGCCTGACGGCATTCCCCCGATAAAAATACAATCCCATAATCATTGGCCTGGAAATCCCACCGGATAAGCGGGAATTCCAGGCCAATTTCATTTGAAATACGGAGGATTCAGGAATCTTTTCCGGCAGGCGGAAAACGGCGTCCAATCCGTAGGGGCGGATATCATCCGCCCGCCGCGGCATGCCGTTGCCGCCCCTTTTCCGGCGTTTGCGTATCGTTTCTTCGGGCGGATAATATCCGCCCCTACATCGGTGAATGATGTTTTTCCTGCATCGGATGGATCATATCCGCCTCTGTATCAGCGGATGCTATCCGCCCCTGGGCACCGGTGAACGGGGCCGGTCTGTTTTTATCGCGGGGCTGAACGGTTCCGTTTTGCGACAGTCAGCTTTTGTACGGCTTGTCTTCTGCGCGGTCAGTCGATCGTCACGCCGTCCCCGGCGGCGATCACATACTTGGCTTCCAGCGTGTAAAGCTCCACGCTTTCAATGTCCTTGCCCCGGAGCAGGGCGTATACCTCGGAATCGAGGTTGAAGCCGAAGAACGTCTTGAGCCAGATGTTTTCCAGGTGCTTCATGCCCACCCGGGTGCCGTCTCTCCCCGCCAGCACCGCGGCGTTGACCTGCAGTTCGCTGAGCACGTCCTCCACGCCCTCCACGCTCAGGCACACCTGGGCGTAGGGATCGGAAACCACGCGCACCGCCCCGTCCAGTTCGATCACGGGCCCCTGCATGGGGCCGAAGGTGCAGTCCCAGCCCATCACCTTGTACACGGCGGGGACCTCGCTCAGCCGGTAATAGGAGAAGGGGAAGGATTCAAACAGCGCGTCCCTGCCCGTGTAGGTGGTGGTGATCTCCCGCCCGCCGTCGGTCACGGTGATGGTGACGCTGGTTTCGTCGGTCACCTCCGTGCCGCCGTAGGACGCAAGCAGCGCTTCGCTTTCGGCATACACGGGAAAAATCACGCCCGTGATCTCCCGGCCGTCGGGCATGAAATGGAACGATCCGCCCACGTATTCCATCATCCGGGTCTTCATGCAGGTGGCGGAGGTCACGGAATCGTACTGCCCGCCCGTGGTTTCCGCCTGGTAAAACAAATCGTACGGAATGGTCATCAGCGCGTAAACGCCTTTTTCCTCCTCGGCGCACGCGCCGAAGCAGCCGCCCAGCACCGTCAGCGCCAGCAGCAGCGCAAACAGCTTTTTCATCAGCATATATCCCCTTTCCGCAAAGCATCAGGATTTGTCCGTGTATGTGCAGCCATTCTTGCAAAGCCATTATATACCGGCGTTTCCGGCTTTGTCAAGCAAGGCCGCCGGGCCGGGAAACCCGGGCGGGAAAGCCGCATCCCGGCGCATTTTTCTCTGTTCAAGCGCGCGATTGTGTGCTACACTGTCCGTATAACAGGATACAGGCTCGACTGCAGGAAAGCGTCCCGGAGGGCCCCCCGGCAGGGGGAGACAGTCGGCAGCAAGGAGGCGCGGCAAGCATGAAAAGCATTCTGATCGCCGATACCACCCGCGAGGAACGGGAACGGATCATCGCGGATTCCATCGGCAATATCGACGGCCTGTGCGACGGCTGCAGCCCCGGCCTGGTGAAGATGTATCAGGACTACATCGAGGGGCGCAGGGAGCTGAGGGAAATCAATATGGAATTCAACGCCAGGTACCTCTCCGGCGCATCGAGGCCGGACAGGGAAGCCTGCGCGGGCAGATGACGCGTCAGGCGGATGCTATGATCAGCGCTGAGGAATACAAAAAAATCGTATCGGAGCTGCTGGACGAGCTGCCGGAGGAATTTTTCCGGGAGCTGACCGGCGGCGTGATCGTATCCGACGCCATGGTGATCCCGGATTACGCCCGGGACAGCGACCTGTACACCCTGGGGATTTATCAGGTTTTTTCCGGCGTGCGGCAGATCGTGCTGTACAAGGGCTCCTTTGACCGGGCCCATCCCCAGGCCGGCGCGGCGGAAGCCCGGGAGCTCCTGCGGGGCATCCTGCGCCATGAATTCCGGCATCATCTGGAATTCCTCTCCGGCATCCACGGCGCTTCCTCCCTGGAGGCGGAGGACGAAAGGGAAAAGCGCGCGTACCTGGCCCGGCACACGAAATAAAATGATGTTTTCTTTTTCCGGCGCGGCCTGATGCGGCCGGGCGCGTTCACTCAAACTGCGCGGCGTACAGCTGATGATAAAAGCCCTTTTTGTCCATCAGCTCCCGGTGGGTGCCCTGCTCCACCACGTCGCCGTCCCGGAGCACCAGGATCAGATCCGCGTTTTCGATGGTGGACAGGCGGTGGGCGATGACGAAGCAGGTCTTCTGCTTCATCAGCTCCCGCATGGCCTTCTGGATCTCCCGCTCGGTGGCGGTGTCCACGTTGGAGGTGGCTTCGTCCAGGATCAGCATGGGCGCGTCGTAGAGCATGGCCCGGGCGATGGTGAGCAGCTGCTTCTGCCCCTTGGAGATATTGCCGCCGTCCTCGCTGATGACGGTATCGTAGCCCAGGGGCAGGCGCATGATAAAGGGATGGATCCGGGCGGCCTTGGCTGCGGCCACCACTTCGTCCATGGCGGCATTTTCTTTTCCGTAGGCGATATTTTCATAGATGGTGCCGTGGAACACCCAGGTATCCTGCAGCACCATGGCGTACGCTCCCCGGACGCTGCGGCGCACGGCGGTGCGGATATCGCGGCCGTCGATGCGGATCACGCCGCTGTCCGGATCGTAGAAGCGCATCAGCAGATTGATGATGGTGGTTTTGCCCGCGCCGGTGGGCCCCACGATGGCGATCAGCTTCCCGGCCTCCGCCCGCAGATTCAGATCGTGAAGGATGGTTTTCCCCGGCTCGTAGCCGAACACCACGTGCTCCGCGTCCACCCGGCCCTGCACGTCCATGATCGCCTGCGCGCCCGGCGCGTCGGCGGCCTCCTCTTCTTCGTCCAGCAGCGTGAACACCCTTTCCGACGCGGCCAGGGCGGAAAACAGCTCGTTGAAGATCTCGGCAATGGCGTTGATGGGCCCGGCGAACTTGCGGCTGTAAAGCACGAAGGAGGAGATCCGGCCCAGGTCGATGACGCCGTTCAGGTACATGATCCCGCCCAGCAGCCCGATCAGGCTGAGGCCCAGATTGTTGATGGCGGACATGGTGGGACCGATGGTGACGCCGTAGTGCTCCGCATCGGAAAACGCTTCGGCGGCGTCCTGGTTGATCTCCCGGAACCGCTCGTCCACCCGGTTTTCATAGGCGTAGGCCAGGATGGTCTTCTGGCCGGAGAGCATCTCCTCCACGAACCCGTTCATCACCCCGTAGCTCCTGGACCGCCGGGCGTAGCGGGGCTGGGTTTTTTTGCGCATGTGCACGGTATAGGTCACCGCCACCGGCACCGTCACCAGCGTCAGCGCCGACAGGGGCAGGGAGATGGACACCATCATCGCCAGCGACCCCACCACCGTTACCAGGCTGGAAAGGATCTGCACCACGTCCGTGGCCATGCAGGTGGAGATCACGTCGATATCGTAGCTGACCCGGCTGATGATGTCCCCGGCCTGGTGCCGGTCGAAATACCCCACGGGCAGCCGCATCAGCTTGTCGAATACGTCCTGCCGCAGCCTGCGGGCCATCTGCCTGCTGACGAAGGTCATGGTCAGGCTGATGCCGAAGCCCAGCAGCGCGGACCCCACATAGCAGATCAGCATCAGCCCGGCGTAATGCCGTACCGCATCGAAATTCACCTTGCCCGGGCCGGCGGCGGCCTCCCGGATGGCGGAGCCGGCCAGGCTGGGCCCCCACAGGTTCAGCAGATTGCTGCACAGGCTCAGCACCAGCACCCCGAAAATCACGTATTTCCACGGCCCAAGATACGCAAGCAGCCGGCGGAGCGTGCCCCGGGCGTCCTTGGGCTTTTTCATCACGGTGTCCCGGCGGGCCATTCACTCCACCTCCTCGCTCATCTGGGTGCGGTAGATCTCCCGGTATTCCGGGCAGGAGGCGAGCAGCGCTTCGTGGGTGCCCCGACCGATCATGGCCCCTTCGTGGAGCACGATGATCTCGTCCATGGCCAGGATGGAGGAAATGCGCTGGGCGATGACCACGGTGGTGGCGTCCGCGTGATGCTCCCGGATGGCCCTGCGCAGCGCCGCGTCTGTGCGGTAATCCAGGGCGGAGGACGCGTCGTCCAGGATCAGGATCTCCGGCTTGGCAGCCAGGGCCCGGGCGATCAGCAGCCGCTGCTTCTGGCCGCCGGAAAAATTGGCCCCGCGGATGGCGGCCCGATGATCGTAGGCGTCCTCGTATTCCTCAATAAAATCCCGGGCCATGGCGTCCTGGGCGGCGCGCTCCAGCATGCCGTCGCCGATCTCCCGGCCGAAGGACACGTTTTCCCGGATGGTATCGGCAAAGATCACGTCGTTCTGGAACACCACGCCGAATTTCCGGTGCAGCGCATCCCGGTGGTAGGCGCGCACGTCCCTGCCGTCGACGAACACGCGGCCCTCCTGGGGATCGTAAAACCGCATGAGCAGATTGACGATGCTGGTTTTCCCGCTGCCGGTGGCGCCGATGATGCCCAGGCTGCCGCCCCGGGGAACGCGGAAGGAAATATCCTTCAGGCACTGCTGACGCTGTTCCCCCAGGAACTGCCCGCGGGCCTCCTGGGGGGAATCCGCGTCGTAATTGAAGGTCACGTGATCGAAAATCAGCGCGTCCTCCCCGGGGGCGGGGGCAAGCTGATCCTCGGGCAGCGGCGTCAGCTCCTCCGGCATATCCACCGCTTCCGCAATGCGGTTGGCGGAGGCGTTGGCCTTGGACATCATCATAAAGATCCGGTTCAGCCCCATGACGCCCATCAGGATCATATTGAAGTAGGTCAGGAAGGCCAGGATCACCCCGGGCGCGGTGAGGCCGTCGTTCACCCGGCGGGCGCCCACCAGCACCACCAGCGTCAGCCCCACGTTCAGAAACAGGGTGACGATGGGGCCCGGCAGGCTCATCACCACGTTGGCCTTGATCTCCTGGCGGGCCATCCGGCCGTTGGCCTCCCCGTAGCGGCGTTCCTCGTAATCCTCCTTGCTCAGCGCCTTCACCACCCGGATGCCGGTGATGCTTTCCCGCATCAGGCGCACCAGCGTGTCCATCCGCCGCTGCACCTCGTTGAACAGCGGGATGCCCTTCCAGGAAACGAAAACCACCAGCACGGTCATGACCGGGGCCATGACGCACAGGATGGCCGCCAGGCCGGTATCCATGGTCAGCGTGATGGCGATGCCGCCCACCAGCATGATGGGGGCGCGGATGCCCATGGTCTGGATCATGCGCACGAAGCTCTGCACGTTATAAGTATCGCTGGTCATCCGGGAGATCAGGGAGGGCAGGCCCACCCGGTCCATCTGGCGGCCGGAAAGGTTCAGCGCCGTATGAAACAGATCCCGCCGCACGGCAAAGGCGGCGTCCCGGGCCACGCGGACGCTCATGCGGTTGGCGGTCACGTTCAGCACGCGGGTGATCAGCGTCAGCCCCAGCATGATGCCGCCCCAGGCCGCCACCGGCCAGGCGTTCCCCGCCGCGGGGATCACGTGGTCCAGCAGATGCTCCAGGGCGTAAGGGATCAGCAGCTCGGTGCCGGTGCCCATCAGCTTGATCAGCATGACCAGCAGAACAAATTTCCCGTATGGGCGCACATATCGCCAAATCAGCTTCATGGGATCGTAAAACGCTCCTTTTCGGACCGGAATGGGCTTTCATCCGTTGACGCGTCCGTACCATTATAAACATGAACCCCCACGTCAAGTCAATCTCTCCGGCGCAAAAATCTGTCCGCACGCAAAAAACGGCGCGTCTCCTGCCCGGCCGGAAGCCGGAGGCTTGACTTTTGCCCGCTCCCGGCTTATAATGGCTTTGGAAAAAGCGGATGATAAATCCGGGAGAGATCTCGCCGGAACATATTTCCGGAACGGGACGCCGAAGGGGCAGGAAAAACTCTCAGGCAAAAGGATCGGATTTTGACGCACCCTGGAAAGCAGCAATGCACCGACGAAGTAAGGCGGCGTTCCGCCGCTGAATCTTTCAGGTGAAAAGACAGGGCACAGGACCACATTTCCGTGTGGTTTTGTGCCCTGTTTTCTGTTCCGGACGGGCCCCCGCGCGGCCCACAGCAAAGGAGGAAAAGCCCATGGACGGCAAAAAGACCCCTCTGTACGGCGCCCATCTCGCCGCGGGCGGAAAAATGGTGGAATTCGGCGGATACTGCCTTCCGGTCCAGTATGAAACCGGCGTGATCCGCGAGCACATGGCCGTCCGCACGGCGTGCGGCCTGTTCGACGTTTCCCACATGGGGGAGATCCTGGTGGAGGGCGAAGGGGCGGTGGCTTACCTCAACCGCCTCCTGACCAACGATTATACCGTCATGCGGCCGGGGCAGGCCCGGTACAGCCCCATGTGCCGGGAGGACGGCGGCACGGTAGACGATCTGATCGTCTACAAGATCCGGGACGACAGCTACTTCGTGGTGGTGAACGCCGCCAATAAGGAAAAAGACTTTGCCTGGATGAAGGCCCATCAGACCGAAAATACGTCCGTTTCCGACGTATCGGACCGATACGCCCAGATCGCCCTGCAGGGGCCGAAGGCGGAAGTCCTCCTCCGGCGGCTGACCGGGGAGCTGCCCGAAAAATACTACACGGCGCTGTTCGATGCCCGGGTGGACGGCATCCCCTGCATCCTTTCCCGCACCGGCTATACCGGCGAGGACGGATTTGAAATGTATCTGGCGCCGGACCGGGCGGAAGCGCTGTGGACGCTCCTTCTGCAGACGGGAAAAGCAGACGGCCTCATCCCCTGCGGCCTCGGCGCCCGGGACACCCTGCGCCTGGAAGCCGCCATGCCCCTCTACGGCCACGAGCTCAGCGATACGATCACGCCTCTGGAGGCGGGCCTCCGTTCCTTCGTTAAATTGGAAAAGCCCGGATTCATCGGCCGGGAGGCGCTGCTTGCCCAGGCGTCGCCCCCGCGGCGCCGGGTGGGCCTGAAAATCACGGGCCGGGGCATCGCCCGGGAGCATCAGGAGGTATTCCTGGACGGCCAGCCCGTGGGCATGACCACCTCCGGCACCCACTGCCCCTTCCTGAACGGCCCCTACGCCATGGCGCTGGTCCGGGCAGACGTGCCGGCCCAGGGCGCCCGGGTGGAGGTGGACGTCCGGGGGCGGCGGGTGGAAGCGGAAACCGTCCCCCTCCCCTTCTACCGCAGGCCCCGGTAAATACGCCCGCGGGCGTCAGATCCGAAATCCTTGCACCGTACATACAAATCATTGAAGGAGGACTGAACCATGACTTTCCCGAAAAACCTCATGTACACCAAGACCCACGAATGGGTGCTGTTCGCCGAGGACGGAAGCGCCGCCGTCGGCATCACGGACTACGCCCAGGATCAGCTGGGCGATCTGGTCTTCGTCAACCTGCCGGAAAAAGGCGATCCGGTCACGGCGGGCGAGAGCTTTGCCGACGTGGAATCCGTAAAGGCGGTGTCCGACGTGCTTTCCCCGGTGACGGGCGAAGTGGCGGAAATCAACGAACTGCTGGCGGACGAGCCCCAGCGGATGAACCAGGCGCCCTATGACAGCTGGTTCGTCAAGGTCCAAAACATCACGGACCGGGCGGAGCTCATGGACGCGGAAGCCTACCAGGCCTACACGGCCTCCTGCTGACGCCACGGGAGGGAGAAGCATGGCGACTTACGTACCTGTCACCCGGGAGGAAGAAGCATCCATGCTGGAAGCTTGCGGCCTCCGGCAACTGGACGACCTTTACGGCGACGTGCCCTCCTCCGTCCGGCTGCGGACGCCGCTGAACATCCCCTCCGGCATGGCCGAAATGGGCGTGCGGCGGGAAATGGAAAGGCTGGCCGGGCAGAACACCGTTTTCCCCACCGTTTTCCGGGGCGCCGGCGCTTACCGTCATCTGATCCCCGCCATCGTGGATACCGTGACGGGCCACGAGGCCTTCCGCACGGCCTATACCCCCTACCAGGCGGAAATCAGCCAGGGCGTGCTGCAGTCGATCTTTGAATTCCAGACGGACATCTGCGAGCTCACCGGCATGGAAGCGGCCAACGCCAGCGTGTACGACGGGGCCTGCGCCGCGGCGGAAGGCTGCGAAATGTGCCGGGAAAGGAAGCGCAGCAGGATCCTGGTATCGGAGAGCGTGGACCCCAAGATCCTGTCGGTGATCCGCACCTACGCTTTCGGCCGGGACGTGCCGGTGGAGACGGCGCCCCTGCTGAACGGCGTCACCGATCCCGCGGCCCTGGCCCCGCTCCTGGGGGAGGACGTATCCTGCCTGGTGGTGCAGCAGCCGAATTACTTCGGCTGCCTGGAGGATCTGGATGCGCTGACGCAGCGCGCCCACGAAAGCGGCGCGCGGATCGTGGTCCACTGCAATCCCATCGCCATGGCGATTTTGAAAACCCCCGGCGAATGCGGCGCGGACATCGCCGTGGGGGAAGGCCAGCCCCTGGGCATCCCGCTTTCCTGGGGCGGCCCCTATCTGGGGTTCATGGCCTGCACCGCCAAGCTCATGCGCCGCCTGCCCGGGCGGATCGTGGGCGAAACCACGGACGCGGAGGGCCGCCGGGCCTTCGTGCTGACCCTGCAGGCCAGGGAGCAGCACATCCGCCGGGAAAAGGCATCCTCCAACATCTGCTCCAACGAGGCGCTGTGCGCCATGCGGGCCGCCGCTTACCTGGCCGCCATGGGGCCGAACGGGCTGAAGCAGGCCGCGCTTCAGTGCGCCGCGAAGGCGCATTATCTGCAAAAAGCGCTGGAAGAGGCCGGCCTTGCCCCCGTCTATCCGGATCAGCCCTTCTTCCACGAATTCGTGACGGAATGCCCGGACGCGGAAAAGCTGCTCTCCGCCCTGCGGAAAGAAGGCATCCTGGGCGGGCTGCCCCTGGCGGGGAAGCGCATGCTCTGGTGCGCCACGGAAATGAACGCCCGGGAAGAAATGGACCGGGCGGCGGCCGTCGCAAGGGAGGTGATCCGGCTGTGAAGCTGATCTTTGAAAAAGGCCGTCCCGGCCGCGGAACGGATTATCTGGGCCCCTGCGACGTGCCCGAAGCCGAAATCGGCGGCGCGAAGCGGGAACGCCCGCTGCGGCTGCCCGAGGTATCCGAAACGGAAGTGGACCGGCATTATTCCCTGCTGGCCCGGCACACCCACGGCGTCAACGACGGCTTCTATCCCCTGGGCTCCTGCACGATGAAATACAATCCCGCCGTCAACGAATACGCCGCCTCCCTTCCGGGCTTCACCCAGGTGCATCCCCTGCAGGAAGCGGATACCGCGGCGGGCTGCCGGGAGGTATGCCGGCGGCTGAAAAGCATGCTGTGCGAGATCACCGGCATGGACGATATGACCCTGCAGCCGGCCGCCGGGGCCCATGGGGAATTCACGGGCCTGCTGCTGATCAAGGCGTATCACAGGGCGATGGGGCATACGGGGCGGAACAAGATCCTGGTGCCCGATTCGGCCCACGGGACGAACCCGGCCAGCGCCTCCATGGCGGGCTTCGAGGTGGTCAGCATCGCTTCCGATGAAAACGGATTCGTGGATCTGGCGGCGCTTCAAGCCGCCGTGGGCGAGGATACCGCCGGGTTGATGCTCACCAACCCCAACACCGTGGGGCTGTTCGATCCCCAGATCCTGGAGATCACCCGCATCGTTCACGAGGCCGGGGGCCTGAACTACTACGACGGCGCCAACCTGAACGCCATCATGGGCATCGCCCGCCCCGGCGACATGGGATTCGACGTGGTACACCTCAATTTGCACAAGACCTTTTCCACCCCCCACGGCGGCGGCGGCCCGGGCAGCGGCCCCAGCGGCTGCAAGCATTTCCTTTCGCCCTTCCTGCCGGGGAAGGACACCCCGGAATCCATCGGGAACGTGCGGTCCTTCGGGGGGAATTTCCTGGTGGCCGTCCGGGCCCTGGCCTACCTGATGACCATCGGGCGGGAGGGCGTGCCGGACGCCGCGAAGCACGCCGTGCTCAACGCCAATTACATGCGGGTGAAGCTGGCGGATCTCTTCCCCATGGCCTATGATCGGATCTGCATGCACGAATTCGTGATGACCCTGGAAAAGCTCAAGGAGGAAACCGGCGTTTCCGCCTTGGACGCGGCAAAAGCCATGCTGGACCACGGCATCCATCCCCCCACCATGTACTTCCCCCTGATCGTTCACGAAGCGCTGATGGTGGAGCCCACCGAAACGGAGACCCGGGAAACCCTGGACGAAGCCGTGGAAGTGCTGCGGGGGATCTGGCAATCAGCCCACGACGACCCCGAAAGCATGCACCTTCTGCCCCGTACCACCCCCGTCCGCAGGCCGGACGAGGTCTCCGCGGCGCGCAACCCGCGGATCCGCTATGATTTCGAAGCTGTACGTGGCTGAAAGCCCCTCCTTCTCCGCGCCGGAAAACCTGGCCACGGAAGCCGTGCTGACGGGCTGCGCCGCCCCGGGGGAGATCATCCTTTTTCTCTGGCAGAATGAAAAAACCGTGGTGATCGGCAAAAACCAGAACGCCTGGAAGGAATGCCGCCTCTCCCCCCTGCTCCGGGACGGCGGCACGCTGGTGCGCCGGCTGTCCGGCGGCGGCGCGGTTTTCCATGATCTGGGCAATCTGAATATTTCCTTCTGCGTTTCCCGCCCGGAGGAGGATATCCCCCGGCAGACGCGGGTCATCCTGAACGCCCTGCGCAGCCTGGGCGTTCAGGCTTCCTGCAGCGGACGGAACGATCTGGAGCTCGACGGGCGGAAGTTTTCCGGCCACGCCTCCTACCGGCAGGGCGCCGCCTGCTGCCATCACGCCACGCTGATGCTGCAGGTGGACCAAGCGGCGCTGGAAAAATACCTGTGCGTTTCCCCCCTGAAGCTCCGCTCCCGGGGCGTGGATTCGGTGCGCGCCCGGGTGGTGAACCTGGCGGACCGGTTCCCGGCCCTGACGGTCCCCGCCCTGCGCGGGGCGCTGGCGCAGGCTTTCGGGGAAGAATACGCCCTTCCCCCCGCGCCCTTCCCGTGGGAAGAGCGGCTGACGGACGCCCTCCGCGCCCGGCGGGAGGAAATGCAAACGCGCTTTGCCTCCTGGGAATGGACCTTCGGCCGCAGGATCCCCTTCGATCTTGCAAAGCAGGCCCGCTTCCCCTGGGGCGGAGCGGAAATGCAGCTCTGCGTGACGGGCGGGCGCATCCGGGACTGCAAATGCTACACCGACGCCCTGGACCCCCTGTGGACGGAAGGAATGGAGCGCGCCCTGCTGGGCGTCCGCTTTGCGCCGGAGGAGATCCGCGCCGTCTTTTCCTCCCTGCCGCCAGGAGAGGACCCCCGGATGCGGGAGGATCTGGAACAGATGCTGCTGAAAATGACGGAAGAATGAGGAGGGCACCATGCAGGGATTTGATCTGGTCGTCATCGGTGCGGGCCCGGGGGGCTATGAAACGGCCCTGGCCGCCGCCGCGGACATGCGGGTGGCCCTGGTGGAAAAGGACGAGCTGGGCGGCACCTGCCTGAACCGCGGCTGCATCCCCACCAAATCGCTGCTGCACACGGCGGAATTGCTGGAGGCCATCCGCCGCAGCGATGTCTTCGGCATCCGGGCTGAGGAAGCCGATTGCGATTTCGCCGCGGTGCACGCGCGCAAGGAGCAGGTGGTCCGGCAGCTGCGGGACGGCATCGCCCTGCGGCTGAAGCAGAAAAAGATCCCCGTTTTCAAAGGCGTCGGGGACATCCTGGACGCCCGCACCGTCCGCGTCCGCGGCGCGGAGGGAGAAACGCTGCTGAAAACGGAAAACATCCTGATCGCCACCGGCTCCCGGCCCGCCCTTCCCCCCATCCCGGGCATTTCCTGCCCCCACGTGGAAACCAGCGACACCCTGCTGGAAAAAACCGACGGCGTCTATCCCCGGCTGCTGATCGTGGGGGGCGGCGTGATCGGGGTGGAGTTCGCCTCCGTCTTTTCCTCGCTGGGCAGCGCCGTCACCATCGTGGAGGCCACGCCCCGGCTGGTGGGAAACATGGATAAGGAAATCAGCCAGAGCCTGAAAATGCTCCTGAAAAAGCGCGGGATGCAAGTATACTGCGATACCCGGGTGCAGGAGATCCGGGAGGACGGCGCGGGCCTGCGCTGCCTTTGCCTGCAGGGGGATACGCCCCTGGAGCTTTCCGCGGACGGGATCCTCGTCTGCGTGGGCCGCAGGCCCTGTGCGGACGGGCTGTTTTCCGGCGGCTTCTCCGTGGCGCAGGACCGGGGGCGGATCCTGGTGGACGAGCATTTTCAGACCAGCCGCCCCGGGATTTACGCTATCGGGGACGTGACCGGCGGCATGATGCTGGCCCACGCCGCCGTCGCCCAGGGAAAATGCGCCCTGGCCCGTATGCTGGGCAGGACGCCCCCGGTGGCGCTGATCGTCCCGGCGTGCATCTATACGGACCCGGAGATCGCCTCCGTGGGCCTGACCCTGGAGGACGCCCGGGACGCGGGCCTGCAGGCGGACAGCCGCAAATACCCCATGTCCGCCAATGGAAAAAGCCTGCTTTCCCAGCAGGAGAGGGGCTTCATCAAGGTGGTTTACGACCGGGAAAGCCACCGTCTCCTGGGCGCCCATCTCATGTGCGCCAGGGCGTCGGACCTGATCAGCGAAATGACCCAGGCCCTGGCACGGGGGAGCACCCTGGAGGAGCTGGCCTCCGTGATCCGTCCGCATCCCACCTTCAGCGAGGGCGTCACCGAGGCCGTGACGCTGCCCCGGGAAACGTAAGGGACCCCGGCGGCGCAGGGGAGAATTGGATTGACAAGCCGCGGCAACAGTAGTATAATTTTTCAGGTTATGATCCTTTTGCCTGCCGGCCCCCGATGCGGGCGCGGGGCATAGCGGAAGGATCGCCCCGGGAGGGCGCGGGCCTGTCCGCCCCGCCCCGGAAAAAGGCGCACCACGGGCGGCCTGCCGGGCATTTTTCAGTGCTCCGGCGGCTGTACAAGAAAAAAGAAATGAGGAAATGACATGAAAGGCAACGTTCTCGTCGGTCAGTCCGGCGGCCCCACGGCCGTCATCAACTCCAGCCTCGCGGGCGTGTTCAAGGCCGCGACGGAACTCGGCTACGGCAAAGTGTACGGCATGCGCCACGGCATCCAGGGCTTCCTGCAGGGGAAGTACGTGGATATGGCCGAACAGATCCGCAACGACCTGGATCTGGAGCTGCTCAAGCACACCCCCTCCGCTTTCCTGGGCAGCTGCCGCTATAAGCTGCCGGAAATCGACCAGGACAACGCGATCTTCGACCGCATCTTCGCCCTGCTGGACGAGCTGAACATCGAAGTGTGCATCTACATCGGCGGCAACGACTCCATGGATACCATCCGCAAGCTGTACGACTACGGCCAGAAGATCGGCTCCACGCGGAAGTTCGTGGGCTGCCCCAAGACCATCGACAACGACCTGGCCATCACCGACCATACCCCCGGCTTCGGCAGCGCCGCCAAGTACATCGCCACCTCCACCAAGGAAATCATCTGCGACGCGGTGGCCTTCGCCAACAAGAAGAACGTCAACATCGTGGAGATCATGGGCCGCAACGCGGGCTGGCTGACCGGCGCCGCCGCGCTTTCCAAGGGCGATGACTGCGTCGGCCCCGACCTGATCTATCTGCCCGAGCTGCCCTTCAGCATCGAAGGCTTCGTGGACGAAGTGAAGACGCTGCTGGAAACCAAGGACGTGGTCACCGCCGTGGTATCCGAAGGCATCAAGACCGCGGAAGGCAAGTACGTCTGCGAATACGCCTCCAGCTCCAAGACCACCGACGCCTTCGGCCATCTTCAGATGTCCGGCACCGCCGCGTATCTGGCCTCCGTGGTTCAGGGCCAGCTGGGCTGCAAGACCCGCGCCATCGAATTCTCCACCCTGCAGCGCGCCGCCTCCCACATGGCCAGCAAGGTGGACGTGGACGAAGCGTTCAACGCGGGCAGCGCCACCGTGCGAGCCGCGGACAAGGGCATTTCCGGCGTGATGGTGCTCATCAAGCGGGTGAACGACAATCCCTATCAGAGCGGCAACGACGTGTACGACGTGCACAACATCGCCAACGCCGAAAAGGTGGTCCCCCGGGAATGGATCAACGAAAAGGGCAACGGCGTGACCCAGCAGTTCATCGATTACGTGCGTCCCCTGATTCAGGGCTACGACGTGCCCGTGATGGTGAACGGCGTGCCCCGCCATCTGGTGCTCAGGGAAGAATAAGCGATCAAACCGGTTTTCCGGATCAAAAAAGCCGGGAGGCGGGCCGAAGATGAGCATGCTCATCCCGCGGCCGTCCCCCGGCTTTTTCGTAGGATCATTCGCCCCGTTCCTTTTCCATCTCCCGCATGAACAAAAGCAGAAACGCGTGGCGCTCCTCCGCCATTTCCCGGGCGGCGGGGGTGTTCATCCCGTCCCGCAGCAGCAGCAGCTTTTCCCGGAAATGCGCCAGGGAATCCTCCAGGCTGCGGCCGTGGGCGCCGCCGTAGGCGAAGGTGCGGGCAATGCCGACGGCGCCCAGGGCGTCCAGGCGGTCCGCATCCTGCACGATGCGGCCCTCCGGCGTGTCCGGGCGGCGCAGACGGTTGCGGCTGAAGGAAACGCCGTTGACGATGCGGCAGATCCGATCCGCCCGTTCCGCCGGCACGCCGTTTTCCCCAAGGAACGTCCGGGCGTTTGCGTTGTTTTCGGTGGCGAACAGCTTCGGATCGTCCGCGTCGTGCAGCAATGCGGCCAGGGCGATCAGCTGCCGGTCGCAGGGCCCCTCCGCGTCCGCCAGGCGCAGGGCGTTTTCGCACACCCGCAGGGCATGGTCCGCCCCGTGGCCGGTGCTTTCCCCCCGGAAAAGAGCCCGCGTCCATTCCGCGGCCCGGGCGATCAGGGAATCCTGGCGCATCGCGCTTTCCGTACGGCTCATATCCGCCGCCTCCTTCCTTTTTCCCACTGATTATACCACCCGGAGCGGGGCCGATGCAAAGCAAAAATCCCCCTTGCCCGCGCCCGGAGCAGGGCGTATAATACCATCCGAGGGGAAAAACGGAAATTGGAGCGTGACGCGCATGTTCATCAAAGGATTCACTTACGGATACGACGGCCGGCGGGGCATGTACCGCGCCCCGGAGGCCGCCCTCTCCATGGACCGTTTGGCCGCCCTGGGGGGCGACTGGGCGGCGCTGGCCTTCGCGGTGATGCAGGATTCCTTCCACTCCACTCTGATCCGCCCGGACTACCGCTTCACCGTCACCGACCGGGACATCGAGGCCGCAGTGCGCCAGCTGCACGCCCGGGGGCTCAAGGTGTGCATGAAGCCCATGGTCAACAGCATGGACGGCGTGTGGCGGGCGCACATCGCCTTTCCCCGGCCGGAATGGGGCGACAGGGATTACTGGAAGGAATGGTTCTCCTGCTACACGGCGTTCCTGTGCCATTACGCGGAGATCGCGGAGGAAACCGGGTGCGAAATGTTCTGCGTGGGGTGCGAAATGCTGGGCACGGAGCCGGAGGAGGCCCACTGGCGAAACGCCGTCGCCGCGGTCCGGAAGATCTATCACGGCCCGCTGGTGTACAACACCAACCACGGCAGGGAAGCCGGTCTTTCCTGGTGGGACGCGGTGGATTACATCGGCACCTCCGCCTACTATCGGGTGGCCGACGCTCCGGGAGCGTCCGCGGAGGAAATGCGCGCGGCCTGGGAAGGGCACCTTGCGCCCCTGGCGGAGCTGGCGCGGCGGCTGAACAAGCAGGTGATCTTCATGGAAATCGGCTGCCGCAGCGCCCGGGGCTGCGCCATGATGCCCTATGATTTTTCCCACCGGGAATTCCCCTGCGACGAGGACGAGCAGGCCAATTTCTACGAATCCTGCTTCCGCGCCGTGTGGGACAAGCCCTGGTTCGCGGGCTGGTTCTGGTGGGACTGGTACACCTTTCTGCCCCGCCGCACCCCGGACACGGGCTTTTCCATCGCGGACAAGAAGGCGGAGCAGGTGGTGAAAAACTGGTACGCAAAGCAGCGGTAAGGCCGGAAATGGCCGGACCGCCAATAATATAGGAGGAAACAGTCATGGGCGTATTATCCAAAGTGCATCGCTTCCGGGAAGCGGGGCAGGAAGCCAACGTCAACAACGTGGAGCGGTTTGGCCGGCCGGTCCGTTCGCTCTTTACCACCACGAAGGTATTCACCCTGCACCACCACATCGACATCGTGGACGAAAGCGAAAACGTGGCGTATCAGGCGAACACCAAATTCCCCTCCATCCACGATAAAACGGACGTGACGGACGCCGAGGGCCGGCAGGTAGCCCACATCGAAAGGAAGCTCCTCACCCTCCACCAGCGGCATTTCGTCACCATGGCGGACGGGACCCGATTTGAACTGTCCACGGAGCTGTTCCACCTGGTCAAGGACATCACCAACATCGAGGGCCTGGGCTGGCAGCTGCGGGGGAACATACTGGCGCTGAATTTTGAACTGTACGACGCCAATGAGAACGTGATCGCCGTGATCGGGCAGAAATGGGTGTCTCTCCACGATAAATACTGCGTGGATATTTACCAGCCCGAGCACGAGCAGGCCGTGGTGGCCATCCTGGTGACGCTGCAGCACATGATCCGGGACCGGGAAGCGGCCAGCTCTTCGTCCTCGTCGTCCTTCTCCTCCTCGGGATCGTAACGTCATGGGAGAAACATGGGTGATCGCCGGGCAGGCGTACCGGATCGGCAGGCTGCTGGGCCGCGGCAAGGGCGGGTATTCCTACCTAGCCCTGCGGGAGGGCGCGCCCTTCGTGGTCAAGCAGATCCATCACGAGCCCTGCGCCTACTACCGCTTCGGCAACAAAATGGAAGCGGAGCTCCGGGATTACGGGCGGCTGCGGGCCGCGGGCATCCGCATCCCCGCGCTGATCGCATGGGATGCGGGGGCTGAGCGGCTTGTGAAGGAATACATCGAAGGAGACACGGTCTTTTCTCTGGTGAAAAGCGGCCGCCCGACGGACGCGTATCTGCCCCAGGCGCGGGAAATGGCGGCCCAGGCCCGCGCCGCCGGGCTGAATATCGATTATTTCCCCACCAACTTCATCGTGCGGCGCGGCCTGCTGTGGTACATCGACTACGAATGCAACGAATACATGGACGAATGGAGCTTTGAAAATTGGGGCGTGCGCTACTGGTCCATGACCGAGGAATTCCAAAAATACCTGGCGGAAAACCCTGAGAAAGCCTGATCCCCGGCAAACGGCCTCACGCGGGACGGTACTCCATGGCGGTTTCGCAGCTGCGGAGCACCTCGCGGGGGTCGTTTTTCCTGTCCAGCCACGCGCCGTGGGTCCTGTCCGAAAAAATCACGGGCATCCGGCCGTGGATGAAGGCGATCTCCGGCGACGGCGCTTTGGTCAGCACGGAAAGCACGGGCAGGCGCCGATCCGCTTCATAGCGGTAGATCCCCGCCAGGTACATGATCCCCGGCGTCCGGGGGCGGATGGCGTACTTGGTTTTCCCGCCCGGCGTCCGCCGCGGCGGCTTTTCCGCTTCGCCGATCTGCAGGGACGGCGCGGCAGAGGCATCTCCCCATTCAAAATACCAGGAGCAGGGGATCAGGCAGCGGCGCTCCAGCATGGAGGCGCGGAACAGGGGCTTTTCCAGCGCCGTTTCGCTGCGGGTGTTGATGATCAGCCCCTTGCCGTCCGGGCGATGAAAGCCCCACAGCATGGGATACGCCCCCGCTTCGCCGCTTTTCGCCAGCGCCAGGGCCGCCACGGCGGCGCCGGGAAACACCTCCCCCGCGGCGATGCCGCTTTCCCCGGTGACGGCTTTCTGCCGCCGGGCCGCTTCCTCGATCATCCGGGAGAGCAGTTCGTTTTCGCTTTCGCCCTCCACCCAGAACCGTCCGCACATGGTTTTTCCCCTCCGTTTTTCTCACAGGATGCCCGCGCCGGGCGGGCCTTCATTCCCCGCCGCCGAACAGCGTTTCCGATTCCACGGAAAGCAGATCGTCCCAGGGGATCGCCGTATCCTCCACCAGCAGGACCCTTCTCACCGGGTCCACCCGCCGCACCGCGCCCGTCACGGTTTTATACTGCCCCAGCCGGCCGCAGGCGCCGTGATGCCCGTCCGCGCAGGGCACGTAATACGTCGCCGTCACGGCGGGGCGGCTGCGCCGGGCCAGGCGGGAATTGGCGGTCATCGCCCGGAGCAGGAGCAGCCGGCGGTTGGTTTCCTCTGTTTCCTCTTCGTCCGGGAAGCGCTTCCCGGCGTAGGGGATATTTTTTTGCCGGATGTGCTCGCTGTAGCCGTCCAGGGCGTCGTAGGGAGCGAACAGTTTGGCCCGCTTGCCCCGCTCCATCCGGGGATGGCGCAGGGAAAACGCGTCCTCCCCGTGGCGGGGACGGCCCTGGAGCAGCACGCCCAGATACGGGAACTGCAGGGGGATCAGCCGCCCGTCCACCACGTACTGCATTTCGCCGTCCGACAAGGGGATCGCGGTGGCGGTCATGTTTTTTCCTTGCCTTTCTCAAAGGGCTCCACGGCGGGGCCGCCCGCCTTGTGCCCGCCGATCTGCATGTTCCGCTGGATGGTGGTGGCCCCCTCCAGCAGATTCATGCCTTTCACGATGGCGTTCATGCCGAATTTTTTGCGCACGCCCAGCATGGCCCGCTGCAGCCGCCTTTCCCTTTCCAGGGCGTTAAAATCGGTGAACAGGTCCGTCTGGCAGCTGCCGTCGTCGTATTCCACCTCGCAGGCGGCGATGTTCAGCCGCCGCAGCAGCAGATGCCGGTCCACCTTCTTTTCAAAGGACGGGATCAGCCGCTCCAGGATCTGCTGCCTGCTGTTGGTGCGGAAGGGCAGGCGCACGGTGGCGTTGGCGTGCCTGGGCTGCAGCCGCCCGTAGTAATCCAGCGTCAATTCCCCCTGATACTGGGGATAGGCGTTCAGCGATTCCGGGTCGAAGGCGATCCACCAGGCGAGATACGCGCAGGTCAGGTTCTTGGAAAGCAGATCCGCGCACAGCAGATCCGCCATTTCCGTGAACACCAGCCGCCCCTCCCCGTACCGGTAGGGCCGGGGGAGCACCTGGCCCGTGCTCAGGCTGTGATCCTCCGATTTGTAGGATTTGATGTCCGCCATGGTGGTGGGCTCGACGCCCCAGGCGTGGTCGATGAGCAATTCCGCGTTGACGCCGAACATGCGGTAGAGCATTTCCTCGTTGCCGGCGGACACGGCGGCGATATCCCCCATGGTGTACAGCCCGCGTTCCCGCAGCCGCCGGGCCGTGCCCGGACCGATCTGCCAGAAATCCGTCAGGGGCCGGTGGGTCCACAGGGCGAGGATGTAGCCGATCTCGTCCAGCTCCGCGATCCTCACGCCGTCCCGGTCGGGCTTTTGCTTTTTCGCCACGATGTCCATGCCCACCTTGGCCAGGTACAGATTGGTGCCGATGCCCACCGTGGCGGTGATGCCCGTGGTTTTCAGCACGTCCCGGATCATGGTGAGCGCCATGAGATGCGCCGGGGAAATATGCTGCCGCTCCGCCTCCCGCCGGTACAGATGCAGGTAGGGCGTGGCGTCGATGAAGCATTCGTCGATGGAATACACGTGGATATCCTGCTCCGACACGTAGCGCAGGTAAATTTCATAGATTTTCGCGCTGACGCGCAGGTATTCCGCCATCCGGGGCGGGGCGATGATGTAATCCACCCGGGTGTGGGCGTACGCCTCGAACATGCGGATGCGCTCCTTCGCCTCAAAGAGCCGGGGCCTGCCGGGCACGCCCATGGCCTTGAGGGCGGGGCTCACGGCCAGCACGATGGTCTTGTCCGTGCGGCTTTCGTCCGCCACCAGCAGATTGGCCGTCAGCGGGTCCAGCCCCCGGGCCACGCACTCCACCGAGGCGTAATAGCTTTTCAGGTCGATGCAGATGTACTGCCGCTTCCCGTCCGTCCCCGCCTGCCCCATCGCTCCGTCCGTCCCCTCCGGCCCATAATAAGAACATTTGTTCTCTTACAGGATCATTATAGTCCCGGAGGGCGGCATTGTCAACAGGAAAAATAAGCAAAAAGGGCTGTTGCACAGCCCCTTCGATCAAATGGATCCTCCATATGATCGAAAGAGGATATTGCAGATTGGCTTCTGCAACATCCCCTTTCAAGCCGGCGCGCCGATTTACCGGTAAATGATCTCTTCCCGCTTGGGGCCGTTGGAGAGCATGGTCAGCGGGCATTCGATTTCCTTTTCCAGGAATTCCACGTAAGCCCGGCAGTTGTCGGGCAGGTCTTCGTACCTGGTGATGCCCCGGATGTCCTTTTTCCAGCCGGGGAGGGTGACGTAGACGGGCTTCGCTTTGTCCAGCAGCGGGGTCACGGGGAAATCCCTTACCTGCTGCCCGTCGATCTCATAAGCCACGCAGACCTTGATCTCGTCCAGGTAGCCCAGCACGTCCAGGTTGGTCATCACGCAGTCGGTGGCGCCCTGGATCATGCAGCCGTAGCGGGTGGCCACCGCGTCGAACCAGCCCACCCGGCGGGGGCGGCCCGTTTTCGCGCCGTATTCCCCGGCGTCGCCGCCCCGGCGGCGCAGCTCCTCCGCTTCGTCGCCGAACAGCTCCGTGGTGAAGGGCCCCGCGCCCACGCAGGAGGAATAGGCCTTCGTGACGCAGATCACCTGCTCGAACGCCGTCACCGGCAGCCCCGCGCCCACCGCGCCGAACCCCGCCAGGGGCGAGGAAGAGGTGGTGAAGGGGAAAATGCCGTGGTCCGGGTCCCGCAGGGTGCCCAGCTGGCCCTCCAGCAGGATGCGCTTCCCGTCCTTCACGGCCCGGTGCAGGTACTGCGCCACGTCGCACACCATGGGCCGGATCTTCTGCCCCAGGGCGAAATACTTTTCGGTGAGGGCGTCCACGTCCAGCTCCGGCTTGTGGTACAGGCTGTCCAGCATGGCGTTTTTCAGCTTGGCGGCGTTTTCCAGCCGGGCGCGGAGGATGTCCCGGTCCATCAGCTGGCACACCTGCAGGCCGATCTTCATGTACTTGTCGCCATAGAAGGGGGCGATACCGGATTTGGTGGAGCCGAAGGACGCCTTGCCCAGCCGCTCCTCCTCGTAGCAGTCGAAGGCCACGTGGTATTCCATCAGCACCTGGGCCCGGTCGGAGATCAGCAGCCGGGGCGCGGGCACGCCCCGCTCCTCCAGCATGGCAAGCTCCTTGAGCAGCGCCTCGATATCCAGCGCGACGCCCGGGCCGATCACGTTGGTGACGTGGCCGTGGCATACGCCGCTGGGCAGCAGGTGCAGGGCGAACTTGCCGTAGTTGTTGATGATGGTGTGGCCCGCGTTGGCCCCGCCCTGAAAGCGGATCACGATATCGCTGTTCTCCGCCAGCATATCGGTGATTTTTCCTTTTCCTTCGTCGCCCCAGTTGGCGCCGACGATCGCACGGATCATGGGGATCCCTCCTGTGATACGGAAAATAATGGGGAAGCCGCTTTTGTTTTCGCGCGTCCCCGATTCTTTACAAAACGCTGACGATCCTCTCCACCGCCGCCTTGGTGTTTTCCAGGGTGTTGAAGGCGGTGAGGCGGAAATAGCCCTCCCCCGCGGGGCCGAAGCCCTCGCCCGGGGTGCCCACCACCTGCGCCTTTTTCAGCAGCAGATCGAAGAAATCCCAGGAGGGCATGCCGTCCGGCGTTTTCATCCACACGTAGGGGGAATGGACGCCGCCGAAGGCCAGAATGCCTGCCTTTTTGAGCCCCGCCAGGATCACCCGGGCGTTCTCCCGGTAATAGGCGATGGTCTCCAGGATCTGCCTTTGCCCCTCGGGGCTGTACACCGCCTGGGCGGCCCGCTGGGTGAGATAAGAAACGCCGTTGAATTTGGTGGCCTGCCGCCGGCCCCAGAGCCGGTTCAGCCGCACGCCGTCGTATGTTACCTCCCCGGGCACCACGGTGTAGGCGCAGCGGGTGCCGGTGAAGCCGGCGGTCTTGGAAAAGGAGCAGCACTCGATGGCGCATTTTTTCGCCCCGGGCACCTCGTAAATGCTGCGGGGGATGGCGTCGTCGGAGATAAAGGCCTTGTACGCCGCGTCGTACACGATGAGGGTGTCGTTTTCCAGCGCCCAGTCCACGAACACCTGCAGCTGCTCCTTGGTCAGCACCGTGCCGGTGGGGTTATTGGGATAGCACAGGTACACCACGTCCACCCGTTTTTCCGGCAGCGGCGGCACGAAGCCGTTTTCCGCGTTGCAGGGCAGGTAGGTAAGGTTTGTCCACTTCCCGTTCACGTAATCCCCCAGGCGGCCCGCCATGGCGTTGGAATCCACGTACACGGGATACACCGGGTCGGTGACGGCGATCTGCGCGTCCGGGCCGAACAGCTCCTGCAGATTTCCCACGTCGGATTTGGCGCCGTCGGAAACGAACACCTCGTCCCGGGCGATCTCCACGCCCCGGGGGGCGTAATCCCCGGCGATGATGGCGTCGATCAGCCAGTCGTAGCCGAAATCCGGGCTGTAGCCGTGGAAGCCCTCGGGGGTGCCCATTTCATCTGCGGCCTTTTTCAGCGCCGCCACCACCGCGGGGGCCAGGGGCCGGGTCACGTCCCCGATGCCCAGGCGCAGGATCCGCGCGTCCGGGTTTTCGGCGGAAAACGCCTTCACCCGTTTGGCCACCTCGGCAAACAGATACCCCGCAGGGAGCGCAGCAAGGTTTTTGTTGATTTTCATAAAAAAGTACCTCCCGACTGCAGCAGAATTGTGGCGGTATTTTACCGGATGCGTCGAAGGCCGGTCAGGCCTTCGACTGTAATCCGCAGGGCCGGGTTTGCCGGCCCGAGGAGCGGTCTTTAGACCGCTTCCTTACAGATTTTCTGGCCGCGGCCTTCAGGCCGCAAGAAAATCTGCCGTTCAAGCCAATGAAATGTATTTCATTGGCTTGTTTCAGTCCCCCAGCCACTCCCCGTCGTACACGAATTCGGCCGGGCCGGTCTGATACACGTGATTGTCCTCGGCGCTCCAATGCAGTTGCAGATTGCCGCCGGACAACTTCATCTGCACGGTGCGGTCCGAATTCCCGGCCAGCACCGCCGCCACCAGCGCCGCGCAGGCCCCGGTGCCGCAGGCCAGCGTTTCGCCGGCCCCGCGCTCCCACACCCGCATCTGCAATATGCCCCGGTCGATCACCCGGACGAACTCCACGTTGGTGCGCCGGGGGAACAGGGGATGATGCTCGATCATGGGGCCGATGGTGGGCAGATCCACCACCTCCGGGTCCCGCACGAAAAGGACGGCGTGGGGATTGCCCATGTTGACGCAGGTGATGAACCAGGTCTGCCCCATGATCTGCAGCCGGTGGCGCAGCACCATTTCCCCGGGCAGATCCACGGGGATGAGGCGCGGATTCAATTCCGGCGTGCCCATGTCCACCTTCACCCGGCTGACCTTCCCGTCCTCCAGCTGCAATTTGATCTGCTTGAGGCCGCCCTTGGTGTCGATGGTCAGCTCGGTCTTGTCGGTCAGCCCCCGTTCGTACACGTATTTGCCCACGCAGCGGATGCCGTTGCCGCACATACCGGCCTCGCTGCCGTCGGAATTGAAAATCCGCATGCCGAAATCGGCGGTGTCGCTGGGCTCGATGAGGATCAGGCCGTCGCTGCCGCAGCCGAAGTGGGGCTTGCTCATCACGATGGCCAGGCGCTCGGGATCGGATACCACCTCTTCAAAGCAATTCACATAGATGTAGTCGTTGCCGATGCCGTGCATTTTCGTGAATTTCATGCCGCCGCCTCCTTTCGGATCTTATCATCTGTATATGTTGCGCGGAGCGATGGGGTTACATGCGCTCCGGCGCGGCCAGGCCGATCAGGTACAGCCCCGTCTTGATCACTTCCGCGCAGGCCCGCGTCAGCTGCACCCGGGCGGCGGCGGCCCCGGGGTCGTCGTCCAGGATGCGGTGCTCGTAATAGAATTTGTTGTAGGCCTTGGCGATTTCCGTGGTGGCCCGGGTGACCAGATACGGCTCGTTCCGCAAACAGGCCTCCGACACCGCCTCCGGGAAGCGGGAGAGCAGCCGCAGCAGCGCTTGGGCCTCGTCGTCCGTCAG
Organism: Clostridia bacterium; assembly: GCA_017620455.1. The sequence continues at coordinate 42,315 of JAFZQK010000030.1, forward strand.
GGCGGCGTAATCGGGGGCGGGCAGGCCTTCCGGCGCCTTGCGCAGCACCGAGCGGCACCGGGCGTGGGTGTACTGCACGTAGGGGCCCGTTTCGCCGTCGAAATTCAGCGCCCGGTCCCACCAGAAGTCGATATCCTTGATGCGGTTGTTCTGCAGCGTGGCGTACACCACCGCGCCCACGCCCACCTGCCGGGCCGCTTCTTCCTTGTTTTCCAGCCCGGGAGATTTTTCCTTGATGATCTCCAGCGCCTTTTCCTGGGCCCGGGTGAGCAGTTCGTCCAGCAGCACCACGTGCCCCGTGCGGGTGGCCATGGCCTGGCCCTCGTAGGAAACCATGCCGAAGGCCACGTGGCTGCACTGGGCGGCCCAATCGCAGCCCATCAGCTCCAGCACCTTGAACAGCTGGCGGAAATGCAGATCCTGCTGGTAGGCCACGACGTACAGACTGCGGTCGAAATGATAGGTCTCCTTGCGGTAGATGGCGGCGGCCACGTCCCGGGTGTGGTACAGGGTGGCGCCGTCGGATTTGAGGATCAGGCAGGGGGGCATGCCCCAGGGCTCCAGGTCCACGATCTTCGCCCCGTCCGAATCCTTGAGCAGCCCCTTTTCTTCCAGCGCGCGGATCACCGCGCCCGTCCGCTTCGCCATGACGCTTTCGCCGTCGTAGCTGTCGAAATGCACGTCCAGCACGTCGTACACCTTCATGGCATCCCGGAGCGTCACTTCTTTGAACCACTGGAAAATTTCCAGGGCTTCCGGATCGCCGTCCTCGATTTTCTTGAACCAGGCCCGGCCCTCGTCCTCCAGGGCGGGGTTTTCCTTGGCCTCTTCGCTGAAGCGGACGTAGAGCCGGGTCATTTCGTCCACGCCGCCCTTTTCCACCGCTTCCTTATCGCCCCATTTTTTATAGGCGCAGAGCATCTTGCCGAACTGGGTGCCCCAGTCCCCCAGATAATTGATGGAGACGGTCTTCCACCCCAGGAAATCGTAGATCCGCCGGAGGGAATTGCCGATGACGGTGGTGCTCAGGTGGCCCAGGTGGAAGCGCTTGGCGATGTTGATGGAGGAATATTCCACGCACACGGTCTTGCCCCGGCCCTCGTCGCCGCCGCCCCATTTTTCCGGGGCGGCCAGGATGGCGGAAAGCAGGTCCCGGGCAAAATTTTCCCGGTTGAAGAAGAAATTCAGATATCCGCCCGCGCATTCCACCCGGGCGACGGCGCCGTCCGTCAGGGCGGCGGCCAGCTTCTGGGCGATCGCGGGCGGGCCCAGGCGCAGGGCGCGGCTGAGCTTGAAACAGGGGAAGGCATAATCCCCCATGGCGCTGTCCGGGGGCACCTCCAGCAGGGGATACAGGTCCTCCGGCAGCCCCTCCGCTTCCGGGAACGCCTTCTTCAGCATTTCCCCGGCCAGATCCGCAATGCGCCGTTTCATGTCCATACGTTCCATTTCCTCCCGGAATCCAAAATCAATACAGCTTATCTTATCATATCTTGCCCCGTTTCGCAACGCAAAAGCCCGGGGAATACCGAAAAAAAGCGGGATCCGGGGGCATCCGCGGGGTTTTTGCTCCGGGCGGGGGCGGCGGGCGGCGCGGGCGATCGGCAAACGCCCGCCGCAGGGCCGCGCCTGACAGGGATTTCCAGGGGCAGAGGGAGCCCGGAAAAGAGAAAAAAACAGTTGCGGACCGGCCGGGGATTATGCTATACTGAATTGGTTATAGGGTTACCCAAATCACCTGAACAGGAGGTACCGAGTCAATATGCAATACACGAAGGAAGTTGAAGACATGGTCTGTGTTGCGAAGGGCCCGAACCACGGCCCCGCGCCCATTCCTGAAGAAGGAAAATGGATCCAGGCCAAGGAGATCAAGGATATCTCCGGTTACACCCACGGCATCGGCTGGTGCGCGCCTCAGCAGGGCGCCTGCAAGCTGAGCCTGAACGTGAAGAACGGCGTCATCGAAGAAGCCCTGGTGGAGACCATCGGCTGCTCCGGCATGACCCACTCCGCCGCCATGGCCAGCGAGATCCTGCCCGGCAAGACCATCCTGGAAGCGCTGAACACCGACCTGGTGTGCGACGCCATCAACACCGCCATGCGCGAGCTGTTCCTGCAGATCGTCTACGGCCGCACCCAGACCGCCTTCTCCGAGGGCGGGCTGCCGATCGGCGGCGCACTCGAGGACCTGGGCAAGGGTCAGCGCAGCCAGGTGGGCACCACCTACGGCACCAA
>JAFZQK010000031.1 GCA_017620455.1 Clostridia bacterium
CCAGTCGTGGCCCAGGGCCGGGATGGATTCCTGGGCTTTCAGGGTGGCCCCGCAGCGGGAGCATTTGCTCCCCTCGGTGAGCCCCGTTTCGGTGCAGGTGGCGGCCTTGCCGGGGACGGCCTGGGGCGCGTGGCCCAGGGCGGGGACGGAGTCCTTCCTCGTGGCCCCGCAGCGGGTGCAGGTATAGGTTTTTTCGCCGGCGGCGGTGCAGGTGGGCTCCTTGGTTACTTTGCCGCCGTCCCAGCTGTGGCCCAGGGCCGGGATCGTTTCCTGGGCTTTGATTGTCCCGCCGCAGCGCTTGCACCTGCTTCCCTCGGTCAGCCCGCTTTCCGTGCAGGTGGCCGCTTTGCCGGATATGGTTTCCGGGTCGTGCCCCAGGGCGGGAATGGCTTCTGTGTATGTCGCGCCGCACCATATGTTCGTGATCAGGCGGGTGCAGGTATACGTGCGTTCGCCCGCTTCGGTGCAGGTCGGTTCCTTCGTTACCTTGCCTTCGTCCCATTGATGGCCGGGCGCTGGTTCAATGTCAGTGTGAGATTTTCCGCAATCAGGGCAGTACCAGCGAACAATGGATTCATGAGTACAGTCTCCGATTTGTATGTCTTCAAATTGAAAATTGTGATATCCTGTCACTGGACAGGGCTCATCCATCCATGCCGTACCGTCATCCGCCTGTGCCGCCGGCAGCATCAGCACCATGGCAATACACAGCGCCGCCAGCAGGCATTTCAGCATCCTCCTCATTTCCCTCTTCCTCCTTTTCCGGGCCCCCCGTATGGTTTTCATGCTTTGTATCCAATTACAATTATAGGGGGCCGGTCTCCGGGTGTATATCACCTATTCGTACCATTTTTGGGAAGGAAGGATCGGTTTTTTTCATGTTTTTTGGGTTCGCCTGCCCGGATGCGCGCCGGGAAAAAAGATGGTACAAACAGGTGATGTACATTCGGGCCCCGACGTTTTATAATAAAGCCGGAAGGAGGGAGCGAAAATGGAACACCGGACCACCCGGCGGAACACCGCGCTGTTTATCGGTTTCCTGCTGCTGGGCGGCATCTTTCATTATTTTGATCCGACGGAGAACCTGTTCCTGAACTCTTTCCTGTTCACCGGAAGGTTTACCGTCTTTGCCGGGCTGATCCTGTTCTGGATCCGGTCCGTGCGCGCCCGGCTGCTGCCCACGCGGGTGAGGACTTACATGGTCGCCGCGGGGATCATGATGCTCTGTCTGCTGGCTGCGCAGGTGTTCAGCACCCGGATCGTGGGGGACGCCCCCGACGTGCTGGCATTGCAGCGTTTCAGCAAATATGTTTACTGGATCCCGCAGACGGTGAGCCCCGCGCTTTTCCTGATGTCCTGCGTTCGGATCCGCCGGGGCCGGCAGGACGGGAAAGGATGGGACGAGCGGCGGCTTCTGTTTCCGGCGGCGCTCCTGTCCGGGATGGTGCTGACCAACGATCTTCATCATCTGGTATACCGTCCCAAGGCGGCTTTTCCGGAACTTACCATCGTGACCGGAAGATACGCCCAGGGGACCGGCTTCTATCTGCTGTATGCGTGGATGATCCTGGCCTTTCTCGTGGGGCTGGTCCTTCTGTTCCGGGAAACGGGCCGCCGCCCCGCGAAGGGAATCGCCCTGCTCACAGGGGCGACCCTGGCCTGGCTCTTCATGCTGCTGATGAACATGCTGGTGTGGGACTGGCTGCACGTGCACCAACCGTACAGCACCCAGGAGATCAATATTTTCGGCATGCTGGGGATCTTTGAAGTCTGCATCCGGAACCGGCTGATCCCCAGCAACGAAAACCACATCGGTTTCTTTGAACAGCTTGGGCTGCCCGTGATGATCACGGACCGGGCGCTGACGCCGGTGTACAGGACCGACCGGCCGGTGCCCGCTTCGGAAGCGGAGCTGCGATCCTCCCTGGAGCATCCTGTGTATCCCCGGGAGGAGCTGCGCCTCTCCGGCATGGAGATCCGGGCCGGATACGCTTTCTGGACGGAGGACGAAAGCGAGCTTCGCCGGGAAAGCCGCCGGCTGGAAGGCGCCAACGAGATCCTCCGGGAAGAAAACGCCCTGATCCGGAAGGAAAACGAACTGAAAGAAAAAAAGGCGCGGCTGGACGCCCAGAACCGGATCTATGACCGGATCGCGGAAATCCTTTATCCCCGGCAAAAGCGGATTGAAAAACTGCTGGAGGAGGCGGAGCCCGGAACCGAAGGCTGCGGCGGCGCGCTGGGCGAATGCTGCGTGCTGAACGCCTGGTGCAAGCGGAAGAGCAACCTGCTCCTGCTGGACGAAACCACCCTGCCAAAGAAGAACCGGGAACTGTTCCTGGCCTTGCAGGAATCCGCCCGGTTCCTCAAATGCTGCGGGGTGGAAGCCGCGGCCGTCGGGGAAGAAACGACGGGCTTTCCGCTTTCCGACATCCATGAACTGTACGACACCTTTGAAGGCGTGATCGAATCCTGGCTGCACGCCCTGCGGAGGCTGACCGTCTCCCTGACCGGCACCGGCATCCGGATGGCCGTGGAAACAGACCGGGAGATGCCCCTTCCGGAAACGATCCTGCCGGTGGAAGCGCGCAGCAGCGAAGGCACCGTCTTTCTGACCGTTCACAGAAGGAAGGGGGGCGCGGCAGAATGAAAGCGATCTGGCTGACAAAAAGCTCGCTGATCTGGTATGCGGTCACCCTGGGCTCCCTGGCCCTTGTGGTCGGCAGCCTGCTCGCCCTGATCCGCAGTATTTTGGCGCGCCGCAGCCGGCGGATCCTCCTGACTGCGGGATTGAATCTGCTGGCCGGGTTCCTCCTGTTCCTGGTCCTTATGGACTGCGCGCGGTTCGCTTACCTGACGGAACCGGATCCCCGCTACCGGCCGTTCCAGACCGCGCTCTTCGGCCTGCCCTGGGGCTTGTACGCCATCCCGGAAGTCCTTTCCGCGGCGATCCTTCTCCTGCTGCTGCGGGACGACCGCCGGTACCGCCACAACCACCTGACGCCGGACGCGATCCGGGAAACAGTGAACCTGCTGCCGGAAGGCATCTGCATCAGCGCGCCGGACGGAACGGTGCTGCTCTCCAACCTGCAGATGGACGGGCTGTACCGGAGATTGACCGGCGGAACGCTTTCCGATGCGGTCCGGTTCCGGGAATACCTGGAAGAAAGCGGCGAAAAACAGGGCGGCGAGATCCTGGCGCATACGAAAGAAGGCACGGTATGGCGCTTCGCCGGGAAACGCATGACGGGAAACGGCACGGAATACGATCAGCTGACCGCGTCCGACGTGACGGCACCCTACCGGATCATGGAGGAGCTCCGGGGCAAGCATGAACGCCTGCAGGAACTGCAGCGCCGCATGAAGGAGGTCAGCGACCTTTCGGGAGATATGTTCATCGCGCAGGAGGAAGCCGCGGCCCGGACCGCCCTGCATAACCAGCTGGGACAGGTGCTGCTGATGGGACGCCATGCCCTGGAGCATCCGGACAGCACGGACGCGGAGCTGGTCCGGATGGCGACGCTTGAAATGAACCGGTTCCTGCTTCGGGAAGCGGAAGCGCCCTCCGAGAGCCGCACAGACCGGCTTCCCCAGGCGCTGGCGATGGCGAAGAGCATCGGCGTGCAGACGGAAATCCTCGGCAGCCTGCCGGAAAGCCCGGCATACCGGGCGCTGCTGGCCCAGGCGGTCCAGGAATGTGCCGCCAACGCGGTCAAGCACGCGGAGGGCGACCATCTGGTGCTCCGGATGGAGAAAAACGAAAAGGAATGGAGCGTCCGGATCGCCAATAACGGCCGACCGCCGGAAAAACCGGTTACGGAAAGCGGCGGGCTGCTGTCCCTGCGCAGGCATACGGAAGCCGCGGGCGGCGCCATGACGGTGGAAAGCGCGCCGGCGTTTGCCCTGGTGCTCCGGCTTCCGGCTGATCCTGATGCTGACGGGAGGTGACCCATTGTGAGCGACCGGATCAGGGTGGTTGTGGCAGACGACCAGAATATTTCCAGAGGCTTCTTTGAAATGTATGTCCGCGCAGCCATCCGGTATGAGCTGCTGGCCGGGCTCCGGACAGCCGAGGACGCCGCAGCTTACGTGGATGCCCATGAAACCGACCTGCTGATCCTGGATGTGATGATGCAGGACGGCATGGACGGCCTGACCGCCGCTGCGGCGATCAAACGGAAGCATCCGGAAATCCGGATCATCCTGACGACTTCGGCTTCGGAAACGAGCTGGGAGGAAAAAGCCCGGGCCATCGGCATTGAAAGCTTCTGGTACAAGGAATATGACAACCACAGCCTCATTGAGATCATGGACCGGACCATGAACGGAGAATCCGTCTATCCGGGAGACGCGCCGCGCGTTCCCTTCGGCGCCGTGACCCGCGCGGATCTGACGGACCGGGAACTGGACGTGCTGCGGGAACTGACCGGCAGCCTGACCAACGAGGAGATCGCCGAGCGGCTGAACATTTCCGCCAATACAGTGAAACGGCATATCCAGAACATCATGGAAAAAACCGGCTTTGAAAGCCGGCTGGACCTGGCAATGAACGCCAAAGCCCTGGGGCTGGTCGTCCACGACAGCGACCGTATCGGAGGACGGGGACAGCCGGACGCGGAGGCATAAGATCATTGCGTCCCCCTGAAAAGCAGATTTATCACTATTGATTGCGGATTATCACGGACTCTGATATAATATGGAATCCGGATATCAAAGCTGATAAAGCATATGGGAACGGCATAAGGGGGAAAACATGAAAACAGTGGTCCGGTTTTTCAGGGAGGCGCTTCATTGTTACAGAAAAGAGTTCCTGATCGCTTTGCTGATGGCGCTTTTTTCTGCAGCATACGGGGTATTTATCCCTTTGGCGTCAAAGCGGTTTATTCAATTGGTCTCGGAAAACTATCACTGGCTGCTGATCCTGCAGGGCGCGGGGGTCTTTTGCGGGCTTTACCTGATTCATACCTTTGTAAAGGTGCTGTTTTACAGATCCCTTGATCAGTTTGGCGGGAAATATATGTCGCATCTTTCCCGGAAGATGGAATCAAAGCTGCAGCAGGGCAATATGCTGGAGATTCAGAAGAAGGAAGAAGGCACCGTACGGAATATTCTTTTCTCGGATGTTTTGAATATTTTCACGGCGATCGGGCATCACATTCCCTCGATTGTCAGCTCCGGATTGCTGATCATCGCATTGCTGGTATTTTTGTTCATCAATGACGTATCAACCGCTTTGCTTATTTGCGTCGCTTCCGCCTTGGGAATCGTTATTTCCATATTCAGCAAAAAATACATCACCAGCGCATCCAAAGCGGTAAATCTGAAAATAAAGGGATACGACTCCTGCTGCACGGAGTATACCAGGATGCTTCCCATGGTGCAGACGAATCCTCTTCTTGGATATTACCAGGAGAAAACGGACAAAGCAGTGGCCAGTTTTATTGCCGCTTCGAGGAAAGCGGATGTTCCGATTTATTTGTGGAGCGGCTTTTCCTCCGGCTATTATTCCGTCTTTTCGATCCTGTTATCCGCTGTTCTGGTCTGGCCCGTGGCGCAGAAAAGCGTTGTGGATCTGGTGTTTTTTACGCTGACGGCAAACATCATCATTGAGGAATCGCAAAAAGCGTCCCAGCTGATGCAGCAGATCATACGGAACCTTCCAAGCTTCAGCCATGCCGCGGATGTTCTGGCGCTTCGCCAAGCCAACGGGGAACAGAAGCTGACAGGGCGCATAAGCAGCATCGAATTCAGGGATGTCGCTTTTTCCTATTCGGAGAAAACAGATAACGTGCTGCGGGGGATCAGCTGTGAATTCCGGGCCGGCGATACCATACGCGTCAAGGGCGCTAACGGAAGCGGCAAATCCACGTTCTATAAGCTGCTGACCGGATTGTATCAGCCCGAATCGGGAACGCTGGAGATGAACGGCATGCGTATACAGGATATTGCCCGGGAAGAATTGAACAGGGCTGTTCTGTATATCAATCAGGACGAAAAATGCCTGAATGAAACCATTTCCGATTATCTGAGCATCATCAGCGGAAAGCAGGTCCCGGATGAAAAAATCAGGGAATGGCTGAAGGAAGTGCGCCTGGAAGACACGCGGGATGCGATCTCCGGCAACGGAGACTCCCTTTCGGGCGGGCAAAGAAAAAAGCTGTATGTGCTCAAATTGCTGGCGGCCATAGACCAGGCCTCCGTCATTATTCTGGATGAGATCGCCGCCGGAATGGACAAGGATACGGTTGCGGTCATGCGCGAGATTGTAAAAAGGATATCCGGAAATAAAGATAAAATCATCTTCATCACGGATCATGGGGATGCGTGGGAGAATTGGCCCAGCAATTCAACATTCATTATCGATCGCGGCTTCGCACAGATGAACAGACCGGCGTGATCCTTTCCTGAAAAACGGCGTTTGCGCAGTTTACTGAATATACCGTTTCAGAAGCAAAGCGAAGCTCTCCCCGTATCGGGGGTCTTCCCGTTCCGGATGGACGGTAAAACGCTTTGCGGTTTCAAGCAGGGATACGACGGCTTTCAGTTCAATATTCCGATTGCGGTTCAGACGGTTGCTCCTGACCAGCGCATGAAGCGGCAGGGCATTGAGCGCTTCGCAAAATTGCTCCGCATCAACGAAGGGAAAGCCTGCGGGAAGCGCAACGTCGGTCGAAAAATCCCAATCGCCATGCGCAGAGCAGACCGAATCGTAAAGCGTAAGCACCGGGGCGCCCACAGGCTGTTTCCATTGATAGCTTTGTTCCAGGACGAGCGTACTGCTCCCTTTATCCACAAGAATATTGGCGATTCTCCTTACGACGGTCGCCGTGTCTTCGAGCAGTCCTTCTTCCGATATGCGGTAAAGCGGTTTCCCGTGCTTTTTTGCCCATTGAAGCATCGGCCGGATTTCCGAAGCGGCGATGGACCGGTCTCCATGGGACAAGACCGGGGGCACCGCGCGGTTCAGCATTGCGCAGAAATCCTCGATGCCGATATCCGGAAACCGATCGGGCAGTCGGACAAAGCTGTAAACCGGATCACCGTTCCATTCCTTCATCACAACGTCGTCCCGAAGGATCACGAACCAATACCGGCCCACATGGAAAAGAGCGGCATCGCAGGGCTCGTTATTAAAATACGGCGCAACGGAGACGCGGATCGCCGGCTCCAGCCGACACCAGATGTTTTCCAGATCGCGGCTGACAGCTCTGTAATCTTTCTGCATCTTTTGCTTTCCCCCTTATCGGATTTACGTGGCTTTTTCCGCCTTCTGCGGATGCTTTTTTTCATCGATATACGGCGCTGCGCAATCCGGGCAAATCAAGGAATAACAGCAGCGGAGAGCGACGCCGTCCGGTTCGTAAAGTACCATAAGCGATGCGAAAAATCAATCTTTGAAGCGTCGCCGGGCAGGCCCTCCTCCGGAATCCGCCGCGCGCAGAACGGGCGTTGAGAAAACCGGAAAAATATGTTATAGTATATCCGCCTGAAAAAACCATGCCTGCCGCGGGCAGGAAAAGAACCGGGGGCGGATTGTCAATGAAAAACGAAAGAAAAAAGGGCGGAAAGCTGCTTGCCTGGTTTGTGAGCAAGCAAAGAATGGTCCCCATCCAGTACGAAGACGAGCTGACGCTGCATTTTTCCAAGGACGAGCTGTTTGACCGCCATGTCATCTTGCCCCACGCGGAAGTGAATCCCCTGGTGTACGATGCGGTGAACCGGTTCACGGAGCGGTACGGCGGCGACCATATGACGCTGATTATCTACTGCGACGCCATCACCGAAACGTCCCAGCAGTTTTTCCGGGAAGCCTTCGTATCCCACTACGAGGACGAATACCGGCGGGTGACGCTGTACCTGTACCGGTGGTATCTGCGGGTGCTGCTGCTGGCGATCATCAGCATCGTGGCATATTATCTGGGCGGCTATCTGGCGGAGCGGATCGAAAAAATGAACTTCCTGATGAACGCCATCACCAACATCGGCATTTACTGCCTGTGGGAGATCTGCAATACCGATTTCAAGCGCCGGGACACAAGCGTGGAAAGAAAGAAGATCATGCGCGCCCGGGATGCGGAGATCTGCTTCCGGGTAACGTGACGCCGGGCCATGCCCGGAACGCAACGAAAAAGGGGCCGCCATCGGGCCCCTTTTGTTTTTTTCTCCCGCGGTCAGATCAGAAAATGCTCCTTCACCGCGTTTTTCACCGTCCAGAGCCGGGGGAACACGTCGCCGCGGATGCGGAAGAAATGTTCCTCCGCGGTGGGGAACACCCGGGAGGTGAACACGGCGTCCCCGTCGTTGACGAAGATCTCCACGGAGCTGTGGTCCACAAAGATCCGCAGATGGCTCAATCCGCTTTCCAGGGGCCGGGCGCGGGAAAAGCCCTCCTCCGGGTTGAACGTGACGCGCATGCCGCTGCGGTCCACGGTGATTTCCCGGCGCGCTTCGTCGTAGCGGACGGTGAGCCCGCCCCGCCCCGCCGCGTCGGTGAACAGATCCGTTTCCACGTTCCCGGGGCGGCAGTCCACCTCGATCTCCGCCGCCGGGGGCAGCGGGCAGCAGCCCGCCTCGTTTTCCTTCAGCCCGATCTGCTCATCCCGCAGCTTTTTCAGTTCCGGCAGCGGCCTTTGGATCAGCCGTCGGCCCCGGACGGTGAGCTCCCGGGGCAGGGTGAGGCACCCGGCCCAGTCCTCCTCGTCCGTGGGGTAGCTCACGTCGGGCACGCCCATCCAGGCGATCAGGATGGCCTTCTCCGCTTCCTGCAGGTTATTGGCGCAGGCGGCGGCATAGGAATCGAACCCGAAATCCAGCACGTGGAACTGCCCGTCCGGCTGGAAAACGAGGCAGTCCCAGTCCATGGCGCCCATGATATAGCCGTTGTGGTTCCGGCTGCCGCCCCGGCCCGGGAGGGTGAGATGCTGGGGACAGAAAATGAGCACGTCCTTCCCGCCGATGTGCTCCACGGAGGGGCACTCCCACATGTCCCCGAAGGCCTCGAACCCCGGCACCCGCAGCTGCCCGGCGAAGGTCCAGCCGTGCTGCAGGTCCTCCGAGGAATACACCAGCGCGCAGCCGTGCTTATCCTTGGTCTGGGCCCCGATGATCATGAAATACGTGTCCCGGCCCGGCACCCGCAGGATCTTGGGGTCCCGCTGGTGCTCGGTATAATCCGGGTGCGCGCCGAACAGGGGCAGGGGATACTTTTCCGGCCAGCCGTCATTGCCCAGCCGCGCCAGGCAGGTATAGGCCCGGCGGGTCCAGTCGGCGTCCCGGTGGTTGCCGGTATAATAGAGATAGATCTTGTCCCCGATGGGCATGGCGGAGCCGGAATATACGCCCTTGTTATCGTACCCGTCCTCCGGGTCCGGAAGCAGGCACACCCCCAGGTTTTTCCACGTCACCAGATCCCGAGACACGATATGATACCAGTATTTCAGCCCGTGCACCGCGCCCCAGGGGCACCACTGATAGAACAGATGCCAGCGGTTGTCGTGCCAGACGAAGCCGTTGGGATCGTTCATCAGCCCCGTCACCGCCTGGTTATGATAGGTCTGCCGCCAGGGCGACCGGGAGATTTTTTCATACAGCGGCAGCAATTCCTGGGGGTCCTTGAGGATGCGGTATTTTTCTTCCCGTGTCCATGTGCGCATGGGGATCCCTCCTGTTTTTTTGCGGTCGTTTTTGATATCATTCGCCTTTTGCCGCGGCGAATCCTTTCCGGGGCGGGAGAAAGCGGCGGATCTCCTCCAGGCGCGCTTCCGCCGCCTGCACCCCCAGGCGGTACACCCGCTCCAATTCCTCCGGGCGCTTTTCCGTATGCCCGATGCCCAGCGGGCAAGGCGGGCGGATCACCAGCGCTTCCCCCGTATCCTCCCGATCGTCGATCTGCTGCATCTGGCGGTTGTACATTTCATGGCGCTGCGCCATGGCCGCCGCGATCCGGGGATATTTCCGCAGCAGCAGCCGGATCAGCGGCAGCCCCCGGACGGGGGCTTTGCGGTAGCCCCGGGGCTGGGTGAGCACGATCACGTTCCGGCGATAGCCCAGGCTTTCCATGTATGCATAGGGCACCGCGTCCGTGATGCCGCCGTCCAGCAGCAGACGGCCGTCCGCTTCCACCGGCCGGGACACCAGGGGCATGGAGGCGGAGGCGCGGAACCACAGCATATCGTTTTCCCCGCCGTCGGTGCAAAGGTGATAAACGCATTTCCCCGTCTCCACGTCCGTGGCGCCCACGTAAAAGGCCATGGGGTTTTCCCGGAAGGCCGCGCGGTCGAAGGGGTCCAGCTCGTCCGGCAGTTCCCGGTAGCAGAAATCCACCCCGTACAGATTTCCCGTCCGCAGCAGGGAGGACAGGCTGCAGTACCGTTTGTCCCCGCAGTAGCGCTTGTTGTATCGGATGGGCCGCCCCATCTGGCCGGACTTGAAATTGCAGCCAAACACCGCCCCGGCGGAGATCCCCGCCGCGGCGTCGAAGGCGATTTTTTCCCGCATCATCACGTCGATCACCCCGCAGGTGAACATGCCCCGCATGGCGCCGCCCTCCATGATGAGGGCGGTTTTCGTTTCGCTCATGGCGCTTCCTCCGTCCGGTCAGGCTTTTTTGTATTATACAACAGGAAAGCGCGCCTGCGCAAACCCAAATGAAAAGCCCCGCCTGCAAAGCGGGGCGTCCGGGCGCGGGAAAGGGGGCTCAGCCCTCCCCGCCCAGGCCGGATTCGTATACGACGCGCTCGATCACGCCGGTTTCCACGTTCACCAGCACGCCGTACGTGCCGTCCTTTTCCACAAAAGCGCCGTCCGGGCCCTGGGAAAGGAAATACTGCACCTCGAAGCAGGGCTTGCCGTCCTCCATCCAGTACCAGGCGTTTTCCTCGTCGGCCAGGGGCTGCACGTATTTTTCCAGCGCTGCGGCCTGCTCCGCCGTGAGGGAATAGGCCTCGATCACGGCCTGGCGGGCCAGCTCGGCCATTTCGTCCTCGGGCAGCTTCCGGGCGGCCAGGGCGGCGGTCTTTTCCTTTTCCAACTGCTCAAAATAGTCGATGATTTCTTCCTCGGTGCTGACGGAATCCTGCCAGGGGTTTCCGTTGGCCTGCGCGATTTCCAGGGCCCGGGGCAGGAAAAGGCCCATGCCGCCGGTTTCCTGATTGTCGACGAGCATCTGCCTGAGCTGCTCTACGCCCCAGGCGTCGGCGCCGTATAGGCCGGAGGTGTCCTTCCCATCGTAGCTCCAGGAAATATCGGCCTTTCCGTCCTTCACCCGGGCGGTATAGGTGCCCAGGGCCTCCAGAAGCTGATCCCGCCCGGCATAGGTGACCCGCACCGCGCCGTCGGGCAGCTCCTCTTCCGTGCGGACAAAGAAGGTCTGCATTTCGGGGGTGACGCCGTAGCGCTCCTCCAGCGCCCGGTCGGCGATGCGGGCGGCGTCGGCCTTGGGGGAAAACAGCAGCGCGGCGGCCGCCAGGCCGGCCACGGACAGGGATACCAGGATCAGGGCCAGTACCAGCCCCAGGGAGATTTTTTTCTTCATAACGGGTGCCTCCTCCTGCGCGATGCGCTGCATCACGGCGGAGCGGCAGGACGGCAGACCGTCCAGGAAGGAAAGCCGCCGGTCCATCCGGGCTTTCAGCGTTTCCTTATTCTTCATCGTACCATTCCTCCAGTTCGTCCCTGAGCAGCGCCTTCGCTTTCTTCAATCGGTAATTGACGGTGGATCGGGGCAGACGGAGCACGCGGGTCATTTCCTCCAGGGTGAGCTCCTGATACCAGCGCAGCAGCACCGCTTCCTTCATTTTGGGCGGCAGGGCCAGCACCGCACGCGTAACGGTGTCGTCCCGCGCCTGGAAGGGAACGGCCCCCTCCGGCAGGGTATCCGGGGTCACGGTCCTGTCCGTTTTCCGGGCCCAGGCGGACTTCATCAAGTCCTTGCAGGCATTGATCGCGATGCGGGTCAGCCACGTTTTTTCCTGGGCTTCGCCCCGGAAGCGCCCATAGCCCTTCCAGGCCCGGAAAAACGTCTCCTGCACCGCGTCCTCCGAAAGGGCCAGATCGCCCAGATACGCGAAGCACAGATGCAGCATCGGCTTTTCCCAGCGCTCCATCGCTTCCTCCAGCCATGCCCGGCGCGGATCCTGCGTCACCTTTCTTTCCCTCCCTCCGTCAATCATTAGACGAGGCGGCCCCAAAAACCGGCCAACGGCCGGAAAACATTTTTTCTTTCTGCTATTATACGCAAAAACCGCCCCCCGCGCAAACCCGCGCTCCGGGCCGCGCCGCGCAAATTTTTCTTTCTAAATTCCCCGCGGATGTGGTATAATGATCGCAGACAGACGAAATCCCATACTTTTTACCGCAACGCATCGGAAACGGAGGAGAAAAACTATGACGCGCAGACTGATGGTTTTGATGCTGATCACCGCGCTGGTGCTGCCCCTGCCGGGCACGGGATGCCTGGCGGAAGGGGAGAGCGCGGAGTATACCCTGGAAAAAGAGGACGGATACCGCCAGCTGACGCTGTACTGGAGCGATCCGGACGCGGATTACGACACCTGCGACGTATGGATCTGGTTCCCGGGCAGGGACGGCAGCGGCAATCTGTTCCACCCCTGCGCATACGGCGTCAAGTGCGTGGTGAACGTGCCGGAGGACGTGAGCGAGGTGGGCTTCATCGTCCGCAGGAACTGCTCCGATCCCGGCGGCAAATCCTGGGGCGAGGCCACGAAGGATTACCCGGACGACCGGTTCGCCATCATGACCGGGCGGGACACCAAGATCTACCTGCTGCCCGGGGACGGCATGCAGTATTCCAGCCCGGACGGGGGAAAGACCCTGGAGCCCATCCGCATTTTCCAGCTGGCGGGCATCATCGCGTCCGATCAGATCCGCTATTTCATCAGCCCCGCGGTGCGGCTGGAAAGCCCGGACCTGGTCCACGTGCGCCAGGACGGCCGGGAGATCGGGATCGAAAAGCTCTCCAGCCTGAACAACGAGGTGGTCACCGGGATCATCACCACCCAGGAGCCGCTGGATATCGCCCTGCCCTACACCGTGGAAATCGAGGGCTACGGCGAGATTGCCGCGGTGCCCACCGAGATCTTTGACAGCAAGGATTTCGTGGAGCGCTACACCTACGACGGGGACGATCTGGGCGCCGTGATCCAGGGAGACCGCACGGTGTTCAAGGTCTGGGCCCCCACCGCTTCCCAAGTGACGCTGAACCTGTTTGAGGAAGGGAACGACAGCCCGGCCTACGACCGGATCCCCATGGAGCGGGAAAATCAGGGCGTATGGCGCGCCGAAGCCGCCTGCGGCCACGGCACCTACTATACCTACTCCGTCACCACCGCCCTGGGCACCCAGGAGGCGGTGGACCCCTACGCCCGGGCGGCGGGGGTCAACGGCGACAGGGGCATGGTGGTGGACCTAAAGCGCACCGATCCGGAGGGCTTCCGGGACGTGCCCGTCTTTACCGCCCTGGACAGCTACGGCGACGCGGTGATCTGGGAGGTGCACGTGCGGGATTTCTCCAACGCCCTGTCCTCCTCCCGCTATCCGGGCAAATACCTGGCCTTCACCGAAACGGGGCTGACCAATGCGTCCGGCCTGCCCGCCGGGGTGGATTACCTGAAAAACCTGGGCGTCACCCACGTGCATCTGCAGCCCGTGTACGATTACGCCACCGTGGATGAGCGCGGCGGCGGCTCCCCCTTCAACTGGGGCTACGACCCGAAGAATTACAACGTGCCCGAGGGCAGCTATTCCACCGATCCGTATCACGGCGAGGTCCGCGTCACGGAATTCAAGCAGATGGTGCAGGCCCTGCATGAAAACGGCATCGGGGTGGTGATGGACGTGGTGTACAACCACACCTATTCCGCCGATTCCTGCCTGAACCGCATCGTGCCCTATTACTACTACCGCTTCAATTACGACGGCAGCCCGGCCAACGGCAGCGGCTGCGGCAACGAAACCGCCTCCAACCGGAAAATGTTCCGCAAGTACATGGTGGACAGCGTGCGCTACTGGGCGGAGGAATACCGGCTTGACGGCTTCCGGTTCGACCTGATGGCCCTCCACGATATCCAGACCATGCAGGCGGTGGAGGCCGCCGTTCACGCGGTGAATCCCAAGGCCTTGATCTACGGCGAGGGCTGGACCGGCGGCACCTCCGCCCTGCGGGACAATTTCCAGGCCAGCCAGGCCAACATCCGCCAGGTAAAGCCCTCGGAGGGCGCCATCGGCGGCATCGCGGTGTTTAACGACGCCATCCGCGACGGCCTCAAGGGCAGCGTGTTCGATAAAAAGGACGTGGGCTACGCCAACGGCAAGCCCAGCCGCATGAACGCCCAGAAGGTGATCTTCGGCATCCAGGGCGGCGCGAAATCCGCCGGGGTCTCCTGGCACGTCAACGACGCCATGGTGATCAATTACACCTCCTCCCACGACAACAACACCCTCTGGGACAAGCTAACCGCCGCCTGCCTCGACGCCACGAGGGAAAACCTGCTGGCCATGAACCGCCTGTGCGCCTCCGCGGTTCTGCTCAGCCGGGGCACGCCCTTCTTCCTGGCCGGGGAGGAAATGCTGCGCACCAAGCAGGGCGATTCCAACAGCTACGCCTCCTCGGACGCCGTCAACAATCTCGACTGGGACGCCCTGACCCCGGACGGCGACGAAGCGCACCTGTCGGAATTCTACCGCGGGCTCATCGCTCTGCGGCGGGATAAATTCGCAAATCCCGAATCCCCCTATCGCTTCCTCACGGAGACCGCCCCCGCGGCGGAGCTCCTGGACGGCAATCTGATCGCCGTCACCTGGGCCGACGGGGAAGAGGCGCTGGCCTACGCCGTGATCAACCCCACCGCGGAGGAAAAGCAGTTCGATGCGCCCGCTGGCTTCGGCGCGTACCGCGTCGTCCTGCAGGGCGACGCCGTCACCCCGGACGCCGCGCCCGCCGACGGCCCCTTCGCCGTCCTCCCCGTCAGCGTCACCCTGATCGTCCGGGGTAAGTGACGGGGAATAAATAGGGTTTAATGATACTGTGGGGACCGTTCTTTGCAGGCCAAAGAACGGTCCCCCCAGGCCCCCTCCAAGAAAGCCGATTGATTAGGTGTAGATGATTTTTTTTTATTCTAATTCAATGGATAAGTATAAGCATTTCATTGAGCATAGTTTGTCCACGGGAATTTATCTTTTGAGTTCAACACATGAATCAATCGGATACCTATTTTCCAAATAATTACTCAAGACCGCATACGAAGCAAGAGGAGAAGGCACTTTGATCATCAGGAAGAAATACTTCGGGGAAGTAATTGAAGCTTTGAAGGACAGTTTTTCTCTGAATTCACCCCGTCTGTATGCAAATCAGGATTGGTCATCAATATGGGCTTCTGATATCAAATCTGTCTTTGATGCATTTGGGTTTGAGTTGTCCTTTGATGATGAAGGAAATGCTGCCAGTATCAGGTTTCCTCAAGGCGCAATTCTTGACGTAGAGCAGTTTCTGGACGCGATATCTCCATGGGCTGAAGATGGGTCTGAGATCGTTTTTACCGGAGAAGACAGAGCCGAATGGCGATGGCCTAAAGTAGAAAAAACCGAAAGTGATATCGGTGAAATTGAACGTGCGGATTGGCTTTTTGTGCTGGACTTAGATTATTTCCTTGCTTTGCGGCATCCCACCACACGGGAAATCAGACGGTTTTGTGCGTAAATCAACGGATTACAGAAAATGAAGCGAAAACGCGGTTGATATTCCGCATCCTAAAATTGCCCAATCTTGTCAAATCCGTCCAAATATCCCTCTCAAAACCAACAAAAATCCCGCCCATTTCTGAGCGGGACCTTTGGCGCCTCAAGAAGGACTCGAACCTACAACCCTTCGGTTAACAGCCGAATGCTCTGCCATTGAGCTATTGAGGCTTGGGGATGTGGAAGATCCACATCCTATTGGAATCCGGCGGCGACCTACTCTCCCGGGCCGTGTCCAGCCAAGTACCATCGGCGCTGAAGGGCTTAACTTCTGTGTTCGGTATGGGAACAGGTGGGACCCCTTCGCCATTGCCACCGGAAACTGAGTTTATCGCATGGCCTGCGCTTCGCTGGCCCATGCTCCCGACACATCAATTTCTTGAGTGTCGGCGCGTCGCAAACCTGAAGGTTTGCTCCTTGTCATTTTTTGGGGCGTGAGGTCGGCTTACTTCGTGTTACTCCGTTTGCTCATTTGGTCTTGCCCAAGGTACCGTATTGTTCCTCGTGGGAAGTCTTCCTCTTCCCGGATGAAACCGCCGCCTTCCGGCTTTCATTTCATCCTGC
>JAFZQK010000032.1 GCA_017620455.1 Clostridia bacterium
ACAGCCAGTCCGACTGCGAGATACTGCTGCCGCTTTACCGGGAATACGGCGTGGAAATGTTCAAGACCCTGGACGCGGAATTTGCCTTGCTCCGGTGGGACGGCACGCAGAAGAAGCTCATCGCCGCCCGGGACCCCATCGGCATCCGGCCCCTGTATTACGGCAGACTGCCCGACGGTGAATGGGCCTTCGCCAGCGAGCCCAAGAACCTGATGGGCCTGTGCGAAACCATCCTGCCTTTCCCGCCGGGGCATTACTGGATGGACGGGCGGTTCGTCCGGTACGCCGATCCTGCCTATGTGGGCTACTTCACCATGAAAACCGAGGAAGAGGTGTGCCCCAAGCTCCGCCGGCTGCTCATGGACGGGGTACACAAGCGCCTGGACGCCGACGCCCCGGTGGGCTTCCTGCTCTCCGGCGGGCTGGATTCCTCCCTGGTGTGCGCCATCGCCCAGAAAATGCTGAACAAGCCCATCCGCACCTTTGCCATCGGCATGGACGTGGACGCTATCGACCTGAAATACGCCCGCATCGTGGCCGACTACATCGGCAGCGACCATACGGAGGTGATCATTTCCGAGCGGGACGTGCTGGACGCCCTGCCCACGGTGGTGGAATTGCTTGGCACCTGGGACATCACCACCATCCGCGCCTCCATCGGCATGTACCTGGTATGCAAATGGATCCACGAGCACACGGACGTCCGGGTGCTGCTGACGGGGGAAATTTCCGACGAGCTGTTCGGCTACAAGTATACCGATTTCGCCCCTTCTGCCGCCGCCTTCCAGGAGGAGGCGGAAAAGCGCATCCGGGAACTGCACGTGTACGACGTGCTCCGGGCGGACCGGTGCATTTCCGTCAACAGCCTGGAAGCCCGCGTTCCCTTCGGCGATCTCAAATTCGTCCGCTACGCCATGAGCATCGACCCGGAACTGAAAATGAACCGGCACAACATGGGCAAGTACCTGATTCGCAAGGCCTTTGCCGACGATCATATCCTGCCCGACGAGATCCTCTGGCGGCAGAAGGCGGCCTTCTCCGACGCCGTGGGCCATTCCATGGTGAACGATCTGAAAGCCCTGGCCGAAAGGACCTACACCGACAAGGAATTTGCGCAGAAGGCGGCGAAATATGATTACTGCCGGCCCTTCACCAAGGAAAGTCTGCTGTACCGGGAGCTGTTCGAGCAGTTCTATCCCGGCCAGGCCCGGATGATCCCGGATTACTGGATGCCCAACAAAACCTGGCCCGGCTGCGACGTGGACGACCCCTCCGCCCGGGTGCTGGCCAACTACGGGGCAAGCGGCGTGTGACGGGGGATGGGGGAACGGGGGAACGTGTACTTTCTCTGGGTCAGAGAAAGTACCAAAGAGACCGATCAGGGGGATTTTGGGCCTGAGGACTGAACAGCAAACCGGGATTCTGTTTTCGAGGTACTTGAGATGGGCAATCCTTTCGTCTATTATCGCATCGACTCGCTGTCAGATCTGAAGCGCTATCCTTCCTGCTCCGTCAACAGTCTTGACTGGCATGCGGACTTGGCAATGATTCAAAGGTTTTATGCGCGTTTCAATCATGCTGTCAATCCTGACGAGTTCGACCGGCATGTAGGAAGTCCGCTGGCGATTATACAGAACGGTGAAATTGTCAGCTTTGCAATTCCTTTGTCTTTTCGGGAAGGAGAAACCGAAATAGGAGGCGTCGCAACTGTTTCGGATATGCAAAACAAAGGCTGCTGTAAAGCGCTCATATCGGAGATGGCTTTCAGGATTCTGGAGCAAGGAAAAGCGGCGACGCTGACAACAGAAAAAGACAACCTCCCCATGCGAAGAGCCGCTGAATGGATCGGTATGAAGCTGTTATCGAAAGATGCATGATTCCATGAAGGAGCATAACGAGTGTTCCGGGCGCTCGACGGCATGGAAAAACGGGGAATAAATGTGCAAATTCCAAGTGAACCGGGCAACAGATCGGGATTTACGAAGGGAGCAAAATGGATATGCGGAGTGAATATGGGAAAAAGGGCAAAAACAGGCACATGAAGCGTATGATTATTGCTCTCGCTCTGATCTGTGCATTTCTATTCTCATGCGGAACAGTTGTATATGCTTCTTTTGCAGATCCGGAGAGTCAGGATCAGAAAACAACGGAGGTTTCTGAGGACTGCCAGCATCCTGTTTCTTCCATTGAGTTCATGAGAGAATGGATTAGCGAGATCAATCAAACGGACGAGCTTATGGAGCAGCAGGGGTTTCATGCTGTAAGAAAGTACCTTCCGATGTCATTTGTGGAGGACGATGCGCCTTATAACCCGATTGAGAAGATAGCAGCCGAAGGCAGCGGCGTTCATGCTACCGTTGTAATGAGAGTTGAAGAAGCAGACAGTAACGAATCTTCCGTTTTTTCAATGACAGCGGTTCTGCTGGTGAACGGAAAGCCAGTCAATTTCCGCTTGGATGAAAACAGCAGCCAGGAAGGGATCCTGACCGTTTCTCTGAATTCCAATCAGGATTACGTCATGTCCCTCTCTGCGGAAGATCTTCCAACAGCCGCAGGAGAGAATAAACTGATATTGGTTGTTTTCGGATACTGCAAGGATCAGGATTTCTATCTGAATCCGCAGAGCATAACGGGATCCTTCCTGTCCGCCGTGAAAAATGACGGTGTTTCCGCTGCCCCGTGCCCGGAAAATGAAATTGACATCGTGACGATACAGAACAGAAAAGAATTGGGGCAGTATGCCCGGATGGATTTCTTATCCGACGGAGAAATGACAGATTTTCAGTCGGACCATTACGGTAATTATCTGATGACGTCAAAGCCGGATCCTACTCTGCATTTTTACATGGATAATATGAATAATCCGGGAGAATATGATAACAGTGAAGGAATCATGTTCATGCTGATTGACGGCGAACTGAAGCCGGTATGGAACGGAAGCTGCTTTGGGGAAATCTCAATGCGGGACAGCGATCTGGTCAAAGTGATCCGGTTGGAGAGCGGCTTCCCGGCAGGTGAGCAGCATCATGTATACTGGTATTATCAGGAGACGGAGGGGGCCTCGGACTGGCCGGCCAGTGCGTCATACCGGATGAAGATAAAAATCGAATGACGCTGTTGATCCGAATATGCTGCTAAGCGTGTATAGGATGAAATGCGCTTTTACGAAAGATATGTTTTTTCAACCGGGGAGAAGAAATTGGAAGACGGACGTCCGAGTATCCTGTACTGCTGAAACAGCAGAAGGATGAGCCGGGAAACCCGGAAGTTCCTCTGACAAATTCCAGTTTGTCTTTCCAAAAGCAAGTCAGCAAAGGAGCCGTTTTCATGCCTGATCCTCAAAAAATCATCATCCTGGATTTCGGCGGGCAGTACACCCAGTTGATCGCCCGGCGGGTGCGGGAAAACCACGTCTATTCCGAGGTGGCGCCCTGGAATGTTCCCGTGGAGGAAATCAAGAAGCGTCAGCCCGTGGGGATCATCCTCTCGGGCGGGCCCGCCAGCGTGTGCGACCCGGACGCGCCCAAGTGCGACCCGGCGATCTATGACCTTGGCGTGCCGGTGCTGGGCATCTGCTACGGGATGCAGCTCACCGCCCATCTGCTGGGCGGCCGGGTGGAGCGCGCCGCGGAAAGGGAATACGGCCGCGTCGCCGTGCGGATGAAGGAAAGCGCGGGGCTGCTGGACGGCATGAAGCCGCACAGCGCCTGCTGGATGAGCCATACCTGGCAGGTGTGCCAGTGCCCGCCCGGCTTCCGTCCCATCGCGGAAACGGAAAACTGCCCCGTGGCCGCCATGGCGGATGAGGAAAAGCGGATTTACGGCGTGCAGTTCCATCCCGAGGTGACCCACACGGAGGAAGGAAAACAGCTGCTGCATAACTTCCTGTTCGGCATTTGTCGCTGCGCCGGCGACTGGACCATGGACGCCTACGCCGAAACCGCCATCCGGAAGATCCGGGAAACGGTGGGGGAGAGCGGCACGGTCCTGCTGGCCCTCTCCGGCGGGGTGGATTCCTCGGTGGCCGCGGCGCTGATTTACCGGGCCATCGGCCGGCGGCTCACCTGCGTGTTCGTGGATCACGGGCTCATGCGCAAGGGCGAAAGCGAGCAGGTATGCCACGTGTTCAGCCATCTGTTCCCGGTGCGCTTTATCCGGGCGGACGCCGCGGACAAATTCTTTGCCGATCTCAAGGACGTCACCGAGCCGGAGCAGAAGCGCCATATCATCGGCCGGGATTTCATCGAGGTTTTCCGGGCGGAAGCGCAGAAGCTGGGCCGGCTGGATTATTTCGCCCAGGGCACCATTTACCCGGACGTGATCGAAAGCGGGCAGGGCACGAACGCCGCGGTGATCAAGAGCCATCATAACGTGGGCGGCCTGCCCAAAGAGCTGGGCTTTACAGAGCTGATCGAGCCCCTGCGCATGCTGTTCAAGGACGAGGTGCGCGCCCTGGGCGAGGCCCTGGGCCTGCCCCGCGATCTGGTCTGGCGGCAGCCCTTCCCGGGCCCCGGCATCGCCATCCGCGTGTTGGGGGAAGTGACGCCGGAAAAGGCGCGCATCGTTCAGGAGAGCGACGCGATTTTCCGGGAGGAAGTGGCCAAAGCCG
>JAFZQK010000033.1 GCA_017620455.1 Clostridia bacterium
CAGGCGGGCCTTCTGGGGCTCGATGTGGGCCCACAGACGGGGGGTCTTTTCGGGGCTGATGTAGTCCAGCAGGTTGATCAGGGCGCCGCCGCTGATGATCAGGTCAGCGCTGTTGCCGCCGTCGAACAGATCCGGATACACGTCGCCCGCGAGCTGAATGCTCAGGGTCTGATCCAGGTCGCCGGCCAGGTAGGAGAAGCTGAACTTAACGCCAAACTTTTCCTCGATCAGCTTGTAGATCTTGTTGTCTTCCGTGGGCTGATCGCCGGGATCGCCGCGGAACACGGTCAGGGTGATGGGCTCATTGGCTTCCGCCATCACAGCGGGCACCAGGGAGAGCAGCATCACAGCAACCAACAGGGCAGCCAGGATTTTCTTCATGGTTTCCTTCCTCCTTCATTTTTGGGGTTCCTCGAATTGAGCGCATTTGCACTCTGTGGTTCTATTTTGTTATTTTTTGTACAGGTCAACAATGGAAAAATGGGTATTTTTATCTCATTTCTTTCTCTCTTTCTTCTCATTCCTTTCTTTTCATTTGTCCACCGCAGGAAAAAAGCGGCAAAGCGAAAAGCAGAAACCAAAGTGAGAAAAGCCCTTGTTTTTCAACGTTTCCCAGCCGTCCCGACGCATGCGGCATGTACAATATGGTACAAAAGCCTGGAAACAACGGATGAGGCGCGATTGCGCACATTTCGCCGATCCCCCTCAATTTTTTCGTTTTTCAGAGAAAGAACTGAGGGTTTTCCCTTCGTATTCCCGCATTTTTGCTGTTCCTGCGCACGTTCTGCGGCGCGGATCGGCAGTTTTATGCGCAAAAAACGCCGTGCGTTACCGTACGGCGTTATTATCTGTGTGACCGTTACTCTGCGATATGTCCCTTGGCGCGGATCACGTCGATGACGCTGTCCACGTACTTTTCGCAAATCTCGTTGCTTTCGGCCTCCACCATCACGCGGATCACCGGCTCCGTGCCGCTTTCCCGCACCAGGATGCGGCCCGTATCCCCCAGCGTATCGGCCACCTTCTTCACCGCCGCCTGTACGTCGGGATCGTTCTGGGCGTCGGGCTTGCTCTTGACCCGGACGTTCTTGAGCACCTGGGGATAGAACACCACGGGAGCGGCCAGCTCGCTCATGGGCTTTTCCTTGGCCAGCATGACCTCCATCAGCTTCAGGGCGGTCACGATGCCGTCGCCGGTGGTTTCGTACTTGGAGAAGATGATGTGCCCGCTCTGCTCGCCGCCGATGCGGTTGCCGGTCTGCACCATGTTCTCGTATACGTACTTGTCGCCCACCTTGGTTTTATCGTATTCGATGCCCACCTTGTCCAGGGCTTTGTAAAGGCCGAAATTGCTCATCACGGTGGTGACCACCTTGTTGTTGAGCAGCTTGCCCCGTTCCTTCATGTACAGCCCGTAGATATACAGGATGTGATCGCCGGTGACCACATTGCCCTTTTCATCCACGCACAGGCAGCGGTCCGCGTCGCCGTCGAAAGCGAAGCCGATATCCAGCCGGTTGCCCTCCACGAATTTCTGCAGGTGCTCGATGTGGGTGGAGCCGCAGTCGGTGTTGATATTGTAGCCGTCGGGATGATCGTTCATCACATAGGTCTTGGCGCCCAGCGCGTCGAACACCGCTTTGGCGATCTGCCAGGAGGCGCCGTTGGCCACGTCCAGGCCCACCTTCACATCCTTGAAGGAATACTTGGACAGGGAAATCAGGAAGCCGATGTAGCGGTTGCGGCCCGCCACGTAGTCCACGGTCTTGCCGATCTTGTCCCGCTCCGCCAGGGGCACTTCGCCCTTGCCGTCGATATAGTCCTCGATCTTGAGCAGCACTTCCTCTTCCATCTTTTCCCCGTTGCCGTTGAGCACCTTGATGCCGTTGTCGTAATAGGGATTGTGGGAAGCGGAGATCATGATGCCGCAGTCGAAATCGTCCACCCGGGCGATGTAGGCCACGGAGGGCGTGGTGGTGACGTGCATGATGTAAGCGTCCGCGCCGGAGGCCGTCAGGCCCGTGCACAGGGCGTATTCAAACATATAGGAAGAACGCCGGGTATCTTTTCCGATGACCACCTTCGCCTTGCGGTTCAGCCGCAGCCCGTAATACCAGCCCAGATACCGGCCGATTTTGATGGCGTGCTCGAAGGTCAGGGTCTTGTTGGCTTCGCCGCGGAAGCCGTCGGTTCCGAAATACTTGCCCATAGATCAGCCTCTTTTCTCCACGATGTCGCCGCTGTTCTTGAAAATGCAGTTTTCAGGCACAACGCCGCGCACGCAGGATGTGGGATATACGTTGCTGTGGCGGCCGATGACGGTGCCGGGATTCAGGACGCTGTTGCATCCCACTTCCACGTAATCGCCCACCATGGCGCCGAATTTCTTGATGCCGGTTTCAATGTTCTCGGTGCCGTTGTGCACCACCACCAGCTTTTTGTCGCTTTTGACGTTGGAGGTGATGGAGCCGGCGCCCATGTGGCTGTAATAGCCCAGGATGCTGTCGCCCACGTAATTGTAGTGGGGGGTCTGCACGTGATCGAAGAGGATCACGTTTTTCAGCTCGCAGCTGTTGCCCACCACGCAGTCGGCCCCCACCAGGGCAGAGCCCCGGATGAAGGCGCAGTGGCGCACTTCCGTGTTGGGCCCGATGATGCAGGGGGCGCCCAGATACGCCGAGGGGAACACCTTGGCGGTCTTGTGCACCCACACATGCTCCGCCCGTTCCTCGTAATCGTCCCCCAGGGCGGGGCCCAGGGAAAGGATCAGGTCCTTGATGCCCTTGAGGGCTTCCCAGGGATAGGTGAATTTGCTCAGATAATCCTTGGCCAGGGTATGGTCCAGGTCGTAAAGATCATTGATCGTATACATTACAGCCGCTCACCCTTCTCAATGTCCAGGAAATACTTGTAGGTATCCACGGTCAGTTCGCCGCAGGCCGCCTCGTCGCAGGCGATGATGGCGCCGTTGTGCATCTGCAGCGCGGAGCAGGTCCATTTATGGCTCATGCCGCCCTCCACGGTGGCCGCCAGGGCCCGGGCCTTGTTGTGGCCGTTGATGAGGATCAGCACTTCCCGGGAATCCGTCACCGTGCCCACGCCCACGCTCAGCGCCTGGGACGGCACCTTTTCGGGATCGTTGCCGAAGAAGCGGCTGTTCACGATGCGGGTGTCGGTGGTCAGGTTCCGGATGCCGGTCCGGGACGCGAGGGAAGTGAAGGGCTCGTTGAAGGCGATGTGCCCGTCCACGCCGATGCCGCCCATGAACAGATCGATGCCGCCGTAGGAGGCGATCTTCTTTTCATACCGGGCGCACTCGGCCTCCGGATCCTCGGCCATGCCGTTGAGGATGTTGATGTTTTCCGGCTTCATGTCCACCAGATGATCGAAGAAATTGTCGTGCATGAAGTACCAGTAGCTCTGGTCGTGCTCATGGGGAAGCCCCACGTATTCGTCCATGTTGAAGGTCACCACGTTTTTGAAGCTGACCTCCCCAGCCTTGTTCATCCGCACCAGCTCCCGATAAACGCCGATGGGGCTGGACCCGGTGGGCAGGCCCAGGATAAACGGCTTTTCCGCCGGCTGGGCGTTGATCTTGGCCGCGATATAGCGGGCGGCCCACAGGCTCATTTTTTCATAGTTTTCCTGAATGACGACGCGCATTAAGAAAACACCCCTTCTATTCAATTGCCGTCAGCGTCGGGAGAACCTCTGTTGCAGTGTCGATTCTGCTTTTTGCTTTCTCCCTTTCGGCGCGCTGAACGCCGTGGCGGCATCCGCCGAATCTTTCGATAAACCGCCATACCTCGTCGACCGTTCCCGGTCCTGGCGCTAACAGCCTTCCTGCTTTCCTCCTTTACCGGGAAAGCTGTTTTATCCATGAGCCCGGCAAACCGCGCTCATTTCAATTATTATACATGATTCAGGGGGCATTGTCAATCAATTGTCCGCAAAGCCCACGGGCTCTTCCTGTTTTGTCAGGCGGACGCACACGTGCCCCGCGCCCTCATACGGCACCGCCGACCCCGCCGTGCCCACCGTCTGCCCCGCCCGGACCGCCTGCCCGGGGCGCAAAGGCGTTTCCCGGAGGCCCCGGTACTCGGAGACGTATCCGTTGCCGTGATCGATGCGCAGAAACGGCGCGACCGCCGCCACGGTGCCGTCCCCCACGGCGTAAACCCCGTCTCCCTCCTCCGCCGCAAAATCCACCCCCGGATGGACCTGCCACACGCCCACCGCCGGAAAGAACACCGGCGCCGTGCTGAAGGGGCGCAGCACTTCCCCGGCGCAGGGCCGCAGGGGACGGAACGCAGCCGGCGGGGCCGTAACGTCCGTCAGGCGCTGAGCCGTATCGTGCAGCGCTTCCGCGTCCCGGGTGCTCAGGGCGCGGGTCCACAGCCCGGACAGCAGGATCACCGCGGCGCACAGGGCCGCCAGCAGATAGTGGCCCCATTTTTCCAGAAATCTGCCCAGCTTCCCCAGCATATGCATCCCCCCCTCCCCCGTTTATTGTATCCGCGGCGTCGGGGGTTATTCTCTCCTTCCTCCTGAGCGTATGCAAAAGCGGCGCTCAGAAGAGCGCCGCCGTTTGATTCATCCGGCCGTTCAGGGCTGCTTGCCGATATAAGCCAGGATGCCGCCGTCCACGTACAGGATATGCCCGTTGACGAAGTTGGAGGCGTCGGAGGCCAGGAACACCGCCGGGCCCTGCAAATCCTCGGGGCTGCCCCAGCGGGCCGCGGGGGTCTTGGCGATGATGAACTGGTCGAAGGGGTGCCGGCTGCCGTCGGGCTGCCGTTCCCGGAGGGGCGCGGTCTGGGGCGTGGCGATATAGCCCGGGCCGATGCCGTTGCACTGGATATTGTATTCCCCGTATTCGGAGCAGATGTTCCGGGTGAGCATCTTGAGGCCGCCCTTGGCCGCCGCGTAGGCACTGACGGTCTCCCGCCCCAGCTCGCTCATCATGGAGCAGATGTTGATGATCTTGCCGTGCCCCCGTTTGATCATGCCGGGGATCACCGCTTTGGCGCAGATGAAGGGCGCGTTCAGGTCCACGTCCACGACCTTGCGGAAATCCGCGGCGCTCATTTCGATCATGGGGATGCGGCGGATGATGCCGGCGTTGTTCACCAGGATGTCGATGCCGCTCCCTTCGCTTTCGATTTTTTTCACCAGCTCCTGCACGGCGGCTTCATCCGTCACGTCGCAGACGTAGCCGCGGGCCGCGATGCCCTTTTCCGCGTACGCGGCCAGGCCCCTGTCCACCAGCTCCTGATTGATATCGTTGAACACGATGGCGGCCCCCGCCGCCGCGTAGGCCTCCGCGATGGCGAAGCCGATGCCGTAGCTGGCGCCGGTGATCCAGGCGGTCTTTCCTTTCAGGCTGAACGCGTTCATATCCATGATTTGCTTCCTCCTTTGCTTGACGGGATCTTCTCCCCCGGTCACGCCTGGGTTTCCCGGTAAAATACGCCGATCATGGCGCCCACGCCGTCCCCCGGCGTGGTGATCTGCTGCAGCGTCCAGCCTTCCGCCACGTACCGGTTGATGATGCCCTCCGCCTGCTCCAGATCCTTTTCCCGGCTGAGCTTGATTCCTTTGTTCAGGTAAACCAGCTTATACTCGATCATGCTTTTTCCTCCCGTGCGGCGTGCCGCGCCGTTTTATTTCAGCTCCGTGGTGGGAATGGCGTCCATATCGTCGAAGGCCTGGTTTTCCCCGCCCATGGCCCAGATGAAGGTGTAATTGCTGGTGCCGGCCCCGGCGTGGATGGACCAGGAGGGCGAGATCACCGCCTGCTCGTTCTGCATCACGATATGACGGGTCTCCTGCCCCTCGCCCATCATGTGGAACACCACGTTGCCTTCTGGCACCTCAAAGTAGAAATACACTTCCATCCGGCGCTCGTGGGTGTGGGCGGGCATGGTGTTCCATACCGAGCCCTTGTCCAGCACCGTCATGCCCATGCTGAGCTGACAGGTTTTGAGCACGGAGGGATGGATGAACTGATTGATCACCCGCTTGTTGCTGGTTTCCGCGTCGCCGCAGGGCTTCTTCGCGGCGTCCGAGATCCGGATCAGCCGGTTTTCGTAGCTGCAGTGGGCCGGGGCGGACACGATGTAAAATTTCGCCGGCGCGGCGGGATCGGCGCTTTCAAACAGCACCTTCCTGGCGCCCCGGGTGATATACAGACAGTCCTTGTACCCCAGTTCGTACGCCGTTCCGTCCACCGTCACCTTCCCGGCGCCCCCCACGTTGAACATGCCGCATTCCCGGCGCTCCAGGAAATACGCCGTGCCGAAATTGTGCCAGATGTCGATGCCCTTGTCGATGCTCACCGGCTCCTCCACCGGCATGACGCCCAGCGTCACCATCCTGTCCACGTGGCTGTACACGGCCTGCACCCGATCCGGAACGAACAGGCTTTCGATCAGGAATTCCTTTCGGATTTCCTCGGTGGTATAGCGCTTAAAATCGCGCTGATTGCAGGAATAGCGGATATCCATGGGCCTTCTCTCCTTTTTCCCGCCCGGCGGCGGCTTTTCGTGGGATCCCGAAAAGGATATTTCGCGGTGTATTTCGCTGCGCGGCGCGCAATTCCTCTGGCCGAATCGGTCGATCGTATGGAGGGAACGGACATGTTTTTCATAAAACCCGCTGCGATTGACATTCAAATCCAAATAGGGTATGATGAAATCCGAGAAAACGCAAAGGAGAATCCCCATGACCAACAGCATCGACAAAACCATGTCCATCGGCGACGTACTCAATATCCACCGGGGCACCGCCCGCATTTTCATGGAATTCGGCATGCACTGCCTGGGCTGCCCCCACGCCGTGGCGGAAAGCATCGAGGACGCCTGCGCCGCCCACGGCGCCAACGCGGACGAATTGGTGCATCAGCTGAACGAATTCCTGGCGGAAGCCAAATAAAAAATCAGAAACAGAGGGTATTTATGCGTCAGTTGACCGTAGCTTCCCTGGCGAGGGATATGAAATTTGAAGGCTTCCTCCTGGTGCGCTCCGCCGAACAGCGCACCTCCTCCAACGGCGGCAAATACCTGGATATGACGCTGTGCGACACCACGGGGGACATCAACTGCAAAATGTGGGACGGCACCGTGCAGCCCCCGAAGCAGGGAAGCGTGGTGAAGGTACGGGGCACCGTGCAGGAATACAACGGCCGGCTGCAGATGCGCATCGAGCGCCTGCGCGATCCCGCCCCGGAGGACGACGTGGACCCCGCCCAGCTGATGCCCTGCGCCCCGGAAAAGCCCGAAAGCATGCTGGCGGAGATCCACCGCACCATCGACCGGATGCAGACCCCGGAGCTGCAGAAGATCCTGCGGGAAATGATCCGCCTGTGCGGGGATCAGCTGAATTACTATCCCGCCGCCCAGCGAGTGCACCACGCCGAGCGCAGCGGGCTGCTGCACCATACCCTGTCCGTCCTCAGGGCGGCGGAAGCCCTGCTGCCCCTGTACCCGTACCTGGACGGGGATCTGCTGCGGGCCGGCTGCATCGCCCACGACCTGAGCAAGACCGCGGAATTCCTTTCCGACGAATCGGGCAACGTGGCCGATTATTCCGCCGAGGGCCAGCTGCTGGGCCATCTGGTGCACGGCGTCGTCCGGGTACAGGAGGCTGCGAAAAACTGCGGCGTCACCGGAGAATACGTGCTGCTGCTTTCCCACATGGTCATCAGCCATCACGGCCAGCCGGACCACGGCAGTCCCCGGCCGCCCATGTTCCCGGAGGCGGAAATGCTGCACCTGCTGGACGATATGGACGCCAAAATGAACGAAATGGAGGGCGTCATGCGCCGCACGCCGGCGGGCGCTTTCTCCGAAAAGATCTGGTCCCTGGACCGGCGGCTTTATCACCCCCGCACCCCCGCCACGGAGCCGGAAACGAAGGCCGGGAACGGGCCCTCCGCCCCCGACGGCCGCAGCACTTACGACGGGCTGCTGTAAATTTATGAAAAGCCGCTGCCCGGCGCGGAAAAACGCTTGACGAAAGATGAAGAAACTGTTACAATAATATAAACATCCCCGGACATTTTTTCGCATGCCTGTTTTGCGGATCCCGGCCGGGGCGATGCAAGGAGGTTTCTTCCGATGAAAAAATCATTTTTGATATTGGCGCTGATCCTGGCCGCCGTGCTGCTGGCCGGATGCGGCGGGAGCGACGAAACTTATCCGGAAGCGGGCGCTTCCCAGCAGCAGAAGGACCCCATGACCGTGGAGACGCCCACGGACGCCCCCGCCAGGGCCGATTCCTCGCTGCCGGAGGGGTATGACCCGGCCTCCGAGGAGGACAGCGGGAATTACGTTTCCGGGGCGGCTTACGATTCCATGGGCCGGCAGATCTACGCCGGCGCCACCCCCAAGGCCCTGAACCCCGTTGATCTTCCCACCCCCACGCCCCGGCCTCCGCTGAACTTCACCTATGCGGACGCCAAGGCGGACAATCTGAAGCTCACCTTCCAGGCGCCGGTGGGCTGGCGCATGGACGTGTCCGCGTCGGACACGCTGGTGCTGCAGGATCCCAACATGTACGACAACGTCAACGCCACCATGACGGTAAAGATCCTTTCCGTGCCCGCCACCTATAAACTGGCCGACACGAAAACCGAAGTGAAGAACATGCTCAAGGAGATCGGGCAGTACAACTACACCGAATGGAAGCCCACTGAGCTGGCGGCCCGCACGCTGCTTCACAAGGACGGCTATTACGCCAACTACCGCGGCGTGCAGTACGACGGCACCATCGTCCGCGGCCGGGTCATGGTGGCCCTGCTGGACGGGAACCGCATCATCACCCTGCACATGTCCTGCCCCGCCGGTTACAATGAAAGCTACATGAACGTGGTCAGTCATTTCCGGGAAACCCTCAAGCAGGCGCAGTAACATCATAAGAAAACGCATCGCCGCGGGCATACAGTCCGCGGCGATCATTTTTTGCGTGCTTTTCCCGTTTTTATCTGGGTCGTTTTCCTTCGGCGGCCTTGCGCCGGTTCTTGATTTCATACATCTGGGCATCCGCGGCCTGCATGCATCCCTCCAGGGTCTTTTCCTCCCCCGGGACGGCGGCGGCCACGCCGATGCTCATGCGCAGGCGGTAAGGCACGGTTTCGCTGAACGCATTGACGTCCGCCAGGATGCGCTGCCGCAGCTCCGTTTCCGCGCCGGAGGCGATCACCAGGAACTCGTCCCCGCCGTAGCGCATGATGAAATCCCGGGGGCCGCAGGCGTTCTGCAGGATCCGGGCGGCGGCGCACAGGGCGGCGTCCCCGCTTTCGTGGCTGAACTGATCGTTGATATCCTTCATATCGTCCATGTCGATAAAGAGCACCTGCACGCCCTTTTCTTCCCGGAGGAATACCGTGAACAGCTTCTCCCCGAAGCGCTTCAGCCCGAAGCGGTTGAACAGCCCCGTCAGCGGATCCCGGACGTACAGATCGTCCAGCACCTCGTTCAGATTTCGCAGCAGGCACTTCTTGCGCACGTTTTCAATGGCGATTTCCAGGAAGCTGAAAATGCTCTCGTGCAGGTTCAGCTTCGCCGCTTCGCTGATGCCCTGCATGGCCAGGTAGCCGATGGAATAGGTGTTGTAATGCAGGGGATAAAAGACCCAGAAGCGCTCCCTGCGCATCAGGTCCCGGGGCAGCAGCTCCAGCGTGGGGAACCGGGCGTACTGGTTTTTGTCGTCCAGCTGATATCCGCTGTTCCCCCGGGTGGCCAGGATCATTTCGCTCCCGAAGGATTCGGAATCGTGCTGCCAGTTCTTCTTCTCATAGTTATCGAAATAATAATCGTTGACGCACAGGTACACCCCGTCGCAGCCGAAAATCCTTTCGTTTTTCTCCACGATCCGCATCAGCTCCGGCAAGTCCGCCGCCTCGAACATTTCCTGGGCCATCTGGTCCTGCATGATATAGAAATTTTTCAGGAACCGGGTCTGATGGAAATACTTGTTGCGCACGTATTCCGGCGTGGATTTTTCCTTGCAGCCGCAGGATTCGGAGCATACGATGCCGTGCCCGAACATGACGTGATCCCGCTTTTCCTTCCCGGTGATCAGCGCCATCAGCACATCCATGGCCTCGTAGTTCAGCGCCTCGTTGTCCCGCTTGACGGTGGACAGGCGGGGGCTGGAAAGCTCCGCGCTGGTGAGGTTGTCAAAGCCGGTGACGATCACTTCCTTGGGGATGCGCACGCCGTTCCTTTCCAGGGTTTCCAGGATGCCCAGGGCCATATCGTCGTTGGCGCAGATGAAGGCGTCCGGCAGCGGCTTCCCTTCCCGGAGCCATTCGTCGGCGACGCGGTTGCCGTCGCTGGTGCGCCAGGTGCAGGGGAGCACCGTCACGTCTTTGGGGTCCACGCCGTTGCTCCTGCATGCGTCCAGAAAGCCGTCCAGCCGCTGCTGCCCTTCGGAGCAGCCGTTGTCCATGATCCCCGTCAGGTATACCAGCCGCCGGGCGCCGTGAACGCGGATCACGTGGTCTGCGATCTCCTCCTGGGCCTTCCGGTTGTCGATGCCGATCAGGGCGCAGCCCTCGATGGGGCAGTCCACGCTCACCGCCGGAATGCCCGCCTCCCGCACCCGCCGGGCGATCTCCTCCCGGGCGGTGTTGAGCACCACCTGGTTGCCCTGGATCAGCGCGCCGTCGAACTGGCTCAGATCCGCCAGATTGAAAATCGCGTACTCGCTGCGGCTGTTGTCGTTCTCCACGTCCTTGCCAAAGCAGTCGAACACGCACAGCTGCACGTTTTCATGCTCGTCCACGTACTGCTTGAGCCCGTGCAGCGTGCTTTCCACCAGTTCGTAATTCCAGTCCGCCGTAAAGAATGCGATCCGATAATTCATTCTTTTCCGCTCCCGATGCGTCGTTGTGCCTAAAAAACGTACCGCCGCGTTCCCTCTGCGGCAGACGATGCGGATTATTGATTGCTATACCGGTTTATTATATCATTCTTTTTCCGCGTTTTCCAGCCCTTTTTCTTGTTTTTTCTATAAAAAAATGCCGCCGGAATACCGGCGGCGCCTGTGAAAACGGATTATTTGTCGTAATTGACCACCAGGGAGAAATCCGGCGCCTTCAGGGACGCGCCGCCGATGAGGCCGCCGTCGATTTCCGGCTGCGCCATGAGGCCCTTGACGTTCTTGGGGTTCATGCTGCCGCCGTACTGGATGCGCACCGCGTTGGCCACGCGCTTGCCGTATTTCCGGGCGATGGCGGCGCGGATGACGCCGATGGTCTCGTTGGCCTGCTCGTCGGTGGCGGTCAGGCCGGTGCCGATGGCCCACACGGGCTCGTACGCGATGACCAGCTTGCTGATTTCCTTGTCCGTCAGGCCGTTGAGGGCGATCAGG
>JAFZQK010000034.1 GCA_017620455.1 Clostridia bacterium
CTTTTCCTCTCGTCCCTGCGGGACTCCCGGGCGGAAAAGGCGCAAGGAAAGCATTTTTGCTCTCGCAGGGCATGCTCTGCTTCGCAAAAATGCTCCTCGCAGCGCACAGGTCGCTGCTGCGGATTACACTTGGAGGGGCTGTGGCCCCTCCAAACCACCCTGGGGTTTTCGTTTTTCCCGGTATTCATGTTGCTCATTCTGAAAACCAATATCCTTGTAAACAAAGGGGCTGTTGCAGATTGACTTCTGCAACAGCCCCTTTTCCGCAGGGATCAGCCTTTTTTCAGCGCGGCGATTTCCGCCTCGGAAACGGAAACCACCGCCGTTTTCTGGTCGGTATAGATCACGAAGCCCGCGGGGGCGCCCCCTGGCTTTTTTACGTGCTTGCGCAGCGTGTAATCCACCGGCACGGAAACGCCCTTGCCCCTGGAATACCAGGCGGCCAGCTTCAGGGCCGTTTCCATGGTCTCCCGGGAGGGCTGCATGCTGCGTACGATCACGTGGGAGCCGGGCATGTCCTTGGCGTGGAGCCAGGTGTCCGTCCCCCGGGCGGCGGAGGTGAGCCGGTCGTTCTGGGCGCTGTTCTTGCCCACCAGGATCTCCGTGCCGTCCGGGGCCACGAAGCGCAGCGCCTCGCTTTCCCTTTGCTTCTGCTGCTTTTTCCCGCCGGGGGCCTTCACCAATCCGGCGTTTTCCAGGGCCCGGCGCACGTCGGAGAGGTCCTGCTCCGTTTCGCTTTCCTCCAGATCGAAGGAAAGCTGCTCCAGCAGGCCGATCTCCGCCAGGGTCTTTTCCTTCTGCTCCCGGGCCAGCTCCATGGCGATCTTCGCCTTGCGGTAGCGCTTGAAATACTTCTGGGCGTTCTGGGCCGGGGTCAGGGCCGGGTCCAGGGCGATCCCCACCGTGCCGCCCGCGGGGTCGTAGAAATTCTGCAGTTCCGCCTTTTCCGCCCCCCGGGGCACCAGATAGCCCTGGGCGGTGAGCAGTTCGCCGGCGATGCGGTATTCCTCCAGCCGGGCGGAGGCGGCGATCTCCTCTTCCTGCAGCGCCAGCTTCTTTTCGTCCCGCTCCATGACGGTTTTGATCAGGCGCTTGAGGGACGCGCTTTTCTGGTTCATCCGGTCCCGCCGGTCCCGGCCGAAATAGTATTCGTCCAGCGCCAGGGAGAGGGAGGCGCGGGGCTGCTGCAAAGCGGGATCCAGGCTCAGGTACGGAAAGGGCAGCACGTCCGCGATCAGCCCGTCCGGGCCCATCTGCACCGTAGGCCGCGCCCGGCCTTCCATTCCCGCAAAAAAGGCGCATACGGCCCGGCATGCGTCCCGCAGTTCCAGATCCTTCACGTCCGTCCGCGATCCGCCCGTCACCCGGCAGGCGATCTCCCGGGCGGAGACCGGGGACAGGCCACGGACGGCCCCGGACAGGGCCTTGTCGAAGGGCCCCGCGGCGGCGGACAGGCGGGAAAGCAGCGCGTCCTCCGTCATTTCCTCCGGGGAAAGCTTATCCTGGGCCGGTGGCAGGGTGAAGGGCAGCCCGGGCAGGGCCTGGCGCACCCGGCTCATATCGCCGCTTACGTGGCGGATGGCGTCCACGATCCGCCCGTTCATCACCAGCGTCAGATTGCTGTGGCGGCCCATCAGCTCCAGATACAGTTCCTTCTGCGCTGTGTCCCCCATCTCGTCCCGGTTCTCCACCGTGATTTTCAGGATCCTGTCGCCCCCCAGCTGGCAGATCTTTGCGATCCTGCCGCCCTGGAGGTGCTTGCGCATCAGCATGCAGAACATGGGCGCGTCCTGGGGGTTCTGGTAAGCCGCCTCCGTCAGGTGCGCCCGGGCGAAGGAGGGCGCGGCGGACAGGAGCAGGCGGCGGTTCTTCCCGCCTGCGCGGACCAGCAGCACCAGCATGTCCTTTTCCGGCTGGTTCACCCTTTCGATCCGCCCGTCCGTCAGCGTGTCTTTCAGCTCCCGGGCGATAAAGCCCAGCGTCAGGCCATCCATCGGCATAAATCAAGCGCTCCTTTGCTCGTGGTGGATCCCCATGTAAACCAGAGAAAACCCCGCGCCGCCCAGGATGTTCCCCAGCGTCACGGGAAGCAGATTTTTCAGCAGGAAATCCCCGGCGGTTTCTTCCGCCCCCGCCAGCATCCCCGCGGGGATATAGTACATATTGGCCACGGAATGCTCAAACCCGCACAGCACGAAGAGCATCACCGGGAAAAAGCAGCATGCGGCCTTGCCCCCGGCGCTTTCCGCCCCGGACGCCATCCACACCGCGCCGCACACCAGGATATTGCACGCCGCGCCCCGGACCAGGGCGGGGAAAAAGCCGAGAGCGCACTTGTTCCGGGCGATCTGCGCCGCCGCTTCCCCCAGCGTCCCCTGCAGGAAGCCCCCGGCATACATGATCCCCGCCGCCAGCAGGGCCCCCGCGAAGTTGCCCAGGTACACGACGCCCCAATTCCGCAAAACGCCCCGCCACGGGGCTTTCCCCGCCGCGGCCGGGCCGGCCATGAGACAGTTGCCGGTAAACAATTCCGCCCCGGCCAGCACCACCAGGATCAGCCCCACCGGGAACACGCTGGCCCCCGCCAGCTTCCCGGCGCCGCCCGTCAGATTCGCCTGCGCCGCCGTGCAGCCGACGGCCCCCAGGGCGATGTACAGCCCCGCCAGCGCCGCAAGCAGAAAGCATTTCCCCGCGGGCAGCTTCGCCTTTCCCGCGGCGATGCCGCCCCATTTTTGCCAGATCTCCCCGGATGAAAGCATGTGCGTTTTCTCCTCTTTCCCGTTTTATCGGAACAGCCGGCCCACGGCCTCCCGCCAGGCGTCCAGAAACGCCCGGACGGAGGGCGGGCGCTCGCCCCGCCTTTCCCGGCAGGCCCTTTCCGCCATGGGATAAAGGCTCCCGGGGCCGATCCAGCTTTCCCGGTCCCTTTTCCCTTCGTTCCCCAGCAGCGCGAAGACCAGCGCCCCCAGGTGATACACCGTGGTGCTCTCGGTCAGGGGCTGGTCCTTTTCGTATTCCTCGGGGGACAGGAAGCGGGAATCGCCGTACATCCGCCCCCGGTCGTTCACGGCGGGCTTGCGGCGGTACGCATCGATGTCCCACGCCACGGCTTTGCCTTTTTCCGGGTCGATCAGCAGGTTTTCATCCGATACCCCCGCGGACACCATGCCGTTTTCCGACAGCCAGGCGTGCAGATCGAAGATCCCGTCCAGCATGCGCAGCTGCCTGTCCAGGGGCAGGCGCCGGGCCTGATCCCGGCATTGGGCAAGGGTGCGCAGCTCCGTCCAGGGGAACACCGCGGCGTACCCGGCCCCGGCGGCCCCGTGGGCCAGGAGGGGCAGCAGGGCGGGGTGCCCCGCTTCGTAATACGCCGCCGCGTCCCTGAGCCGCAGCACCGATTCGTAAGGCCGCGCGCCCCCCACGGCGGTCCAGGCCCCGGCGTATTTCACGATCAGGCGGCCGTAGGGCCCTTCCATAAAGAACCACAGCACGCCGGAGGGCCTGTCGTCCCGCAGGGCCAGCACCCGTCCGTATCCGGCCAGCCAGGAAAAATCCTCCTCCCGGATCAGGCGGCAGGGCACGCCGTCCACCCGTTGGGTCACGATGCCTTCCCTTTCCTCCATGCCGCCGCCTCCTTTCCGGGCTTTTTTGTCATTATACACCATTTTCCCTTTATCGGGAAGAACCTAATATTCCTGGGGGAAACCTCTC
This sequence comes from Clostridia bacterium, assembly GCA_017620455.1. The sequence continues at coordinate 3,712 of JAFZQK010000034.1, forward strand.
TTTGTGGCCAAAGAGAGGTTTCCCCCAGACCCCCTTCCGAGAAAGCCATTTGGGGGTCCTTTAGCATGTTTGGATTTTACTATTATGGGTATTGGCTGGATTATGATATGTTTTTGCATTTTCCCGGGAAATGTGATACGATAAAGGCGAGCAAACCAGAAAAGGAGGCGTTTTCCGTGCCCATGATCCACACCCGGGTGAATATCTCCATCCCGAAGGAAACCGAAGAAAAGCTGGCCCGCCGCCTGGGCGAGGCCATCCGTCTGCTGGGCAAAAGCGAAGAATGGCTGATGCTGCACTTTGATGAAAAATGCCGCTTGTATTTCCGGGGGAAAAGCGACAGCCCCATGGCCTATGTGGAAGTCAAGCTCCTGGGCAGCGCCGGCACCGACGCCTACGCCTTCATGACCCAGGAAATCTGCCACATCCTGAAAGAAGAGCTTGCCATCCCGCCGGAATGCGTGTACGTGTATTACGACGAAACCGACGATTGGGGCTGGAACGGCAGCAATTTCTGAAAGGATCGCCCATGCAGACAGTATTGATCACCGGCGGCAGCCGCGGCATCGGCGCACAGACGGTGCGCGCCTTTTCCCGGGCGGGCTGGCGCGCCGCCTTCACCTACCTCAGCAGCGAAGAAAAGGCCGCCGCCCTTTCCCGGGAAACCGGGGCCCTCGCCCTGCGCTGCGACGCCCGCAGCGAAGAAGAAACGGAGGAAATGGCCCGGCGGGTGCTGCGCGATTTCGGGCATCTGGACGCCCTGATCTGCAGCGCCGGCACATCCTGGACGGGCCTATTGCAGGATATGACCGTTCCCGAATGGGACGATCTGTTCGCCGTCCACGTCCGGGGCGCGTTCCTGGCCACGCGGGCGTTCCTGCCGGGCATGATTTCCCGTCAATCTGGCAGCGTCCTGTATCTCTCCTCCATGTGGGGGCGGTCCGGCGGCTCCTGCGAGGCGGCCTATTCCGCCTGCAAGGCGGCGCTGATCGGGCTGACGAAGGCCCTGGCCAAGGAAGCGGGGCCCTCCCGGGTGCGGGTGAACTGCCTGTGCCCCGGGGCGATCCGGACGGACATGCTTTCCGGCTATTCGGAAAGCGATCTGGAAGCGCTGCGCCTGGAAACCCCCCTGCAGCGCCTGGGAAAGCCGGAGGATATCGCCGCCGCCGCCCTGTTCCTGTGCGGACCGGACGCCTCCTTCATCACCGGCCAGGCCCTGGGCGTCGACGGCGGATATATCATCTGACCGGAAACAGGCCGGTTTTTGCATCGCCGCGTTGTTCTTTCTTTGCTTTTTTTGCGCTTTTGACAAAATTTCAAAAAATGCGGAATCCTCTCTTCCCTCCGGATGAAAGATCATGTATAATGTAAGCGGTATCAAACTGTCTTCCCTGCCGTCGGCGCGAAGGCGCCGCAGCACCCAAGGTACGTCATTGCACGAAAGGGTGATCCGGTATGAACAGCAGCTTTCTTACCGAATGGAACAAGGATTTGAAAAGCATCCCCGTCGGCCCGCTCGGCATCATCGCCATGTCCGGCTGCGAGGAAATGGGAAACAAAGTCAACGCCTGGCTGCAGAAATGGAATTCCCTCCAGGAAAGCCAGGATGAAGAATTTTACACCCTCCCCGGCGTGAACCGGGATTCGTTCCTGATCAAAACGTACTGCCCCCGCTTCGGCACCGGGGAAAGCAAGGGCGTGATCAAGGAATCCGTCCGCGGCTACGATCTGTACATCATCGTGGACGTGTGCGCATACAACAAGACCTTCCGGATGTACGACATGGAAGTGCCCATGAGCCCGGACGACCACTTCCAGGATCTCAAGCGCATCATCGCCGCCGTGGGCGGCAAGGCCAAGCGGGTCAGCGTCATCATGCCCATGCTGTATGAAAGCCGGCAGCACAAGCGCTCCTCCCGGGAAAGCCTGGACTGCGCGCTGGCCCTGCAGGAGCTGCAGGATTACGGCGTGAGCAACATCATCACCTTCGACGCCCACGATCCCCGGGTGGCCAACGCGGTGCCCCTGTGCGGCTTTGAAAACGTGATGCCCACCTACCAGATGATCAAGGCCCTGTGCCGCACGGAAAAAGACCTGGCCATCAATAAAGAAAACATGATGGTGGTTTCCCCCGACGAGGGCGCCATGCAGCGCAATATATTCTATTCCTCCGTGCTGGGGCTGGACCTGGGCATGTTCTATAAGCGGCGGGATTATACCACCGTCATCAACGGGCGTAACCCCATCGTGGCCCACGAATACCTGGGCGCTTCCGTGGAGGGCAAGGACATCATCGTGGTGGACGATATGATCTCCTCCGGCGACAGCATGCTGGATCTGTGCAGGGAGCTGAAAAAACGCAAAGCGAACCGCATTTACGCCGTGGCCACCTTCGCCTTTTTCACCAGCGGCACCGCCGATTTCGACAAGGCCTACAACGAAGGATACCTCACCAAGGTGATCGCCACCAACCTCACCTACCGCCGCCCGGAGGTGGCCGCCGCCCCCTGGTTCGTGGAGGCGGACCTGAGCAAGTACATTTCCTACATCATCGCCACTTTGAATCACGACCGTTCCCTGGAAAAGCTGCTCAATCCCTACAACCGGATCAAGAAGCTGCTTTCCCGCTATCAGGCCGAGCAGGCGGAGGCCGGTATCCGCCTGGTGTGAGAAAATGGACCGTCAGGAAGAAACCCGTCTGATCCCCCGGGAAGAAGCGCAGGAAGCGCTGCCCCAGGAAAATCCCCAGGGCGGAAAGGGCATCGTGCGCACCGCCAAGGATTTTATGAACGGCGTCCTCTCCCCCCTGAAGGGCAAGGATATGGGCCAGATGGTGGAGGAGTTCACCGCCGAAATGACCCTGGTGATCGAAGGCTTGAGCGAGGACCAGGAAAAGCTGGCGCGGCAGACCGACCGCCTGGACGCCCAGCAGACCCAGCTGGAACAGCGGCTCATCGACGAAGCCCACGATCTGAACGTGGCCCTGGACGAAAGCAAAAAGGAGCTGGCCGCCCTGAAGGGCAGGCTGGACAAACTGGAAAAGCAATCCGAAAAGGGCAAAAAGGGCGTCACCGCCGCCCTGCGCCAGGCCACCTGGCTGGTGGGCATCGCGGTGATCGGCTGGATCGTCGTCACGGTCATCAACCTGTTCAAGTAAGCAATCCAACCGCACGGCTTTTTTCCCGCCGTGCGTTTTTTGTTGAAAAATAACGCTTTTTTCATAAAATGCAACCGCCGGTTGACAAATTACCAGCCCCGCTTGGTGGCCTGCAACCGGAAAAAAGCCTATGATCAGGCCGTCGGCAGGCAGGAAACGCCGAACGAATCGAACGGAGGAAAAGCAAAATGATCCTGGCAGACAAAATCATTCAGCTCAGAAAAAAGAACGGCTGGTCCCAGGAGGAGCTAGCGGCCCAGCTGAACGTATCCCGGCAGGCCGTTTCCAAATGGGAAAGCGCCCAGGCAGCCCCGGACCTGAACAAGATATTGGCCATGAGCCAGCTTTTCGGCGTGACCACCGATTATCTGCTCAAGGACGATCTGGAAGCGGAAGAATTCACCGGCGACGGCGGCTCGCCCGCCCTGCGCCGGGTGACCCTCGCCGAAGCGGGGGAATTCCTTTCCTGGCGGGACAAGGCGTCCGGGCTCATCGCCGGCGCCCTGCTGCTGTGCGTGCTGGGCGTGATCGCCCTGCTGGCCATCGGCGCCTCCGCCGGCGCCCTGGGGCTTTCCGAGGACGCGGCGGGCGGCCTGGGCGTGGGCGCGCTGCTGGTGTTCGTGGCGGCGGCGGTGCTGCTGTTCGTGTACTGCGGGCACAGGAACGAGCCTTACGAATTCCTGGAGAAGGAAGATTTCGATACCGAGTACGGCGTGGACGGCCTGGCCCAGAAAAAGCGGCAGGACGGGCAGAAGGCCCGGTCGCTGCAGACGGGCGCGGGGCTGGCCATGTGCGTGCTTTCCCCCATTCCCCTGGTGATGAGCGCTCTCCTGGCCCATACGGATACCGCCCGGATGCTGCTCACCTGCCTGACGCTGCTTCTGGCCGGCGGGGGCGCGGCGCTGATCGTGCTTTCCGGCGTCCGCCGGGCCGCCGTGGACAAGCTGCTGCGGCAGGGCGATTATTCGCCCGAGGCAAAGCGCGTCGGCAGCGTCACCGGCCCCGTCAGCGTGATTTACTGGCTGCTGGTCACGGCGGCCTTCCTGGCCTGGAGCTTCCTGGGCAACGGCTGGAACGTCAGCTGGGTCATCTGGCCCATCGCCGGGGTGCTGTACGCCGCCGTGCGGGTGGTCTGCACCATGCTGGCGGACAAAAAGAACGCCTGATTTGCGTTTTTCCGGCAGAAATGCTATAATATTGTCAGAACAAAAACGGGGAGGTGACGGCATGGCCGCTTATCAGGAACTGGTGGACAGGTATGCGAAGCGCAGGAAGGAAAACCTGGTGGATACCCTCACCGCCGGGCTGAGCTACGCCGACAACGTGGCGGTGGATCTGGGGCTTATGGAGGAAAGCGGCGTGCTGGACACGCTCACCGCCGCGGCGCCCTTCGCCGTCATCGCGGTGACGGAGCAGATGCGGGTGATCCTGGGCCGGAAAACGGGCCGCGCCGGGTTCAGCGACGCGGTGCAGCGCATGCTCAAAACCGGCGCCGCCATGGGCGTGGGCGCCCTGGCCGCCGCGGCTGCGGGGCCGGTGGCCGCCGTGCCCGCCGCCATGGGCACCCGGGCGCTGCTGTCGAAATACCGCAGCAAATCCCTTTTGAAGGCCCGGGTGCAGGAGCGCACCGCCCGGCTGCAGTCCCTGCGCCGCCGCCGGGAAAGCCGCGTCCCCTTCGAAGCCGGCCGTCCCGCGCTCCCGCCGGGGGTCAGCTATCTGGAGGACTGATCGCAGAACCAAAAACGCCCAGGAGCTTCAGCGGCTCCTGGGCGTTGTATATTTTTGGGCGATTTTCGGGATACTACGCCCGGAAAGGACGGTGCGGACATGACGGAAGCGATGGCCGGGGATTACTCCAAAAAGCTGCGGGCTCTCCGCGCGCTGTGCCGGGCGGGAGAAAGCGAGGACGTGACCGTCCGGGAGTTCCTGTCCATGGGCCGGCGGGCCGCGCTTTTTTATGTGGACGGCATCGCCTCCTCCGCGGACATGGACCGCTTCCTCCTGCGCCCGTTGCTGGACGCCGCGGCGCCGGAAGCCGGGGCGGATCTTTCGTCCCATCTGCTTTCCCGCGTGCTGCCCGTGGCCGCCGTCAAACGGACGGACCGGTACGGGGACGCCGTCGCCCGCATCTTTTCCGGCGACGCGGCGCTGATCCTGGAGGGCATGGACGGGGCGCTGACGGCGGATGTGAAGGGCTTCGTCAAGCGCGCGGTGAGCCAGCCGGTGAACGAAACCGTGGTGGCCGGTCCTCACGCGGCCTTCACCGAGTCCCTGCGGGACAATCTGGTGCTGCTGCGGCGGATGTACCCCTCCCCGGACCTGGTGAGCGAGGAAATGACCGTAGGCACGCGGGTGCCCACCCGGCTGTGCCTGCTCTACGTTCCCGGGATCGCCCGGGAGGAGGTGGTCCGGGAAGTGCGCCGCCGGCTCCTTGCCTGCCGGGCGGATTACGTATCCAGTCTGGGGATGCTGGAGCAATTGATCGAGGACGATCCCTTCGCGCTGATGCCCCAGGCGGTGTCCACCGAGCGGCCGGACCGGGCGGTGAGCTTCCTGTGCGAGGGCCAGGCGGTGATCGTGATGGAAAACGCGCCCATGGTGCTGGCCCTGCCCGCGGGCTTCCTGCATCTGTTCCACGCCCCGGACGATACCTCCCTGCGCTGGCAGTACGGCTCCTTCCTTCGGCTGCTGCGGCTGGGGGGCATGGCGCTGGCGCTGCTGCTGCCCGGCGCGTTCCTGGCGCTGACGGTGTTCCACCCAGAGGGCATGAGCCTGTCGCTGCTCACCTCGGTGGTGGAAAGCCAGGCCCGGGTGCCCATGACGCTGTTTGCATCGGTGCTGCTGATGCTGCTGGTGTTCGCGCTGATCAACGAGGCCGCCTCCCGCATCCCGGGGGCCATGGGGGCCAGCCTGTCCATCGTCAGCGGGCTGATCCTGGGCCAGGCGGCGGTGGAAGCGGATCTGATCAGCCCCCTGGTGCTGATCGTGGTGGCGCTCAGCGGGCTGGGCAGCTATACCGCCCCCGCCCACGCCCTGACGCTGGCGCTGCGCATCGCCCAGCTCCTTTTGGCCGTGGCGGCGGGGATCGGCGGATATCCGGGAATGATGCCGGTGCTGTTCTTCCTTTTGCTCCGCGCCGCGGCCCTCAAAAGCGTGGGCTTCCCCTGCTTTTTCCCCGCGTACCGGGGGGACGGGCTGCTGCGCCTGCCCTTTTCCCATCAGCGCGGCCGCGGGCCTTACGCTTCTCCCGCCGCGCCGCCCCGGGCTGCGGGCCCTCTGCGCGCCTGGCGCAGGGAGGGGCCATGACCGGGCCGGCCGCCGATCCCTGGGCGCTTTCCGCCCTGCATCTGTACGCCCAGGCGTCCGTGGGCCTGGCGCTGTACCTGTACGGCGCGGTGAGCACCCCCGCCTGGCTGTCCGCGCTGATCGCCGCCGGGCCGCTGACGCTGCTGGCGCTGCTCCTGCACCGGGGCGCCGCCCGGGGACCTGCGCCCCGCCGTCTTACCTGGCTGCCGGGGATCGCGTATCTGCTGGACGGGCTTTACGCCTTCTACGCGCTGTGTTCCCTGCTCCGGGACCTGGCGCCGGACTTGGACGTGCGCATCGCCGCCCCGGCCTATGGGCTGATCCTGGGGGCGGCCCTTCTTTCCGCGCCAGACCGGGACGCGCTGCCCCGGCTGGGCCGCCTGGCGCTGCCGGCGCTGGGAGGGCTTCTGCTGTTCTGCCTCCTGTGCGTCCCCGGCCGTGGACGATTCGAGCGCTTCTTTCCCCTGCTGGGCTTCGGCCCGCTGTCGGTGCTGCGGGGCGCCGTGTGGATCTTCGGCGCGTCGGCCACGGCCCTGACGCCGCTTCTCTCCCCCGACGAAACGCCGGAAAGAGCCCTTTCCCGGCTGCTCCCGGCGCTTCTTTTCGCTTCCGTCACAGCGGCCGCCGCCGCATGGCTGCTTCCCGCCCGGGCCCTCTGCGCGCCCCGGACGGCGGGCTGGCATCTGATGCTGATTTCCCACACGACCCCCTCCGTGCCCTGCTGGTCCGCCCAGGCAGCGGCGCTGCTCCTGCTGCTGATGCTCTCCCTGTGCACGGGCGTGAGGCGGGGCGTCGCCCTGCTGGCGGGAAACGCGGGAAAAACGGGAAAAGAAAACGCCGCGGCGGCGGTGCTGCTGCTGCTCGCGGCCCTTGCCGTGGCCTTCCGGGAAGAAGAAACCAAAGCCCTGCTCCTTTGCGCCGGGCCCTGGCGGGCCGCGCCGGTGACGGCGGCGGCAGTGTGCCTGTGCCTGCGCAGAAAGGAGAAGGAATGAAACGCCTGCTCATCCTTTTCGCCGCCTGCGCCGCGCTGCTGTGCGGCTGCGTCAGCCGCCAATTGGAGGACGAGCTGCTGGTGATCGTCCTGGGGGTGGACGCGGAGGGCGAAGAAACCGTCCTCACGGTGAAGGTGCCCTCCGCGGCCTCGGCGTCCCAAAAGGACGAAAGCGGCGGATACCTGCTGTATTCCGCCCGGGGCCGGGGCTTTGCCGGGGCGCTGTCCATGCTGCGGGCGGCCGCCCCCCGGAAGCTGAATTTCACCCAGGTGCGGGAAATCGTGCTGGGAAAGGAGGCGGCGTCCGGCCCGCTGCTGCCGCTGCTGGAGCAGATCGACGCCGTGCCCAGGCTGCGCTGCTCAGCGGCGCTCATCGTGTGCACCGAAAGCGCAAAGGCCATGATCGACGCCCAGAAGCCGGATCTGGGGGTGCGGCTGAGCCGCTATACGGACAGCACCCTGGCCGATTCCGCCGGCAAGGGCTTCACCCCCGACGCCGACCTGTGCGGCGTGCTGCGGGATCTGCGGGGCGGCCAGACGGACCCGCTGCTGATCCTGGGCGCGGTGAGCGCGGAAAAGGCCCCGGACGCCCCGGAGGGGCCCAGCGCCCTGGACGCCCTGCCCGGCGATCTGCCCCGGCAGGGGGCCGGAAATATCGAGCTTTTCGGCGCCGTCGCCACCGACGGGGAGCGCGTCGCCGGGTATCTGACGGGGTACGATATGGCCCTGATCCATCTGATCCAGGGCAACATCCGCTTTTTCCCCTTCACCGCCGCGTCCGGCGCGCTGCTGCGCATCACCGCCCGGGCCCCCGCCCGTCTCACGGCGGACCTGACGCGCACGCCGGCCCGCTTCACCGTGGCCCTGGCCTGCGACGCCCACTGCCCGCCGGGCGCGCTTGAGGACCCGGACGCCCTGGCGGGCGCGCTGCAAGGGGAGATCCGGGACGTGCTTGTCCGTCTCCAGTCCCTGGGCTGCGACGCCCTGGGCTTCAGCGCCGCCGCCGCGGGGCAGTTCCTCACCCTGGAGGCGTGGGAAGGCCGCGGCCTTTCCTCCGCGTACGCCGACGCCGAGATCGAGGTGCGCCTCTCCGTCCGCTGTCTGGAGCAATGATCAGGGCAGGGCCAGCGCCGCCGCCGCGGCGTATCCCGGCAGGCCCAGGCATGCGGTGAGCGCCCAGGAAAGCGCCGAGAGCGGAACGCCCCCCAGCATGCCGCCGCCCCACAGCAGCATCAGGCTCCAGAACGCCCGCCGCAGCGCCCGGCTGCCCCGGGAGGCGGGCCTTCCCCGCAGCGAAAAAGCCAGCATCGCAGTCAGCAGGATCCCCGTCCAGGCCAGCGCCGTCAGCTGCTCCCGTCCCATCGCGCATCCCTCCCTGCCCAGTCTATGCCTTTGCGTTGACAAGCATGCCGCGCAGGTGTAAAATAGAGTGAATTTTTACCACGGTTGGAGGTCATGATTATGGGCATCATCCCGTCCCGGAACCTGGAGGCGCAGCGCCGCGAGGAAAACGGCGTCGTTTATTTCGACCGCGGCACGGTGGAGGGCAAAAACGGCAGGAAGTACGACCGCTTCGCCATCCAGACCCATTTCGTCCAGCGGGGCGAAAGCCAGAAGGAGCTGGTGGAAAAGTACGTGCGGCCCCTGTACCGGGAGGGCGACGTGCTGTCCTTCGGCGCCAAGGTCATGTGCATGTGCGTGGAATCGGTCAAGACCCGGGACGAAGTGCATCCCGGCTTCTGGGCCAATTTCCTGTGGCGCTTCGCGGGGATCAACCATACGGGCGTAGGCATGCACGAGCCCTATAAGCTGCAGCTGGTCATCGACATCTGCGGTCTTCCCCGGGTGCTGTGGGCGGCGTTCCTGTCCGCCGTGACGAAGCCCTTCGGCAAGCACGGCGTGTTCTACAAGGTCTGCGGCAAGGGCGTGGGCGGCATCGACGGATTCTATTTCCGCTCCAGCTTCGACGTATACAAGGAAATGGCCCTCATCAACCCGGACAATCCCGTGGAGCTGTGCAATGCGCTGTACAAGGAAACGGGCATCCCCGTGGTGCTCATGGACGCCAACGACCTGCAGCGGGATCAGCTGGGCAAATCCGACGGCTTCCCGCTGACGGACGAGGAGATCCAGGACGCCATGCAGGACAACCCCTCCGGCCAGGGGGACGAACTGACCCCGCTGATCCTGATCCGTCCGCTGAAATGAGGAGCCGCGCCGTGAAACGCGTTATCTGCCTGGCGCTGTGCCTGCTCCTTGCGCTGCCCGCCGCCCTGGCGGAAAAGGCGCCGGAAAGCAACGGCATGGACTGGCAGGAAAACGATCCCTGGCCCTTCGTCGTCCACCACGGCGACCGGTCCGTCCCCAAAGTGGCGGTCACCATGGACGACTGCTACGAATTCCAGTGGGTGGAGGCGGCGTGGAAGCTGATCGGCCGGTACGGCGGGGCCATGACGTTCTATCCCGTGGGCGATCTGCTCAAGGAAGAAAAGCTGCAGCCCGGGGACAGGGAATTATGGCAGGCCATCGCCGATTCCTCCAGCGAGATCGGCACCCACACCCACCATCACCTGAAAATGACAAAGCTGTCCGATTTCAATATGGCGCTTTACAGCAAATACCCCCAGCAGGTGACGGATCAGCTGCTGGGGCGGCATTACCCGCTGCGCACCCTCCGCCCGCCGTTTGGCAGCAACAACGAGGCCCTGCGCCGGGTGCTGAAAATCGTGGGCTACAGCCATGTGATCCACTGGGAGATCGCTTCCACCGATCCGGAGGAGGTGCTTTCCCAGGTGCAGAACGGCAGCATCCTGCTCTTTCACGCCCGGAAAAAGGATTACGTGTGCCTGGAAACGGTGATCCCCGTCCTGGTGCAGCGGGGGTATGTGCTGGTCACCGTCAGTGACCTGCTGCATCTTCCGCCCCTGGAGGAAGAGGAAACCCTCTTCCTGTGGAACGAGCGCAAAGCCGAATACCTGAAAGATCTATAATCGTTCCCTGAAAGGAGCGTTCTTCATGAAACGGGCTTTCGCTTTGATCCTGGCTGCCGCCGTCCTGTGCGGCTTCGCAAGCTTCCGCCCCGCGCTGTCGGAAGAGACTGGAAAACGCCTGGAAATGGCCTTCGGGCTTTTCTCCGTGGAGATCCCCGCCGATGCGGAGGCGGGGCCCAACACGGGCAACGCGCTTTCCGATCTGCGGTACGAGGTGAGCGGTTTTCCCCATCTGGTGTATGCCAACTTCGCGCCCATCGGCGAATACGATCAGGGCGCGGCCCGAAAGCTGAACAGCTATATTTCCCTCATGTATGCGCTGTGCGGCGGCGACTACACTGAAACCGAAGTCGCGGAAGAAACCCTGCCGGGCGGCGTTTCCCTGCGCTGGCAGCTGATGCGCGGCAGCGTACAGCATGCCCTGTGGTTTGAGGCGTTCACCGATGATTTCGGCTATAATCTGTGCCTGTACGGCGCCCCGACAGAAGAGCAGGACCAGGCCATGCTTTCGCTGATGCGCTCCTTCCGGGCAGACGCCCAGCGGGAAAAGGACCTCATGGAGATCCGTCAGACCAGGGAAGCGGACGGCAGCTTCGTCAGCGCCGAGCACGGCCTGAAAATCAAGCTGGACGACGCCTGGAACCCCGTCATGCTCTCCGACATGCTGCTGCCGCAAACCGCCTTTGCCTTGGAGAAGGGCGGCGGCCGGTGGCTGATCCAGCTGATGTACACCATGCCCGTGTCGCCGGAAAACACAAAAGACCTGCTGACCTGGTTCCTTCAGTCCTATCGGGGCAATTCGGGGGAACCGTATCCCGTGACGCTGGAAGGCCTGGGCGGCGTGGAAGCCTGGGTGTCCGATCAGGAGGCGGATGTTTTCATCAGGAACGTGGCTTTTGTGTACCAGGGGTACGGCTATTACGGTTCCTTCATGTGGATTAAGCCCGACGACGAAACCGCCCGGCCCTATATGGATGCGGCCTTGAAGTCCCTCTCCGCCGGTAATGAAACCGAATGAAAACCGGCTGTGTTTTCTCCCTCCCCGCATCTTGCGCCGGGGAGGGTTTTCCTGTATAATACACAGATGTGATTTCAACGCAACGGAGGTCGTTTCCATGGGCCAGGACAACGCCGGCTATCTCTCCCCCTTCTCCACCCGGTATGCCAGCAAAGAAATGCAGTACCTGTTTTCCGCGCAGAACAAGTTCTCCCTGTGGCGGAAGCTGTGGATCATCCTGGCGGAAGCGGAAAAGGAGCTGGGGCTTCCCATCACGGACGGGCAGATCGCCGAAATGCGTGCCCACGTGGACGATATCGACTTCGACCGGGCCGCGGAATACGAAAAAAAGCTGCGCCACGACGTCATGGCCCACATTCACGCCTGGGGCGAACAGTGCCCCACGGCCCGGCCCATCATCCATCTGGGGGCCACCAGCTGCTACGTGGGCGACAACGCGGACGTAATGATCCTGCGCGACGCGCTGACGCTGATCCGCGGGCGGATCCTGCAGGTGATCCGGGCGCTGGCGGATTTTTCCGACGCTCACGCCGCTCAGCCCTGTCTGGCCTTCACCCATTTCCAGTCCGCCCAGCCCACCACCGTGGGCAAGCGCGCTACGCTGTGGCTCAACGACCTTGCCCTGGACCTGGAGGAGATCGACTTTTGCCTGAACACCCTCAAGCCCCTGGGCTGCAAGGGCACCACGGGCACCCAGGCCAGCTTCCTGGAACTGTTCGGGGGGGATTATGAAAAGGTGAAGCGCCTGGATGGGCTGATTTCCGAAAAAATGGGCTTTGCCCAGGCCGTGCCCGTTTCGGGCCAGACCTATTCCCGCAAAACCGACAGCCGCATCCTCGGCGCCCTGTCCCAGATCGGCCAGAGCGCCCACAAATTCGCCAACGACATCCGCCTGCTGGCCCATAAAAAGGAGATCGAGGAGCCCTTTGAAAAGAACCAGATCGGCTCCTCCGCCATGGCCTACAAGCGCAATCCCATGCGGTCCGAGCGCATGACCGCCCTGAGCCGCTTTCTCATCGCCAACGCCCAGAACGGGGCCATGACCGCCGCGGAGCAGTGGTTCGAGCGCACGCTGGACGACAGCGCCAACCGCCGGCTGTCCCTGGCGGAGGGCTTCCTGTGCGCCGACGCGGTGCTGTCCCTGTATCTGAACATCGCCTCCGGCCTGGTGGTGTACGACAAGGTGATCGAAAAGCACCTGCGGGAGGAGCTGCCCTTCATGGCCACGGAAAACATCCTCATGGACGCGGTGCAGCGGGGCGGCGACCGGCAGGAATTGCACGAGCATATCCGCGTGCATTCCATGGCCGCGGCCAATGCGGTGAAGATGGAAGGCAGGGAATGCGATCTGATCTCCCGCATCGCCGCCGACCCGGCCTTCCAGGCGGACGAAGCCGCCCTGGAAGCGGCGCTGCAGCCCGAAAACTATATCGGCTGCGCCGAAAAGCAGACCCGGGAATACCTGGAGGCCGTGATCCGGCCCCTGCTGGACGCCAATCCGGACGGCGGCGTAAAGCCCGGGGAAATCAACGTGTAAGCCCTTCTGCGCCGGCGCCGGCGCGCTTTCCGAAAGGATGGATCGTTTGCAGCAGCACCTGAAAAAGCCGCGGACGGGATGGCTCCTTATGGGGGTGTACTGCGCCTGCGTGCTGGTCCGCTTCCTCCTGGCGCTTTTCACCAGCGCCTACCCCACGGTGCGGATCGACGAATACCTTTACGCCAGCCTGGGCCGTTCCATCGCCACGGAAGGAAGGCTGCTGTACCTGGGGCAGCCGGCGCTGTACAATTATCTGGTGTATCCCCTGCTCCTGGCCCCGATCTACCGCCTTTTTCCCGCCGGGACGGATTATTACCGCCTGATCCAGCTGTGGAACATCCTGATCATGTCCCTGTCCGTGTTCCCGGTGTACGGGCTGTGCCGCGGCCTGTACGGCGAAAACAAAAAGGCATTGTGGACCGCGGCGCTGTGCATGCTGCTGCCGGATTATATCCTGGGCCAGGGGATCTTCAGCGAAGCGGCGATCTATCCGCTGTTTTACGCGCTGATGTACTGCGTATACAAAAATCTGCGCTTTCCCCGTCCGGGGCGTGCGCTGTGGATCGGCGCGCTGGGCGGGCTTTTGTACTGCGCCAAGCCCGGGGCCGTGGTCCCGGCGGCGCTGGCGCTGCTTCTGCACGCGGGCGGGGCCGTCCGGAAACGGTCGAAGCGGGACGGGCTTTCCGCCGCGGCGGGCTTTTTCTGCCTGGCGGCGGTGATCCTTTTTTTCAAAGCGCTGGCGAAACATGCGTTCGGCTATGAAGGCGCCGCCTTCTCCGTATACGGCAGTCAGCTGCAATACGACGCGGGCAAGGGCGCCGGCGCCTTCGCCAGCACAGCGGTCCTGTATCCCTATTATTTTCTGCTGGGCTGCGGGGTGCTGCCGCTTATGTACGCCCTGCAGCGGCTGCGGCGGTATCGGGAAAGCGACCGCCGTTTCCTGCTCCTGGCGCTGCTGAGCGCCCTGCTGATCATGACCGGCACGGCCTGGACGGTGAACCGCCCGGAAAACACCGGCATCCTTTTCATGCGCTACGCGGACATGTATCTGCCCCTGGTGCTGGCCTGCAGCCTCCTGCCCGCCGGGGAGCCGCCCGTCCTACTGCCCCCCGGAAAGCGGGAGCCCGTCAGCGGACTGTGTCTGTTTATCGCGGCCCACGCCGCGGTCTGCACCATGTTCGCCGGAGCGGCCACGGGCATCGGCGGGCCCCTGGACGTGCATTTTCTCTTCAGCCTATCGGTGCTCTTCATCAAGGACGCGAATATCGTTTTGAGCGCTGCGGTGCTGCTCCTGTGCACCGCTTCGCTGTATCTATTGTGGAAAAACGCGGCGTTCCCCCGCATGGCCCGGGCATGCTGCTTCCTGTTCCTGGCCGTGGCGGTGCTGAGCAATTTTGTGGGCTACGCGGTGACCGCGTCCAACACCTTTAAGGACCTGGCCGCCGAAGCCAGGGAAACCCTGCAGGCCCTGGAATACCGGGATTATCTGTACGTTTTCGCCGCCTCCCGCTGCGATTACGGGCTGGATGTGAACAGCCGCGAGAACGTATCCCACGTGCCCCTTTCGGAATTCGCGGAAAACCTGCGGGAAAACCGGGGCGCGTATGCGCCCTTCGTGCCCGCCTCCTCCCGGGGGATGACGGCCGGGAAACTCACCCACGACGCCGACGCCGCCGTTTTCAACTGGAAAACCTATCCGCTGATCCAGTTTTCCCCCTCCGTTTCCGCCTCCTTCTCCGCAGACCGCACCTACATGGCCGTCCGCTTTGAAAGGGGCGGGCGCATGGCGGACTGCGTGCTGACGGGCACCGAGGAAACGGCCCTGAAAGCGGGCAAACCGGCGGAGCTGCTCCTCCTCAACGACGCCTGGCTGGGCTGCCCCGTCAGGATCACGGTGGAGATGGACAGCGATGCCCCCCAGGAATTCACCCTGTCCGGCGCGGCCGCTATCACAAAGCGCCTGGACGCGGGCCGGAACACCTGCGAATTCCTCCTGGATGCGGCGGAAGAAAGCTATCGCCTGGAGGTTTTGGAAAACGACGTGAAGCTGCTTTCCTTCCGCGTCCTCCCCGCGTACTCCCCGGCGGAATAAGCAATACGGAGACAGAGCCATGACCGACCGGATCCTGACGAAAAAAAACCTGCTGACCCTGGGCATGCTGGCGGCGGTGATGCACGCCGCCCTGGGCATGCTGCGGTATTTTTTCCCGGCAAGCACCCTTCTTGAGCGCCTGATGGACGTCCCGCTGATGCTGACGGCCGTTTTTTCCGTGCTGTACATGCTCAGGCGGGACGCTTTCCCGCGCCCCCGCCCGGCCCAGACGCTGCTGCTGCTGTTCCTGGGGTGGCTGGCGCTCTCCTGCCTGTCCGTTTCCTTCCGGCAGGACCCCGCCCTGGGGGGCGACAACACCCGGCCCTTCGTCAACGCCGCGGTCTCCTGCCTGCTGCTGTTTCCCCTGGGCTGCGCCGCCGGAGAGGGAAAAGCGCCGTCCCCAGGCAAAGCGCTGCTGCACGCCTGCATGCTGATCTGGACGGCCTTCATTCTCTGGGCCCTCGCGGTCGTTTTTCAGGGGAAAATCTATCGCCTGCCCGGCGGCGGCTATATCGCCATGGTCAACGATTCCCTGCAGCTCAACTGCAACCGGAACACCACCGGCGCCTGGGAGATGCTCTTTTTCCTCGTCAGCTTCCTGATGATCCTCCGGTGCAGGCGCCCCGCCGTGAAGGCCGTTTACGGCGCCGCCCTGGCCATTCACTACGCCGCGCTGATCCTGTCCAATTCCCGGACCTCCATCTATGCCGCCCTCCCGGGCTTGGCGGCGCTCACGTTCATCGGGGCCTTCCGGCTGCTGAAAAACCAGCCCTTCCCCCGGCGCGCGCTGCTTTCCCTGGCGCTTGCAGCGGCTGCGGCCGCGGCTTTCTATCTGCTGCGGGAACCGGTTTTCCGTCTGTACACCGCCTGCGCCAAAACCACCGCCACCGACGGCGCCCGGGAGCTGACCCAAACCACCGGCCGCGAAATGACCGGCGAACGGCTGCCGGTCTGGAAATATACCCTCCAGGGGATTTTCTCCTCCGTTCCCCGGGCTTTGCTGGGGGTCGGGCCCAGGGGGGTACCCCGGCTGATCACCCTGATCAGCGGACAGTACAAAAACCTGTATTATTCCCACAATCAGGTGCTGGAAATCGCCGCCGCCGCGGGCATCCCGGGCGTCGTGCTGATGCTGGCCTGGTTCGCGCTGATCCTGCGGGATATGTTCCGTATCCTGTTCCGGCGCGGCGGGCGGGCGCTGCCGCTGTGCCTGTGCGCACTGATCCTCGTCCTGGCGCTGGCCAACATGATGGAAGCCTATCTGATCTTCTACGATTACCTCGGCGGCTACGTGTTCTTTTTCCTCTGCGGGGCGGTCCACGGCGCCGCGGACCGCGAAAAAGCCCGCTGAACGCCCTTCAGGACGACGATTGCAGCATTTCCGTCTGCAGCCGGGACAGGATGCGCTTTTCCAGCCGGGAAATATAGGACTGGCTGATGCCCAGCCGGTCCGCCACCTCCTTCTGGGTCATTTCCCTGCCCCCGCCCAGGCCGAATCGCATCCGCATGATCTTCTGCTCCCGGGGCGCCAGGCGGGAAAGGGCCGTGCCCAGCATCTGCTTTTCCGTGTCCTCCTCCAGGCCTCGGGACACCAGATCGCTTTCCGTGCCCAGCACGTCGGAGAGCAGCAGCTCGTTCCCGTCCCAGTCCGTGCGCAGCGGCTCGTCCAGGGACACCTCGTATTTCAACCGGCTGGTGTGCCTCAGATACATCAGTACCTCGTTTTCGATGCAGCGGCTGGCATAGGTTGCCAGCTTGATTTTTTTGTCGGGATCGAAGGTGTTCACCGCTTTGATGAGGCCGATGGTGCCGATGGAGATCAGGTCCTCCAGTCCCACGCCGGTATTCTCGAATTTCCGCGCGATGAACGCCACCAGCCGCAGGTTCCTTTCGATCAGGACGGAACGCACCGTGCCGTCGTCCCTGGGCAGCTTTTTTACCAGGCGCATTTCCTCCTCGTAGGTCAGCGGCTGGGGCAGAGGGTCCGCCCCGCCGATATAATACAATTCTCCCGTCCGCATTCTTGCCAGGAACATGAGCATCCACGCTTTACAGGCCTGCATGGGATCCCTCCTTTTCTTCCGCCGGGCGAAACAGGCTGTCCGGCGCAAGGGCATATTTCCCGGGCATATCCATCACCGCTGCCGCGGCGCGCACCGGGAATGATTTTCCGCCGCGCCGGAGCACCGCCGCATCCGGCACGAAGGCCATGGCGGTCTTCTCCCCCGCCGCCGTCCGCACCCGGATCAGCCGCCACCCCCGGGGCAGGGTGGCCAGGTCCCTCACGTCGGTGCCCGGGGGCAGCAGCGGGCGGAGCAGCTTTTCCGGCGCGGCGATCACCGGCAGCCCGCCCCCGCCGAAGCGCAGCAGGTTCCCGCTGTCCCGGAGCACCGGCATGCGCGCCGTTCTGCCCCCCGCGCTGAGGATCAGCTCGATCCGGCCCCGCCCCCGCACGGCGCGCCGCCGGGTCAGGGCGCATACCGCCGCCGCAGCGGCGCCGCACAGGAGCGTCACCCCCGCCGCGCCCATCCCCTGCCCGGAGAGCCACGCCGCCGCGCCGGAGAGCATCAGCCCGCCGGTGAGCGTCAATGCCGCAAGGCCCCCCGCGTCCCGGCCGAAGGCGATCCCCGCCATGCCCAGCCCCGCGGCGGCCAGGGCCGGGATCCCCCGCCAGGCGCCGCCCAGGGTCCAGGCGGCCAGGGCGTACCCCGCGCCCAGCACGGACGCCGCCGCCGCCCGCAGCGGGCGGAACCGCCGCCGTCCCACGCAGGCGGCCATCCAGAGCGCCAGGAAATCCATCCAGGCGTTGATCAGAAGAAACGCTTCACCCCGTACCCGCATCTGCCCTTCCTCCTGGAAAAGCATACCGCCCGGCCCGGAGATAGCGCGTCGATATGCCGCGCGAAAAACCGCGTAACGGACACCCGCCCCGCTTCCGGAAATTTCCAGAAACGCGGCAGGAATCCGGCCCTCCGCGGCGAATGATAAAAAGATGCGCGTGTTTTTCCGCGCTGTGAGGAGGATGTTTGCATGCTGACGGAAGAGCGGCTGCGGGAGATGGCGGGCGAGGAGATCTTCGCCCGGGGCCGGGCGCTGTTTTACCGTGCGCCGGTGCGGGAAAGCCGCCGGAGCAAGGAGGAAACCGTGTATCTCGTTTCCGGGGAGGAAAAGCATCTCTGCTCCGTCACCGCCCGGGGCGTCCGGTGCGACTGCGGGCGTTTTCCCTGCCCCCACGGCATCGCCGCGGCCCTGGCGGCACTGGACAGCGGGGCCATGCGGGAAATGGAAGGCCGCCTGGCCCAGCAGGCCGCCCCGGCGCTGCTGGAGGCGGTGGGCGGCGTGCTGCCCGAATCGGACGGCATCCGCCTGGCCCCCACCCTGTTCCTGACCCGGGAAGGCATGCGCGTCGGCCTGCGCATCGGGGAGGACCGGCTGTACGTGGTGCGCCACATCCCGCATTTTCTCTCCTGCCGGGAAAAGGGCGAAAGCCTGGCCTTCGGCAAGGGCTTTGAATACCGCCCGCAATGGATGCGGTTCGACGAGAAGCAGGACAGGCTTCTGGATATTCTGGCCGAATGCTGCGAATACCCCGCGGAAAAAGCCCTGACGGGGATGGACGCCCGGGTGATGCGCCTGCCGCCCCGGGCCGCGGCGCGGGTGCTGGAAGCGCTCAAGGACCTGCCCTTTACCCTGCATGCCGATAACGCCGTATACGCCCTGCCGGGGGTGGCCGCCCGGGGGCTGGACGTGGATTTCAGCATCAGCGGCACGCCCCAAAGCGTCACGGTGTCCGCGGATCTGCCCGCGCCCCTGCTGCCGCTGACGGCGGATTGCCGCTTCGTGCTGCTGGGCGGGGAGTGCCTGGATCTGCCCCGGGAGCAGCGGCCGCTGGCCCGGGCGCTGCATCGGTACGCCGCGGGGCGGGAATTCCGGGCCGTATTCGGCCCCCAGGACGGCCCCCGGGTGGCCCGGGACCTGCTTCCCTTCCTGCTGCGTTTTTCCCGGGCGGCCATCGATCCGGGCTTGGAGCGCCATTTCGTGCGGCTGTCCCTGAAAGCCCAGGTGTATCTGGATAAGGCGGGGGGCGACGTCACCGCCCGGGTGGCCTTCCGCTACGGGGAAATTTCCATCGACCCCTTTATCCCGGAGGCCGCCGCCCCGGATACGCTGCTGCTAAGGGACGCCGCGGGGGAAAAGGCGGTGCTGGACGAGCTGGCCGCCTCCGGCTTCCACGTGCGCCGGGGCACGGTATACCTGCACGCCCCCGATCAGATTTACGCCTTCGTCACGGAAGGCGCGTCCCGCCTCGCCGCCCACGCCGAGGTGTTTTTCAGCAAGGATTTCCGCCGCCTGACCCCCCGGAAGCCCCGGCTTTCCGGCGCGCTGAGGCTGAAAAACGGCCGGCTGGCCCTGGAGCTCACCGACGGGGGCACCCCCGTGGAGGAATTGCTTCCCCTCCTGGAGGCCCTGCGCTGCCGCAGGCGGTATTTCCGGTTCAAGGACGGGGTATTCCTGGATCTGAGCGAGGATGACGCATGGCGGCCCCTGGCGGAAGCCGTTCACGAGGCCCGGGAGAACACCGGCGGCCCCATCGGCGCCTGCTGGGCGGCGTATCTGGCGGCGCTGATCCGGGAAAACGGCCTGGACGTGGCCCTGGACGCCCCCGCCGCCCGGGCGGCGGACATGGCCTACGACGCCCCGGACGCCCCCGTAAACTGCCTGCGGCCTTATCAGGACCGGGGCTACCGGTGGCTCATGGCCCTGCGCGCCCTGGGCATGGGCGGCATCCTGGCGGACGACATGGGCCTGGGCAAAACCGTGCAGACCCTGGCCGCCCTGCTGGCCTGCATGCAGACGGAGAAAGAAAAAAAGCCCTCCGTCATCGTGGCGCCCACGTCGCTTACCTACAACTGGCTCAGCGAATGCGCCCGGTTCACGCCCCAGATGCGGGTGCTGCTGCTCTCCGGCGGCCAGGCGGCCCGGGCGGAGCAGATCCGCACCCTCCTGTCCCCCGACGCGCCGGACCTGGTGATCACCAGCTATCCCCTGATCCGCCGGGACGCGGCGCTGCTCCGGGACGTGTCCTTCCGCTTCGCCGTGCTGGACGAGGCCCAGCAGATCAAAAACGTGCAGAGCGTGGGGGCCCACGCGGTGAAGCAGCTGAGCGCCGAGTGCCGCATCGCCCTCACCGGCACGCCCATGGAAAACCACGCGGGCGAACTGTGGAGCCTGTTTGATTTCGTGCTGCCCGGCTACCTGCCGAAATATCCGGATTTCCTGCGCCGCTGGGGCGACGGCCAGAACGCCGAGGGCCTGCGCAGGCGCATCCGGCCCTTCCTGATGCGCAGGCTGAAAAGCGACGTGCTGTCCGAGCTGCCGGAAAAAATGGAATCCGTGCTCATGGCCGATATGCTGCCGGAGCAGCGGCGCATATACGACGCGGCGCTTCTGCAGAAGCGCGAACGGGTGCACCAGATCCTCCGGGACCGGGGGCTTTCCCGGGGCCGGGCGGAGGTGCTTTCCGCCATCACGGAGCTGCGGCAGATCTGCTGCCATCCCGCCCTGTGCCTGCCGGATTACGACGGGCAGTCGGGCAAAATGGAAATGCTCATGGATATCCTGCCCGGGGCCCTGGCCGCCGGCAGGCGGGCGCTGATCTTTTCCCAGTTCACCTCCATGCTGCGCCTGATGGAAAAGCGCCTCGCCAAAGAAGGCGTTTCCAGCCTGTACCTGGACGGCGAGACCCCCGCGGAGGAAAGGCTGCTTTTGTGCCGGCGCTTCAACGCCGGGGAGGGCAGCGTGTTCCTGGTGTCCCTGAAGGCCGGCGGCACCGGGCTGAACCTGACGGGGGCCGATCTGGTGATCCATTACGATCCCTGGTGGAACCCCACCGCCGAGGAGCAGGCCACCGGGCGCGCCCACCGCATCGGGCAGAAAAAGAAGGTGGAGGTGCTGCGCCTGGCGGTGCACAGGTCCATTGAGGAACAGGTATTGCAGATGAGCCAGCGCAAGCGCCGCCTGTTCGACCGGCTCATCACCCCCGGGGAGGAAATGCCCACCCGCCTGTCCGAAAAGGATATCCTTTCCCTGTTTGACGGGAACGGGAAATGAGTGTATAATGAATCGTTGATCCTGAATTCCGTGATTCCCGGAGGTGCTTTATGCAGCGTGCTTCCGTTTCCCAGCCCGGCAGCCGTCGCCGCCTGATCCTGATCGTGGCGGCGGTGGCCGTATTTCTGCTGGTGCTGGCCCGGCTGGGCGTGTTCGGCGGCGGCAGCAAGCCCCTTTCCGCCTCCCATCTGCGCTGCGTGGCCTCCCAGAACGTGACGCCCTTCGGCAATTCCGTGCTGTACTACGACAATATGACGCTGTACTGCCTGTCCGCCAACGGGGGCGAGAGATGGAGCTACGCCCTGGGCAGCAACGCCAGCTTTTCCTGCTCCGACAGCATGATCGCCGCCTGGACGGGAACGCAATTGCATCTGATCGACCGCAACGGCCATTCCACCTACAACGAAAACCTCTCCGACGTGATCCAGTTCGCCCGGGTGGGCAGCAAATACGTGGCGGTGGTGCTGGGGGGCGACATCAGCCCCTCCCTGGTGATCAAGGACATGCAGGGCACCAGCGTGGACAATGAAACCAACGCCTACCGGGATATGATCCTCCTGGATCTGGGCTTTTTCAGCGACGGCGATTACCTGTGGACCACCGCCCTGGACGTGTACGGCAGCGTGCCGGATATCAGCCTCAATACCTTCCGGGTGAACCTGAGCGGCGCCTACGGCATTTCCCTGGGGCAGAACCTGGTGTACGCCGTGGTGTACGCCGGGCAGAAGCTGAACGTGATCAGCACCCGGCAGCTGCGGCAGTACAACAGCCAGGGCAAGCTGGAGCCCACCGGCTCGGTGCTGGTGTACGGCTGGCAGCTGATCGACAGCCGGGCGGCTGGGAACGACGCCATGCTGCTCTTCACCCCCTCCCGGCAGACCGACGAATACGGCCGCATCAATCAGCTGCGGCTCCTGTGCGGGAAAACGGACAAACGCTATTCCCTGCCCTCCCCCTGCGTGGGCGCGGCGCTGTACGGGAACCGCATTTACGCCTTCTCCCAGGACATGATCTACCGGGCGAACGTGTCCGACCGGCGCTTCACCCCCATCAGCCTGCCCGGGGAGCTGAACAGCGCCCCTGTGACGGGATATCTGGGCATGCTCAGCAACGGCACCGCCCTGCTGGCCTGCGAAAACGACGTGTACGCCGTCGCCCTGCCATGACGCGGGACGTCGGCTTATATCTTCATATCCCCTTTTGCGCGCGCAAGTGCGCGTACTGCGATTTCGTTTCTTACCCCGGCATGGAAGACGCCATGCCCGCCTATGTGGACGCCCTGATCGCGGAAATGGACCGCCGCGCCGCGCCGGATCTTCGGATCTCGTCGGCCTATATCGGCGGGGGCACGCCGTCGCTAATGCCCCCTGCGCTTATGGACCGGCTGCTGGACGCGGTGAAGCGGCGCTTTGCCTTCCTCCCGGATGCGGAATGGAGCTGCGAATGCAACCCCGGCACGGTGACGGAGGCTTTTTTGGCTGTGCTGCGCGCCCACGGGGTGAACCGCCTGTCCCTGGGCGCTCAGGCGCGGCAGGATAGGCTGCTCCGGCTGCTGGGCCGGATCCATGCCTGGGAGCAGGTGGAGCAGAGCGTCCGCCTGGCCCGGGAAGCGGGCTTTGAGAACCTGAACCTGGATCTGATGCTGGGCTTGCCCACCCAGACGGTTTCGGACGTCCGGGAGACCCTGGACGCCGCCCTGGCGCTTCATCCCACCCATCTGTCCTGCTACGGGCTGATCGTGGAGGAGGGCACGCCCCTGGACGCCCATGTGCGGTCGGGGGAATGGACGCTGCCCGCCGACGAAGAAGAAAGAGACATGTACGAAGCCTGCCTCTCCGTCCTTGCGGAGAACGGCTTCGTCCAGTATGAAATCAGCAATTTTGCCCGTCCCGGCTTTGCCTGCCGCCACAATACGGACTGCTGGAAGCGGCGGGAATATCTGGGCCTGGGCTGCGCCGCCTGCGGGTTCATGGGGAATATCCGCTACCGGAACGCGCCGTCCCTGTCCGATTACCTGGCGGGCGCGCCCGCGGAGGAGGAAACCGTTTCCCCGGAGGAGGCGCGGTTTGAAAGCGTGATGCTGGGGCTGCGCATGACGGAGGGGCTGCGGGAGGAGGATTTCCTCCGCATGCACGGCATGACGCTGCGCGAGGCCTTCGGAAGCAAAATGGACGCGCCCATCCGGGACGGATTGCTGACGTATGAAAACGGCGTCCTGCGCCTTACCCGCCGGGGCATGGACCTGCAGAACCGGGTGCTCACGGAATTCCTGTAAAATCCCTGGAAGAAAACAGCGCTCCCCCTCGTTTTTATTGGTGAAAGCAAATCCATTGGGAGGAAATCGCCATGAAAAGCAGATTTGCAAGGACGCTTCCCGCGCTGCTGTGCGCGCTGTGCCTGATCCTCGCCGCGGCGCCCGCCCGGGCGGAGGTGCCCGGGGTGTACACCTACGCCACGGTCACCGGCACCCCGGATCTGAACGTCCGCTCCGGCCCCGGCACGGAATACGCCGTCATCGGCAACGTGCCCCAGGGCGCCGTCGTGGGCGTGCTGAGCGAATACGGGAACTGGTATCAGGTCTATGTGCCCAGCTTATCCATGAACGGATACATGAGCAAGACCTACCTGACGCTGACCTCCTCCCCCACGCCCGCAACGCCCACGGTGCCCGCCGCCGGCACCGGCGTGGTCAGCAACCCCAATCCTTCCGGGTATCTGAACCTGCGCCAGTACCCCAGCATGTCCGCCCCGGTCCTGGGCATTTATTACAACGGCGCGGTGTTTACCCTGCTGGCCGCCACCTCCGACGGCTGGTATCAGGTGCAGATCAACGGGAACACAGGCTATTTCCGGCACGAATACGTCACCGTGAACGGCGCAAACCCGGGCGGCGGCGGCGCCGTGCCCCCCTCCGGGCAGACGGGCTACGTTTACGCCGCCAACGGCAAAAAGGTGAACCTGCGCTCCCTGCCCTCCTATACCGGCTCCACCATCATCGGCCAGTATCCCTCCGGCACGCCGCTGACGGTGCTCAGCGCTTCCGGCGCTTTCTGGACCGTCCAGGTCCAGGGCGCCGTAGGCTATATGGACTCCGCCTTCATTTCCGTGTCCGGCGGCGGCGTCTCCCCCAATCCCCGGCCCCAGACCCGCGGCACCGCCACGGTGAACAATCCCAAAGCCACCCAGTTCCTGAACCTGCGCGCCCAGCCCTCCACCACCGCCAAGGTGATCGCCCAGTATAAGAACGGCACCCGGTTCGAGGTCATCGCCCCGGGCGAAACCTGGACCAAGGTGTACGGCAGCGCCACCGGCAACGTGGGGTACTTTATGACCAAGTACCTGCGCCTCAGCGGCGTGTCCGCCTCCCCCACCAAGACGGTGAAGAACAACGGCAATTACGTGAACCTGCGCACCGCGCCCCGGAAGGTCAGCGGCAACGTCAGCGTGCAGGTGCCCCACGGGGCCACCGTCACCGTGCTCACCCCCGGCGACGAATGGACCCAGGTGCGCTACGGCAGCAGGGTCGGCTATATGATGACGGCGTTCCTGAAATAAGCAAATATACAACCAATCAAAAACCCGCCGGGCTGCAGCATCGCTTCCCGGCGGGTGTGTTTTTGTGTCAGGCCAGGCCGAAAATCTTTTCCGCCAGGCGCATGGTCTCCTCCGGGGTCCTGCTTTCGTCCCGCAGGATCACCGGGAAGCCGGAATGCAGGAATTCGTCGTAAACCTCCTGGCTGTTGATCCTCGTCAGCATTTCCCGGTAATTATCCAGCGCCTTCTGCGGGTCCGGTTCCTCCAGAAGCAGGCTGTAAATGAACTGCTTTTCCGGGTCCGGACGGTCAAAAAAGCGGCTGATGGATACGGCCGGGTCCGCCAGCATGATGAGCACGTGGCCCTCGGGGGCGATTTTCCGCAGGGTTTCCAGGCTGATATTGGTGTCCACAAAAATCTTTTTGCCCTGCCCGATCAGCTTCGGCAGGATGCGAAGCTCCACGATCTCGCATTCCTTTTTCGCGCCATTGAGCCACCGGACGTACTCTTCCGGGGTGCGGCGGACAAATTCATGCCAATCCTTCAGGTCCCGGGTGTAGGTAAGGCATGGAAACTCGTTTTTGTCCAGTTCCGGCAGCACCTCGTCCTGATAGTTTTCCCCGCAGCAAATGCCACCGTGCTTCTCGGCCAACAGTTTCACCATGGTGGATTTCCCGCCGTAGGACGACCCGCTGATGAAATACACGTCCTTGAATTGGTCCTTCATCGTCCTTATCCTCCATTTATCGCTCCACCGTGTCAATGATGCCGCCGCCCAGACACCGGGACCCGTCGTAGATCACGGCGCTCTGCCCCGGGGTCACCGCCCGCTGGGGCGCATCGAAGACAAAATGCAGGTTATCCCCCGTCCGGGTGACGGTGACGGCCTGGTCCTGCTGGCGGTAGCGGAATTTGGCCGTCACGCGGCAGGGGGTGTTTTCAGGCAATTCCTCCGCAACGAAGGTGGCCTGATCCGCCGTGCAGCCCTGGGAATACAAAAGGGGATGATCCTCCCCCTGGGCCACGATGAGGCGGTTGTTTTTCAGATCCTTGTCCACCACGAAAAAGCTGCGCCCGTCCCCCCGGCCGCCGATGCCCAGGCCCCGTCTCTGGCCCAGGGTATAGTACATGAGGCCGTCGTGCCGCCCCACCTTTTCGCCCTCCGGGGTCACCATGTCCCCGGGCTGGGCGGGCAGAAAACCCTGGAGGAATTTTTTGAAATTCCGCTCCCCGATGAAGCACACGCCGGTGGAGTCCTTTTTTTTGCTCACAGGCAGCCCTGCTTCCTCGGCGATCTGACGCACCTGGGCCTTGGTCATGCCCCCCACGGGAAACAGGGTCTTTTTCAGCTGGGCGGATTTGACCATGTAAAGAAAATAGCTTTGGTCCTTATTGGGGTCGATCCCCCGGAGCAAATGCCCCTCCGCGTCTGTGTTCACGAAATGCCCGGTGGCCATTTTTTCGGCCCCGGCCTGCATGGCGAAATCCAGGAACGCCTTGAACTTGATCTCCCGGTTGCACAGCACGTCCGGGTTAGGCGTCCGGCCCGCCCTGTATTCGTTCAGGAACAGGGTGAACACCCGGTCCCAGTAATCCTTGGCGAAATCCACGGCGTAATAGGGGATCCCGATCGCGTCGCACACGTCCCGCACGTCCCGCCAGTCCGATTCCGCGGTGCAGACGCCGTCCTCCCCTTCCTCGTCCCAGTTTTTCATGAACACGCCGATGACCTCGTACCCGGCGCGCTTGAGCAGCAGCGCCGACACCGCGCTGTCCACCCCGCCGGAGAGGCCCACCACCACCCGCATCACAGGACGCCCCTTTCCGTGAGCCGCGCGAACAGCTTCCCGAAGGCTTCGTCCGTCACTGCGTCCGGCGTCTGATCCGCGTTCACGGCCAGGAACCGGTCCGGCTCCTCCCGGTACAGCTTTTCAAAGGCCGCTTCGGTGCGGGCGTGGAAGGCGTCCCCCGCCTGCTCGATGCGGTCCGGCTGGGAGGCGGAAAACCGCCGGGCCAGGGCTTTTTCATGGGACATGCGGAAATACAGCGTGGCGTCGGGCGTGCCCTCGGCAAAGGCCGGGCGGTTGATCTCCCGGATCCACTTTTCGCTCAGCCCCCGCGCCCCGCCCTGGTACACCAGAGAGGAATCCACGAACCGGTCGCACAGCACGATCTCCCCCCGGCTCACCGCGGGCAGGATCACTTCCTTCAAATGCTGCGCCCGGGCTGCGGCGAACAAAAGCGCCTCGGTTTCGGCGCACATGCCGCCGTCCTCCTTGGCCAGCAGAATCTTCCGGACCTCCTCCGCGATGGGGCAGCCCCCGGGCTCCCGGGTGCGGCGCACGGCATAGCCGAAATCGGTCAGCCGCTCCGCCAGGACCGCGGCCTGGGTGGATTTGCCGCAGCCGTCCACTCCCTCCAGCGTCACGAACGCGCCCTTGGGCGCTTCCATGCCGGGGCAAAGCAGGCGGCACATTTCCTCCGTGGTGCGGGCGGCCCAGGTGGGCTTCTCCGCCAGCACCTCTTCGTCCGCGCCGTAGCCGTACAGGGCGGCCAGGGTGTCGATGCCGCAGTCCTTCCCGCCCCGGATGTCCCCGGCGATGTCCCCCACCATCACGGCCTTCTTCCCCTTGGGCAGCACCCGGCGGATCAGATGGGCCTTATCGGCGTGCATATCCCGGTCGTCCGGGCCCGCCACGGCGTCAAAATACGAAAGCAATCCAAAATAGCGCAGGATCTCCGCCGAGGTATGCTGGGGCTTTCCGGTGGCCACGGCCAGGTACGCCCCCCGCTGTTTCAATGCGTGGAGCAGCGCCCGGATCCGGGGGTACACCCGGTTTTCCCGCCAGCCGAGGGGGATATACCTTTCCCGGTACAGTTCCGTCCCCCGGGCGGCCTCCTCCTCCGTCATGCCGCACCAGCGCATGAAGGAATCCGCCAGCGGCGGGCCCAGGAAGCGCCGCAGCGTTTCCGGCGGCGGGATGGGCCGGCCCATCTTCTCCAGGGCGTATTCCGTGCACAGGCGGATGCCCTTTTCGGAATCGGTCAGCGTGCCGTCCAGGTCAAAGATCACAGCGTCGTAAGGCAGCACAAAAAAACATCCTTCCATCATTCGGTCGGATGTTATTGTATCACACCTGCCCCCCGCCGCGCAAGGCCGCGGGCGGGTACAGCCGGCACAGCCGCCGCCTCTTTTCCGGCGGCGCGGCCAGGCGCACCAATCGCTTTTCACAGGGAAAGCAGATCAGACAGCCCAGGATATGCAGCCCCGCGGGGTACTTTTCCCCGCAGATCAGGCACCTGTCTTCCGGCACGGTTCCTCCCCCCTTTCCGCATTTCAGCGTGCCCCGGACCAGGAAAAATTATGCGTTCCTTGAAAATTTTTCTGTGCGGGTGTTCCGTCCGCAAAAAAATACCCTCCGCAGCCGAAGCCGGGAGGGGATCTGCGCGAAAACCGCCGTTATTTCCCGCCGTGCCTGTCCGAAAAGAACACCAGCGCAATGTCCGTCACGCCTTCGTAGATCAGCGCGGCGCCGATGACGATCACGGCGGTCCTCATGACCGCGAAGGGATTGGACAGGATCACCGCCCCCAGCAGGGCGCTGAGCGCCGCCATGCCCATCAGCACGCCCCAGCGCGGGTTCCCGGCCTTTTTCGCGTCCAGGGCGCGCAGGATATTGCCGATGCCGAAGCCCACCAGAAGGATGCCGAAAATCGTGGGAATTGCGCTTTCCACCGCCCGGGGATTGCCCACCATGAACAGGCCAAGCCCCAGGGAAAACACGCCCACGATCAGATCGCTCTGGAACAGCACCGGGCAGGAATGATCCTGCTCGAAATACCTGACGATGCGGATCACCCCCGCCGCGATGGCGAAGCCGCCCAGGATGTAGCACAGGGAATTCAGCGCCGCTTCGGGAAACAGCACCAGCAGCAGCCCGCCCAGCGCGCACAGCGCCGCGGAGAAAAACCAGTTCTTCTTCATTTTTTCCCACAGTTCGTTCAATTGCATTCTGCGTCCCTCTTTTCCCGTTTTCCCGATAAAACCGCCCGTTTTACGCCCTTGACTTCCGGGACGGCCCCCAGTATAATACCCCGGGCGGAGAAAGTCAACCGCCCCCCTGCGAAAGGAGACCGCCCGTATGAAAAACATCCGCGTTCTGGTATTCTGCGCCCTGTTCGCCGCCCTGACCGCCGTGTGCGCCCAGCTGGCCGTGCCCCTGGACCCCGTGCCCATCAGCCTGTGCACCTTCGCGGTGATGCTGTGCGGGCTGCTGCTGGGCTGGAAATACGGCGGGATTGCCATACTGGTGTACATCCTGCTGGGCGCGGTGGGCGCGCCGGTGTTCGCCGGGTTCAAAAACGGCGCGGCGGCCCTGGCCGGCCCCACGGCGGGCTATATTTTCGGCTATCTGCCCTATGCCATGCTCTGCGGCCTGCCCTTCCGGCGCGCCCAGGATACCTTCCCGGGGCGGTGCCTCATGTGCGCCGTCGGCACGGCGGTATGCTATGCCCTGGGCACGGCGTGGTTCATGCGCTCTACGGGCCGCGCCCTGGCGGAAAGCCTGTCTTTGTGCGTGCTGCCCTTCCTGCCCGGGGACGCGGCGAAGATCCTGCTCGCATCCCTGCTGACGCCCCGGCTGCGCAGCGCCATGAAAACCTGAGCACAGAAAACACAAGAGGATGTTGCAGAAGCCAATCTGCAATATCCTCTTTGTTTACAGGGATATTGGTTCTCATAGAAGAATGAGCAACATTGAATACCAGGGAATCGAAGAACCCCGGGGCGGTTTGGAGGGGCCGCAGCCCCTCCAACTGTAATCCGCAGCAGCGACCTGTGCGCTGCGAGGAGCATTTTTGCGAAGCAGAGCATGCCCTGCGGGAGCAAAAATGCTTTCCTTGCGCCTTTTCCGCCCGGGAGTCCCGCAGGGACGAGAGGAAAAGGCGTTTTAAGTCGTTCAAATGGAGGATCCATTTGATCGAAGGATTTTTTATTCCGTCCGCAGGGCCACCACGGGGTCCTTCTTCGCCGCCAGGCGGGAAGGGATCAGCCCGGCGATGAGGGTGAGCAGCATGGAAATGCCCACCAGGATCGCCCCCGCCCGGGCGGGCAGCCCGGCGATATTGGCGATGCCGGTGTAGCGGTGGATCACCAGGTTCATCGCCACCACCAGCGCCAGCGTCATCAGGATGCCCAGCGCCCCGGCAATGAAGCCGATGATGAGGGTCTCGGCGTTGAACACCCGGGAAATATCCCGTTTGGATGCGCCGATGGCCCGCAGGATGCCGATCTCCTTAGTGCGCTCCAGGACGCTGATGTAGGTGATGATCCCGATCATGATGGAGGACACCACCAGCGAAATGGCCACGAAGGCGATGAGCACATAGCTGACGGCGTTGATGATAGTGGTGACGGAGGACATGAGCAGCCCCACATAATCGGTGTAGCGGATCCGGTCCTCCTCCGGGACGGATTCGTTGTAGGCGCTGATGATCTCGCTGATTTTTTCCTTGGCTTCAAAGCTCTTGG
The DNA here is from genome assembly GCA_017620455.1 of Clostridia bacterium. Next base: position 33,978 of record JAFZQK010000034.1, read on the forward strand.
GATAGATGAAGATGGAAGCGGGGGAATCGATATCGCTGACCCCCAGATCCGACAGGTTTTTCTTCAGGGTACCGCCCCGGGCGTCCGGCAGCGCGGCCTTGAGCAGCTGGCGCAGATCATCCTTGCTCATCATGTTCAGCAGGAATTCCGGCACCTGGGCGATGCTGCTCTGCACTTCCTTGCTCATTCCCATGGCGCCGGCGTAGTTCCGGAAAAACTCGCTGACGGTCATATCGTCCAGGGCGGAAAACAGGTCCACATTGGCGGCCTCGAACACCTGGCCGGTGAATACGTCGATGGTGGGATCGCTCAGCTGCTCCTGAACGATCTGGCTGTTCCACACCGTATCCAGCAGGTACTCCATCAGCTCCCGGCGGTAGCCCACCGCCCCGGTCATGGAGGTGGCCACCGCGCCCTCGGCGGGCCGCAGGATGCCCACCACTTTGATTTCCATGGCTTCCTTCAGCTTTTCGTCCAGGAAGCCGTCGTCCTTCCTCCGGTCCACCCAGGCGACGCCCTGCTTTTCATAGTACGCCGTGTTCACCAGCAGTTTGAAGCGCAGGGAAAGCAGCTCGTCGTAGGTGAATTCCATATCCACGCTTTCGATGGGGTGGCCCTGCTGCAGCTCCTCGAACTGGGGCTTCAATTCGCTCTGGTCCTTGAGCCCCAGGGAATAGAGGGTATAATCGCTCAGCTCGTTCCGGGAATTGACGATGATCACTACTTCGTCCATTTTTTCGGGCATCCGCCCCGCCAGCACCGTGTACTGGGAGGCCAGCAGATCCGGATTGTCCAAAAGCGCCTCGAACACGTTCATCTGCCGCATGGAGGAATTCATCATGGCCTGGGACATCCCCGTGGTGGACGAGGCGGCGGCCAGCATCATCCCCATGCCGCTGGCCTCCAGCACGGTGGAGGGGTTCACCTGCACCGCCGAGCCGTCGTCCAGCACGCGGTAAACGGTCAGGGGCGTATCGTATTCGTACTGGATGCCGGTGACGTACTGCTGGATGCCGGCGCCCTCGTTTTCCAGGTATTTTTTGAAAGCGGTCAGGTTGTTTTCCGTGATGCCGCTCATCCAGGCGCTCATCACCCGGGTCATGCGGTCGCCGGAATAGATTTTTCCTTCCTCGTGCTCCTTTTCCTCCAGGGACAGGCCCATCACGCTGGAGAGCATGTCCGTCATGTCGATGGTCATGGCGTCGATCTCCAGGGGGTAGGAGGACAGGGTGTCCCGTTGCACCCGCTCGATATAATTGTTCACCCCCGCGGACAGGGACAGGATCAGCGCGATGCCGATGATGCCGATGGAGCCGGCAAAGGCGGTGAGCACCGTGCGGCCCTTCTTGGTGAGCAGGTTATTGAGGCTCAGGCTCAGGGCGGTGAGGAAGCTCATGGACGGCCTCTTCTGCTTCCGGGGCGTTTCCCGGGCCTGTTCTTCCTCCTCCGGGCAGGGGTTGCTGTCGCTGACCACCTTCCCGTCCAGCAGCCGGATGACCCGGTTGGCGTAATTGTCCGCCAGATCCGGGTTATGGGTCACCACGATCACCAGCTTTTCCCGGGCGATCTCCTTGAGGATCTCCATCACCTGCACGCTGGTTTCGCTGTCCAGGGCGCCGGTGGGCTCGTCCGCCAGGAGGATATCCGGGTCGTTCACCAGCGCCCGGGCGATGGCCACCCGCTGCATCTGCCCGCCGCTCATCTGATTGGGCTTCTTTTTGATCTGGTCCCGCAAGCCCACCTTGTCCAGCGCCTCCAGCGCCCGGCGGCGGCGCTCCTCCCGGCCCACGCCGGACAGCGTCAGCGCCAATTCCACATTGGACAGCACCGTCTGGTGGGGGATCAGGTTATAGCTCTGGAATACGAACCCCACCGAATGGTTGCGGTAGGCGTCCCAGTCCGCGTCGGTATAGCGGCGGGTGGAAACGCCGTTGATGATCAGATCCCCCCGGGTGTACTGGTCCAGGCCGCCGATCAGGTTCAGCAGCGTGGTTTTCCCGCAGCCGGAGGGCCCCAGGATGGCGGCAAATTCACATTTCCGGAAGGTCAGGTCGATCCCCCGCAGGGCCTCCACCTTGGTATCCCCGGTGAGATAATCCTTGGCGATATCCTTTAAAACCAGCATAAATCCGCTCCTTTTTATCACGAGCCGTCCCCACGGAGAACGGCAGGGCATACAGCCTCATTTTTATTATAGCAAAAAGATATAACGAAATTATGAAAAAATCAAGGCAAGCCGGGAACATTCTGCCTGTTTTCCCGCTTTTCTCCCCGCCCCGGCCCGTTTTTTCCGCCCGTTTTCCCGCTTCCGGCCTTCCGGCTCAAAAAAAATCGTCTTTTTCGCATTTTCCCTCTTGATTTTTTTCCCGGGATCGTGTATCATAACCCTGCTGCCCAAAAAGCGGCGCGCTGATGTAGCTCAGTCGGTAGAGCGCATCCTTGGTAAGGATGAGGTCGCCGGTTCAAATCCGGCCATCAGCTCCAAACCCCGAAAGCCTTGAGTTATAAGGGCTGGAGGGGTTTTCGTTTGCCATTTTTTAGGCTTTTTTCTGTCCTCCAAATTTCCAGAAACCCACACAAAACCCCACACGGGGCATAAAAAACGGACCGAAACCGCTGTTTCAAGTCCATGTTTTTTTCTGTCATGACCCACGTTCAATTCACCGGAACGCTTTTCAGATACAGGGTGTCGGGGCTGATATCCAGATTCCCCGGCCAGACCGCCGTGCCGTACGCCGCCTGAACCTGAAAAAACACGTTTTTCAGATTTCTGTAAGCGGGCAGGGAAAAAAGAGGCTGCGCGTCGTAACGCCGCTTTTCCCCGTTTTTGAAAGTCAAAAGCAGCTGATAATCCGGGCAGGCTTCCACCGCGGCGACCCGGGGCAGCAATTCTTCTTTTCCGATCATCATGATGCAATCCCTCCCGTCAGCGAAGCGGATCGATTTTGTACGTCTGTATTTATTATACCAGCGATTGTCTCATTGTTCAATTACAATCATCATATCTTGAAGAAGCGCAAGCCCCGCTTTGGCCCGCAGAAAGGCATTGCAATCATCGCCCTCAAGCCGTATAATTTTATAAGAGAATCACCGTCAGGACAGGAGGAACATCATGGTGAAACGCACAGGCAAAAGGCGCTGGACCGTCGCTGTGCTTGCGGCGGGGGCGTGCGCCGCGCTGGCGATCCTGTTCATATTTGTGATCTTCCCGGGGCAGCGGCTGGCAAGGGCCGGAAAGCTGTACGAAGCCGGGGATTATGAGGCGGCCTACGCCCTGCTGAAAGGCCGGGGTGATCCGGACAGCGCCGCGCTTTTGGAAAAATGCCTGTTCCAAATCCAGAAAGCCCGCCTGGACGCCGTGACGGTGGGGTCGGTGATCCGTTTTGGCTGGTATGAACAGGATAACGACCCGTCCGACGGCAAGGAAGAGATCGAATGGATCGTCCTGGACACGGACGGGAATAAGGCGCTGGTCGTCAGCAGATACGGCCTTGAGCCCCGGGAATTCAACGACGAACTGAATCTGTACAAAGCGGTCACCTGGGACAACAGCCAGCTGCGATCCTGGCTGAACGATGCGTTTTACATTTCCGCGTTCAGCGCCGAGCATCAAAAGATGATCCTACTGACCGACGTAAAGGCGGATCCGAACCCCGAATCCCGCGTCCATCCCGGCAGAAATACCAAGGATCATGTTTTCCTCTTAAGCGTCCCGGAGGCCGCCCGATATTTCGCTTCGGACAGCGACAGACAGTGCTTCGGCACGGCGTACTGCTACGCCCTGGGGGCGGAAAAGGGCGACGGCGGGGCCTGCTGGTGGTGGCTGCGGACGCCCGGGATCGAAACGTCCACCGTTTCAGTGGTCATCGCCCGGGGCGCGATTTTTACCAACGGCTTTTCCTGCGGCCACGTCCCCAACCTGGCCGTGCGCCCAGCGATGTGGATCGACCTGGGGGCAGACGCCGTCTGACCGCCGCAAAGAATGCCGTTTCCTCCTCAAATGTTTCCGTCAAAGGTCAAAATTTGCTTATTTCTTCTGGTCGTTGGCCCGGAAGGGAAAAATGTGGTATGATAAGTTCAGTTAACGACAGCAAAAGGAGGCCGATCCCCATGAAACGTATCCTGTCCATCCTGATCGCATCCGCGCTGCTGCTTTCCGGGTGCCTGGGCGTCCTGGCGGAAGAAAACGTGCTGGACGCTTCTTTGGAGACCCCCGCCGCGGTGTTCGCAGAGCAGCAGGGCATCGAGCCCGACGGCACCGGCGTGGCCGTGGGCGAAAACGGCGGCTGGATCTGCGCGGGCAAAGCCGATTTCGGCGAAGGCGCCACGCTGATCCGCCTGAAGGCAGCCGCGGCCGAGGAAGAAAAGCTGACCGTCCGTCTGTTCGTGGACGGCATGGACGGCGCCCCCGCGGGCAGCGCCGTGTTCCGCCCGATCACGAAGGAATACCGCCTGCCGGTGGCGCTCTCCGGGGTGCATACGGTGTATTTCGTCCTGGAAGGCAAGGGCGCCTTCCTCTCCTGGCAGGCCTTTGCCACCGCGGACGACGCGGACAAGGCCGCCCGGGCGGAGAGCGCCGGGCCCTACGAGGACGCCATCCCCGCCAAGTACATCCGCCGCTGCGAGCAGGGCGGGACCATTGAAAAACTGGATTACATGGCCCACGATTACTGCAGCGAGGACCAGGCCCTCTACGAAAAGCACGCCTACGTTTACCTGCCCTACGGCTACGACCCCGCCAACACCTACGATCTGCTGGTGCTGTGCCACGGCATCGGCGGCAGCGAAGCCGAATGGGGCATGACGGGCGAAGGCTCCCGGGTGAAGATGATCATGGACAACCTGATCGCCCTGGGCGAGATCCGGCCTTTCATCATCGTCACTCCCAACGGACGGGGCGGCAGATCCTCGGATTACAGCTCCTTCTACCTGTTCGACCAGGAAATGCGCTATGACCTGCTCCCGGCCATGGCCGAGCGTTATTCTGTGGACATCACGGACCGGAACCGCTGCGCCATGGCGGGCCTGTCCATGGGCGGCATGCAGACGGTGAACCTGGGCATCGGCAAATGCCTGGATGTGTTCAGCGCCTTCGGCGTGTTCTCCGCCGCTCCCACCACCAACGACGCCAGGATCATCGCCGCCAACCTGAACGAGCATCCGGAGCTGCCGGTGCGCATGTTCTACAACATCTGCGGCACCGAGGACGCCGTGGCCTATGCCAGCGCCTCCGGCGCGGCGGACCGGCTGCTGCCGCTGACGGACCAGCTGAACGAAAGCAATTTCCTGGTGCAGTACGTGCCCGGCGGCCACGATTTCAGCGTGTGGTATCTGGGCTTCTACAATTTTGCCCGGCTCATTGGCGGCCAGGAAGCGGCCGACGTGCAATAACCGCAAAAAAAACGCCCGTTCCAACCGATCGGAACGGGCGTCTTTTTTATCGGACGTTTGTCAGGTCTTTGATGACCTCCCCGGCCATGATCAGCCCCATCACCGTAGGCACGAAGGCCACGGACCCGGGCAGGGCGCGCTTGCCCGGCGGCAGGGCTTCCCCGGCGCATCCGGGCTGCAGGGGCGTCTCCCGGGAATAGACCACCTTCAGGCGGCGGATGCCCCGGCGGCGGCATTCCGTGCGCACGGCCCGGGCCAGGGGGCATACGGAGGTATCGTAAATATCCGCCACCCGGAAAGCCGTCGGGTCCAGCTTGTTCCCCGCGCCCATGGCGCTGATAACGGGCACCCCCGCCCGCTGCGCCTCCTCCGCCAGGGAGAGCTTCCCCTGCACGGTGTCGATGGCGTCCACGATGTAATTATACAGGGAAAAATCAAACTGACCCTTCGTTTCGGGCAGGTAAAACGTCCGCCAGACCGTCACCTGGCAATCGGGATTGATGTCCAGGATACGCGCCTTCGCCGCGTCCGTTTTGTACTGCCCCAGGGTGCTGTGCAGGGCGATGAGCTGGCGGTTCAGATTGCTTTCCGCCACCCGGTCGGGATCGATCAGATCCAGCGCGCCCACGCCGCTGCGGGCCAGGGCCTCCACGGCGCAGCTGCCCACGCCGCCCACGCCGAACACGGCGACCCGGCTGCGGCGCAGGATCTCCAGGGCCTGTTCCCCCAGCAGCATCCCGGTCCTGACAAATCTTTCGTCCATGGCGTACGTTTCCTTTCCCGAGCGGTGCTTTTTTCCCCAGTATAAGCGCATTTTTCCCGCCGGTCAATTCCGGGAGGAAAAAATGTCCTTTTTTTCTTTCCGCTTCCATCATTTTCTTGACTTTTTGCCCCGTATGCGATAGAATGCGAATGGTATCAAGCCCAATCGTTGACCGCCCTTCTCCCCGGCTGCCGCCCTGCGCCGCAGGCCGTGGTGAAATGGCGGCTTTCTCCGAATCATCTGAAAGGAGTTTTTCAACATGACGGACGAAATCTACAATACCCCGCAGGATCCCGGCATGCAGGAAGCGGCGGAAAACGCCGTGCCGCAGCAGCCGGAAATCCCCCAGGCCTATCAGGAGCCTGCCTACGGCTATCCGCCGCAGCCCGCGCCCGCGCCCCAGGAGGGCTATCAGCAGCCCACCTACGCGGCCCAGCCTGCGCCCCGGGCCCGCAAAGCCCGCAGCGGCGGCAATTCCGATATCCCCCGCTTCATCAGCAAGGAAAAGCTGCCCGTGATCGTGGGCGTCCTCTTCGCCATCTTTACCGGCGCGGCGCTGGTGAACCTGATCGGCAACATCCTGGGCATGGCCAGTTATGACACCAACGGCGTTTGGAACAGGCATTTCGGCCTGGAACTGGCCTTCAGCATCCTGATGCTGGCCGGCGCGGTGCTGATGCTGCTGGGGGCGCTGCTGAAAAAGCCCCTGATCGTCACCATCGGCGTTTTCGTCGCTGCCCCTTCCGTGCTCCGCGGGTTTAACCTCTACGGCTTCATCTGGCCTTGGATCACCTACGGCTTCGAAGTGGTCGCCGTCATCGTGATCGGCCTGTACTATGTGCTCCGCGGCCACGGCATCAACGCGCTCTTTAAGAAGATCGCCGTGTTTTCCGGCTGCGGCCTGGCCGTCGGCACCATCCTGGCCTGCGCCATCGTGGGCTTTGCGAAGAGATCCGACCTTGCCGCGGGCACGCTGATTTACCTGCTGATCGGCCTGATCTCCGCGCTGGCGATGTACGCCGGGCTGTATCTCTACCGTCCCGGCATGCGGGTGTTCCAGGAGCAGCCCGCCATCATCCAGTCCGGCGAGCCCTATCCCCCGGTGAAGATGGTAAAGAGCCTGTGCATCGTGCTGGCCTCGCTGGCGGCGGCATGCCTCATCCTGGGCATCGTAAGCTCCGCAGTGCTGAAAACTTCCTGGCTCACCTGGCAGATCCTGTATGCGATCTTCGCCGTGGCGGGCGGCGTGCTGATGCTGATCGGCGCCATGCTGAACCGGCCCAACAAGCTCTTCTCCATCGGTATCCTGACCGTGGCCCTGGGCGTGATCTTCCGGATGTACGTCACCGGCAGCATCGCAAATTTCTTCAGCGAAAAGAGTTTTGCGTTCGGCGAAGTGATCGCGGCGTTCTTGTTCTTCCTGGAGCTCGTGTGCCTGGCCTGCATCGGCGTGCATTATTTCTTCCATGGCAACGGCGTCAGCACCAAATGGAAGACCATCCTGACTTTCGTCGGGCTGGGGACCGGCGTTGCCGCCGTCATTCTGTGCGACGTGATGCTGATCGTCCACTTCTGCCCGCGGGGCGCGGATGCGGCGAGGATCGTCCTTTCCATCCTGTTCTCCGTGGTGGATCTGGCGGCCGTGGGCACGCTGTTCCTGCCCATCCTGTTCTACAAGCGCGGCATGATGCAGCGCGTGCAGCAGCCCCGGGCACCCCGGCCTCAGGAGCCGCAGCAGCCCTGGTAAATCCAATCCATAAGAAACGCCCGCCGGCATACCGCCGGCGGGCGTTTTAGTCTGTCAAATAATCCGGGGGATGCATCGAAGGGGCTGCGTTCAGAAAGCGATAAACTGGAATTTGTCAGATTAACTTCCGGTTTTCTGAATCATCGAGGTCCCGACAAACTGGAATTTCACGCTCTACTGATTCGATAATACTTGAAGTCATGGTCTTCTTCAATGGCTATTCTCATTGCTTCTTTGATCAAATTCCTTATTCTCGGATCGGTAATTATCAGCATGCTGTCCATTTTTCTTTTCCTTCCATGTAATCATCAATATAATGATGGCAAGCAGCTGCCAATTATCCTCTCATGGAATCAACTTCGTAAGGGCCTTTCTGTATAATTCGGCAGCGGACGGTTTCCCTTTTTCTGAACACTGAGAATACAGTTCGATCCATTTTTTCACTCCGCCAAAGAGCGTATTCCCGGTTAGTTTCTTCAGATAGTATTCCGCTAATGCTTCTGTCGGTTCCCAAGTCTCAAAACGCCGAAAAGCATCTTCTTCCCGTAACGCCTGTTTCAGCAGGTAGATAATAAACTCATGTCCGATAAAAAGGAAACTGTCTTCCGGACTCCGGCAAATTCCGAAAATGTCATGTGTTTCAGAAATATCTATGGCTTCAGCACCATGTTGAATCGATGTGACCATAGATGGATGAAATGCTTCCACAGATAATGTACAGCCCACAACTGTCTCCGCCCGATCGGTAAAGTCACTCTGCTCAAAAAGAGGCATCACTTGGGCAATGTAATCTTCCAGTGATTTCTTGTCCTCCGGCCATATATCGTTGATATAGTGATCGTAATTTCTGACCATGACATCTGCTATTTCCCGCGCAGCTGGGACAAGAGCATGAAAATGCTCTGGAACGTCTCCGCTGTCAGCCTGGCGGATAATCTCCTGATAATACGATTTTGCGTCTCCAGCCCATTGCGCAGCAGGATAGCAAAGCATAAGGGTATACAGTTCTCCCCAGTGTGATCCCCCTGCGCACGTAATCAGGCGCTCATGCTTCTTTATCGTAGCAAGATCTTCCTCCGGATAATCACCGCGATATTTTGCACCATAGTCGTTGTCATAACCGCACCTGGCTACTGATAGCATATGATATATATAATTCGTTTCGCGGTCAGCAATCATTCTGATCTTATTCACTTGCAACCTCCACAAATCCCGATTAGTCGCTATCATCATATCATGGGGAAGAATAGAAAACAAGGGCGCAATGATACACCATACCGGTGAAATTGCGTCCTTTTGTATTTTATCGCTCAATGAATGTAACCGGGGCCGCAGCCCCTTCGATTGTCATCCGCAGGCGGCGGCATGTACGTCGCAGAGGAGCAAATGAAATTTGCTTCCGCTATCAATTTCTGGCCGCAAAAGGAGCGTTTTCGCTGGCGAAAATGCCGTTTTGCAAGAAATTGATGGATCGAAAAAAAGCGGAATCACAATTCCGCTTTTTTCCGGTCTGCGGTCAATACGGGCTGTCGAATTCCGCTTCGGCTTTCTTCACCGCGTCCTCCAGGGCCATGCCCGCAAAATTCTGCGCGCCCAGATACCTTCCGGATTTCCCGTCGTTCACGAACGCGCCCACGGCGATGCCGGGAATGGCGCTCTCCGGGGCGTTGGGAGCGTGCTGCCCGCCCAGGTCCGTACGGCACCAGCCGGGATCGGTAAGATTGATCAGCACGTCGGTGCCCTGGACGGTGGAGCCCAGGTCAATGGTGATCTTGTCCAGGGCCGCCTTGCTGGCGGAGTAGCCCGCCTGCTGCGGCTCCAGGCGGATGCCGCTGGTGGTGTTCACGATCCGCCCCGTGCCCCGGGCGATCATTTTCGGCAGGAAATGATAGCAGATCATGGCCGGGGAAATGGTGTTCACCCGGAAGCTGATCTCGTAATCGGAGACGGGGGTATCGAAGTATTCCGTCCGGTAGGCGATCTGCAATCCCGCATTGTTCAAGACGATGTCCACGTCCACGCCCATGGCGTCGATTTCCCCGAGCATCCGCTTTACCTGGTCCGGATCGTTCAGGTCCGCCGCCACGGCCCGGGCCTGTACGCCCAGGGCGCGCACTTCCGCAAGCGCCTTTTCCGTATGGGAAAGATCCCGGCTGTGGAGGATCAGATTGCAGCCCTGCTCCGCCATGAATTTTGCCGTCAGATAGCCGATGCCCCGGGCCGCGCCGGTAATCAGCGCCCATCTGCCCTTTGCCTGATACATGGTATGCCCCTCCCGTCCTGTGCGTTATACAGGCATACTGTATCCCTCCCGGGCGTTTTTTTCAAGGGCCTTCCTCCGGGGATTTTCCCCGGATTACGGATTTTTCAATACTCCCGGGCCGGAAAAGGCGGCGTTTCCCCTTGCCGGGGAGGGTGATTTGCGGTAAACTGTTTTCAGAAAAAAAATACAGCTTTGGGGAGGTGCCCATATGCCCGGTTCCTTTCAGTTTCCCGCCTGGTCCTCGCCGGAGGAGGCGCGCGTTTCCTCCGCGGGCCTGATCCGGTTCCTGGACGCATGGGAAAAGATCCGCGACCAGGTGCAGTTTCACAGCCTGATCCTGCTGCGCCACGGAAAAACCGTGTGCAGAATGAACTTTTCCCCCTATGACGACGTAACGCCCCACGCCCTGTTTTCCCTGAGCAAATCCTTCACCAGCGCGGCGGCGGGCTTCGCCGTCAGCGAAGGAAAGCTGCGCTGGGACAGCAGCGTGACCGAGGTGCTGCCCGAGGAGATCCCGGAAGGGCGGGAGGAGGAGCTGCGCTGCGTCACGGTGGAAACGCTGCTTTCGATGGGCTCCGGCCTGGAGGAGGCCTCCGATTCCCCTTCCTATGATCCCGGCGTCACCTGGGCCCGGCACGTGCTCAGCCACAAGCTGGTCCATCCCCCCATGACCCGCTTTCATTACAACACCTTCGGCACTTACCTGGTCTCCTGCATGGTGCAGAAGGCCGTGGGCGAAACCGTGCGGGATTACCTGATCCCCCGGCTGTTCTCTCCCCTGGGCATCGAAACCCCGGAATGGGACAAGAGCCCCCAGGGGGTGTGCTGCGGCGGGTTCGGGCTGCATCTGTCCGCGGACAGCATCGCCCGTTTCGGCCAGTGCCTGCTGCAGAAAGGCGTATGGCAGGGAAAGCAGGTACTGCCCGAAGGCTGGGTGGACCTGGCTACCCGGGAGCACATCGCCAACTATGAAGGCCAGCCCCAGGAAGGCAACGAATGGGCCCAGGGCTACGGCTTCCAGTTCTGGCGCTGCATGGACGGCCGCTACCGGGGCGACGGGGCCATGGGCCAGGCCTGCATCGTGGATGAGAAGCGGGACGCCGTGCTGGCCGTCACCTGCGCCGCCGGCGATATGGGCGCGGAATTCCGGCTGATCCGGGAGCACATTTTCCCCGCCTTCGACGCCCCGGCGGGCACGGAGCGGGAACAGGCCGATCTGCGAAAGCGCATCGCGGCCCTTCGCTATGATTTCCCCGCCGACGACGGGAGCGGCCTGCCCCTGCCGAACGGCGTCTTTGAAATGGTGCAGCAGGGGGAACGCATCCGCCTTTCCATGCGCCGGGCGCTGCTGGACCAGATCGAGCTCCGGCTGGAACTCCCCGGCCGGCCGCTGATCCGCCTGTACCTGCCCCGGGGCAAGGCCGGCCTTTCCGCCATGCTGCCCATGGACGAAAATACGACGGTGCGCCTGTTCGGCGCTTACGGCTGTCAGGAGGGCAAGCTGCGCGTGGCGCTTCGCTCCCCTGATTCCCCCCTCACCCTGGACGGCGCCTTCACCTGGCAGGCGGACGCCCTCGCTTTCGACGGCGTGGGCATCGGCGTGCCCGGCGGGCACCTGGAGTACCGGCGGGTGGAAGCGTAGCGGCCGGGCCTTCTCACGTCGCCTCCTTTTCCAGCACCCAATAGCCCAGATGATACCGGTACCCCGGCAGCTCCGCCGGGGGCCGGTAGGGGGTGCCGGGCAGGGCGTAAGCGATCCGTCGCACCCGTCCGTCCCGGACGTACCGCCCCAGGGCGCAGTAAGCCGTGCCCGGCAGGGGCGAAGGCGCGCGCACGAAGCGCCATCCCGGGGCGTAAAACGGCGAAAAGGGCGGCAGCAGCTCGAAAAACGGCCGCAGTTCCTCCGTTCCCCGGGGCCAGGAAAGAACGGGCAGGGCGTCCACCGGCGGCGTATCCGCCGACGCGCGCCGGGCCGGTTCCGGGACGGCGGGGCGTTCCGGCGCTGCCGACGTTTCCCGGGGCGCGGGCGGGCCCTCCACGGGCCTTTTTTCTTCCGGAACCGGGTTTTCCGGGGGCGCCGGCGGCGTCCCTTTTTTCTGCGGCTTTTCCGCCGCTTTTTTCAGCGCGCCGCAGCACCGGAAATAGCTTTCCTCCGCCGAAGTCCCCTCCTCCCACATGATCACGCGCCCCGCCGCCGTCACGAACAGCGGGCCCGCCCCGTGGGTCTCCCCGGCCCAGTTTCCTTCCCGGTCCGCCTTTCCGCCCGCGCAGCGGCAGGCCTTTTCCCCTTCGATCCGCCACAGCGCCGCTTCCGCCCCCGGCGGAAGCCCCCGGGCGAAAACGCGCCTGTTTTCCCCCGCGGCCCGCACGTATCCCGCCGCTCCCTGCCGGCCCCGCAGCATTCCGTATCCCTTTTCCATGGCTCATTCCTCCCCTCGGGGCAGGATATGCGCCCGGGATCGCGCCGCATGCTTGCGCCGGACGGGTTTTTCCTGTATAATGGCAGGGAAGCTGATTTTGAGGAAGGAGCGCAAAATGCACATCCTGCTTACCAACGACGACGGCATCCACGCCGAGGGCCTCCGCGCCCTGGCGGACGCCGCCCTGCGCCGGGGCCACCGGGTCACCGTCAGCGCCCCCATGGGCCAGTGCAGCGCCAACAGCCAGCACATCACCCTGCGCACCCCCCTGCTGGTGCACAATATCCCCTGGGAGGGCGTGCGGGCCTACGCCGTGGAAGGCACGCCCACGGACTGCGTGCGCGTGGTGCCGGATCTGACGGGGGATTCCGTGGATTTCTGCATTTCCGGCATCAACCGGGGCGAAAACGCCGGCAGCGCCACCTATTACAGCGGCACCGTGGCCGCCGCCCGGGAAGCCGCCATGCTGTATATGCCCGCCATGGCCGTATCCATCATGGTGGGGGCGGACGCCCGGATGCTGGAGCGGCTGGCGGACCTGGCCATCCGCATGGCGGAACGGTTCCGGGATACGAAGCTGCCCCGCTTCACCCTCATCAACATCAACGCCCCCGCCATTCCCCCGGAGGAATGGAAGCCCCTGCGGGTCTGCCCTCTGAGCCAGGCCTACTACCAGGACGGCTACGAAAAGCGCGTCAGCCCCCTGGGACAGACCTATCTGTGGATTGCCGCCAACGACACCTCCGGCGTGCCCATGGAAGAGCCGGAGGAGGGCAGCGACTACGCCCTCATGCGCGCCGGGCACGTGACCTGCACGTTCCTGGGCGCCTTTGCCGACCATAACGCGGCCTTCGGGCCCGCCCTGCAGGATTTTGAGCTATGATGACAGACCCATCCGACGTACTGGTGATCGGCGGCGGCGCGGCCGGGATGATGGCCGCGCTGTTTGCTGCGCGCGCCGGCGCCCGGGTGACGCTGGCGGAAAAGAATGAAAAGCTGGGCAAAAAAGTGTACATCACCGGCAAGGGCCGCTGCAACGTCACCAACGCCTGCCAGGATCAGGAGGAATTCCTCCGGGAAGTGCCCCGGAACCCACGGTTTTTATACAGCGCCCTGGGGCTCCTGATGCCGCAGGACCTGCTTTCCCTGCTCCGGGAGCTGGGATGCGAAACGAAAATCGAGCGCGGCCGCCGGGCCTTCCCGGTATCCGACCACGCCAGCGACGTAACGAAAGCGCTGGAAAAGGGCCTGCGCGCCGCCGGGGTGCGCATCCTGCTGCATACGGAGATCCGGCGCGTGGCCGCGGAAAACGGCGCGGCCATCCGCGCGGAGGCGGCAGACGGGCGGTTCCTGGCCGCCAGGCGGGTCATCGTCTGCACCGGCGGGCTTTCCTATCCCGCCACCGGCTCCACCGGGGACGGCTTCCGCTGGGCCGGGGAAACGGGCCACCGGATCGCTGCGCCGCGGCCCTCCCTGTCCGGGCTGGTCACGGAGGAAAAGTGGCCCGCCGAGCTGCAGGGGCTGACCCTCAAAAATGTTTGCCTTCACGCCCGGTCCTGTGGTAAAATGATATATTCCGAAGTGGGCGAGATGCTCTTCACCCATTTCGGCGTATCCGGCCCCCTGGCCATCGAATGCTCCGCCCACCTGCCGGAAAGCGGCCGGGCGGAAATCACGGTGGACCTGAAGCCGGGGCTGACGAAGGAACAGGTGGACGCGCGGCTGGTGCGGGAGCTCGCCGCCGGGGGGAAGAAGCAGCTTTCCTCCGTGCTGCAATCCATGCTGCCCCAGCGCTTCGCCGCCCTGTTCCCGGCCTTGTGCGGCCTGTGTGGGCAAACGGCATGCAGCCAGGTGACCGCCCCCATGCGCGCCGCCCTGGCCGGCGCCTTCAAGGCGCTGCCCCTCACGGTATGCGGCCTGAGGCCCATCGAAGAGGCCATCGTCACCCGGGGCGGCGTGGACGTGCGGGACGTGCGCCCCGGCACCATGGAAAGCAAGCGCCTGCCCGGGCTGTACTTCGCCGGGGAGGTGCTGGACGTGGACGCCCACACCGGCGGCTACAACCTGCACATTGCCTGGTGCACCGGCGCGCTGGCGGGGAAATCCGCCGCGGAAAGCGCGCTGGGGGGAGAAACGGCATGAACGAGACGAATGTGATCCTGGCAATCACGCTGGCCGCCACGGGCGCGGTGTTCCTGGTTATTGCCGCGCTGTTTTTCCGGCGGAAGGAGAAAGCCTGCAATCTCATCGCGGGCTTCAACGCCATGACGGAAAAGGAGCAGGCCCGGTACGACCGGGCGGCCATCGCCCGGGATTACGGGCGGCTGTTCGCCGCGTGGACGGCGGGGGCGTTCGTTTTTGCGGGGCTGGCGCTTTGGTGGGGCTGGGTCCCGTTCGGCATCGCCATCGCGCTGCTGATTCTCTCCGTGATCCCCCGGATGCACCTGTGGGCGGAAAACGCGTTCCGGCAATATAAAATCGATCAGTAACTGGAAGGATGATCCCCGATGCAATACATTGTTTTGGATTTGGAATGGAACCAGCCCATTTCCTATCATTCCCCCGCCTACAAAAGCGTGGGCGGCAAATTATTGTTTGAAATGATCCAGATCGGCGCGGTGCGGATCGACGAAAACCTGCGGGTGACGGATTCCTTTTCCCAGCTGATCCAGCCCCAGCACTACCTGCGGCTGCACCCCCGCATCGCCCGGATCACCCACATCAGCCAGGAGGAATTGTCCTCCGCCCCCGCCTTCAACGAGGCCGTGGAGGCCTTCGCCAAGTGGTGCGGCGACGATTACGTGCTGCTCACCTGGGGCTGCGACGATATTTCCGTTCTGAACCAGAACATGACGTTTTTCGGCTGCGAAACCCGGCTGGCCCCCATTTACGACGCCCAGAAGTACTTCGGCGACGCCATCGGCTCCCCCAAGGACCGCAAGGGCCTCAAGGCCGCCATGGAACAAATGGAGATCGTGCCCGACGAGGAGACGATGCCCTTCCATAACGCCGTCAACGACGCGTACTATACCGCCCTGGTGTTCCTGAAGCTGCCCGATCCGGGAAAGGTGCTCAATTATCCCCTGACCCCCCGGAAGCTGGTGCACATGGAGCGGAAAAAGAAGGAAAGCACGGCGATCCTGCGGGTGCGGAGCATGAAGGACGCCCTGAAAAGTACCGCGGCCATGCAGCCCCCCTGCCCCATATGCGGCAAGCGCATGGCGGTGCCGGAGGGATACGTGCTGCAGCGGAACGACCAGTACATGGCCCTGGCGGACTGCCCGGACCACGGGCTGGCCTTCGTGAAGCTGGCCTTCGGCAAGAACGACGAGGGCAAGCGGATCATGACCCGCTCCTCCGCCCTGTCCGAGGAGCAGAGCAAGCCCTATGTGCACACCAAGCACCTGCAGTGGGCCCAGAAGATTTCCGCCCAGCAGGCCGCCGCAAACCCGTAAAAGGAGACAGCCATGATCATCCGCATGATGGATCGCCAGCGCGAATTTTCTTCCCCCGTCACCGTGCGGGAGGCCATTTCCGCCCTGGCCCCGGAATCCCTTCCCGGCGCCCTGGGGTGCTTCTGCGGCGGCGGGGTGATGGAGCTCAGCCAGCCGGTGGAGAAGGACTGCACGCTGCACCCCATTACCTATCAGAACGAAGAGGGCCGCAGGATCTACGAGCGCTCGCTGCGCTTCATCCTGCTGCTGGCCATGCACCGGGTGCTGCCCGGGGAGCACCTGCGCATCGAGCATTCCATCGGCTACGGGCTGTACATGCGCGTGCTGGAAAGGGAAATGGACGCCGGCACCCTGGCGGCATTGGAAAAGGAAATGCGCCGCATCGTCCGGGAAGATCTGCCCTTTGAGAAGGAGACCTGGACCCGGGACGAGGCCATCCGCTATTTCGCCCGCACCGGGCATGAGGACAAGACCCGGCTGCTGGCCTACCGGCCTTACGATTTTTTCCACGTATACCGCTGCGGCGGCATTGCGGAATACTTTTACGGGGCCATGCTGCCCTCCACGGGCTGCTGCCGGGCGTTCAAGCTGCGGCTCTACAAGCCCGGCATGGTGCTGCAGCTGCCCTCCCCCGCCGATCCCACGCGCCCCGCGCCCTTCGCCTCCCGGACCAGGATCCTCTCGGTCTTCGCCCAGAGCAACCGCTGGTGCGATATCCTGGGGGTGCAGAACGCCGCGGACCTGAACGATATGACCGTCCGGGGCGAGCTGCCGTCCTTCATCCGGGTGAATGAAGCGCTGCACGATCAGTCCATCGGCGAGATCGCCCAGGGCATCCGCCGCCGGGGCGCCCGGGCGGTATTCGTGGCCGGGCCTTCCTCCAGCGGGAAAACCACCTTCTCCAACCGCCTGTGCATCCACATGCGGGTGCTGGGGCTGCGGCCGGTCCTGATCTCTTTGGACGATTTTTACCGGGACCGGGAAACGCTGCCCCTGGAAAAGGACGGGCTGCCGGACCTGGAGGCCCTCTCCGCCCTGGACGTGCCGCTGCTGCGCAGGTGCCTCACGGGCCTGCTGGGCGGCGAAAAAGTGACCATGCCCCGCTTCGATTTCACCACCCAGAAGCGGGCCCCCGAAGGCTATCCCCTGAAGCTGGAGGATAACCAGGTGCTGGTGATGGAGGGCATCCACGGGCTGAACCCCGCCCTGCACGAGGGCTTCGATCCCACTCTGGTGGCCAAGGTGTACATCAGCGAATTGACCTGCCTGAACCTGGACCACCACAACCGCATCCGCACCACGGACGCGCGGCTGCTGCGCCGCATCGTGCGGGATCATCAGTTCCGCTCCACCCCGCCGGAGGATACCCTGGCCATGTGGAACAGCGTGCGCCGGGGCGAGGAAACCTGGATTTTCCCCTATCAGGAGCAGGCGGATTTCATGTTCAATTCCGCCCTGCATTACGAGCTGCCCGTCCTCAAGCGCTACGCCTACGATCTGCTCATGGCCATTCCCGACGGCAGCCCGTATTATCTGGCGGCCCGGCGGCTGATCAAGATCCTGCATTATATCCTGCCCGCCACGGACGAGGCCATGCGGGATATCCCGCCCCTTTCGCTGCTGCGGGAATTCATCGGCGGCTGCACGCTGTACGGCGAAAAATAAAATCCCGCATCAGAAAAATTTGCATAAAATAATTGATCGCCTCCCTGCGCACAATAGCCGCGAGGAGGCGATTTGCAATGAAAAAGATCTGGCTGTTCCTGGTTCTTATCGTGCTTGCGGCCGCGGTGCTCACCGGCTGCGCCGGCAGCGCGGATACCCTTCCCACGCCCACGCCCGGCACGTCCGCCAATCCCGGCATGATGTCCCCCGCCCGGCCCACCGCCGCGCCGGAAGCGTCCGAGGCGCCCAGCGCCATCCGCACCGTGGAAGACGCGCGGAAAGCCGCCGAGGAAATGGAGGACGCCATCGAGAAACTCAGCGAGGTGGAGGAGGCGGACGTGGCCCTGGCCGGGGACACCGCCCTGGTGGGGCTGAAGCTCACCGCCCAGTACCAGGGCCAAGTGGACGACAGGCTGAAGAAAATGGTGCTGACGCGGGTGCAGACGGTGGAAAAGAGCGTCACGAAGGCGGCCGTCACCGACAATACGGCGCTGACCGCGGCCATCCGCGCCCTTTCCGACGCCACGGACGGCGCGTCCACCCTGGAGGATATGAGCCGCAAGGCGGAGGAGATCCTCCGGCAGCTGACGGTCTATCCCGAATGACCCTTTCCCGTTTCCTGCTCCTGTCCGCCCCGGCGCTGCTGCCGGCCGGGCTGCTGGGCGGCGCGGGCCCGTTCGCGCTGACGCTGGGGCTGTGGACGGCCCTGCTCTGCCGCCGGGAGCAGTTAAGGCCGGCCCTGTACCCCCGCCAGCGGCGGCGCAGGCCCGGACGGTTCGCCCTGGGCTGGTCCGCGGGGTGCCTGTTTCCGGCGGCTGCGGAGAGACTGCTCCGCGCAGCGCAAAGCGCCGCTCCCTTCCGGGCCGGCTTTCCGGCCTGGGCGGGGGCGGCGTTTTTTGCGGCGGTCTGCTGCCGCCGGTTCGTTATGCTGCCCGTGGGCAGACGAGCGGCCTTTTTCCTCACGGCGGCGTTCTGCGCCCTTTCCTTGGCGCTTTACCGCCTGTAAACGAGCACCGGCGCTCCCCCGGGCTTCTGATCCGCCAGGCGGGGGTTCAGGGCCAGGATGGCGTCCTGGGGCATGCGGTAGCGCTTGGCGATCTCCCACACGCCTTCCCCCGCCTGGGGATAATACAGGCAGATCCCCTTCGCGCTTTCTCCCTCCGGCACGCTTTCCGCCCCGGTGAGCACCCGGACCGCCGTCTGGCGCACGCCCTCGGCGGACAGATGCAGCGCGCACCGGAATTCCACCCGGTCGCCGGTGAGGGCGTTGAGCTCCACCTCCCCCGCCGTCAGCGTCAGGTGGTCCTCCGGCAGGCCCGCGGTGGCGAAAACGGCCCGGAAGGGCGTTTCCTGGCTGGCGGATACCGGGGCGGCGCTGCCGTCGGAAAGGTAAACCAGGGTCAGGTTCATCACGCCCTCCACCGTCAGCTCGCCGTGGTCCGCCCGGGCCTGGCCGATCACCGGCAGCGCGAAGCCCGCCAGGGGCGTTTTCACCCGGGCGTCGCCCGCGTCCAGCTGCATCACCAGGCGGCAGGGGGCGTCCGTCTGCTCCGTCACCGTGCCGCTGCGCACGGACACCTCTTCCGCCGCCGCGGCGATCCCGTCCCCGGACAGGGTGAACACGTCCCGCAGCAGCGGCGTTTCCTTTTCCGCTACGGCGCTGATCTCGCTGAACAGTTGCACCTCCGCCCGCATCACCCGGCTCCCGTCCTCGTTCTCCTGGCTGAGCACCGCCGTATCCCGCACCTCGCTTCGGGCGGCCAGGGCGTCCCCCAGGGCGCCGCTCAGGGCCACCACGTGCTCGAAGGGCATGGTGTGCCGGGTGTTCACCAAAGGCCGTCCGGGCATGTCGGAAGCGTGCCAGGCCTCCAGATAGACCGTGCCGGTCACGGTGGCGCGCCCGTCCGCCCCGCCCAGGATGTCCTCCACCCGGGCCCGGGCGGATGCGTACAGCGTCTCGGTGATCTGCAGCACGTCCGACAGGTCGAATTCCTCCCGCAGCAGCGTCTGTCCCTGGCCTTCCCCCACGGTGTTTTCCAGGGAAACGGTCTGGGAAAGCTGCTGCACCTGCGGCGCGTCCCCGACGCCCTTCAGGCAGGACACCGTGCGCACCCCCGCCGCGTCCCCGGACAGCTGCAGCGCCGCCCGCAGCAGCACCCGGCCGTTGAAGGCTTTCGCCGTTACGCCGATCACCTCCGCCCGGGGGTGCACCGCGGCCTGGGCGGGCAAAGCGCCCTCCGCGGTCAGGGACTGGGAAAAATCCGCCGTTGCTTCCAAAGATCGCACCCGGTCCATGTCGCCCTGGGTATAGAGCACATGGAAGGTCACCTTCCCGTCCACCGCCGCCCGGCCCCCGGCCCATTCCCCGCCGCTGACCGCGGAGAGCGCGTCGGCATGGAGCACCCGGGCCTCCTCCCGAAGGCCCCCGGGCAGCGCCGCCTCCGTTTCCACCGCGATCTGCGCCGTCTGCAGGGGAACAACCTGTTCGGTTTCCATATTTTCACGGATCCATTCGATTTCCATTCTGCTCCCTCCCATCGCTTCTCTGGATTTGTATGAGAAAGCGGGGGCGTTTATGCGTGAAGCGGCAGAAGCGGCGGGCAAGCAAGGCCCTGTACGCCGACGCAGCGGAGGCCGGACGGGAAAATTTCAGTCCGCCGGCAAATTGGGGCTTGCGTTTTTCCCCGCGTCATGCTATAATCCCATTGTTGCCCGTGGGATTATAGCTCAGTTGGTTAGAGCGCCACGTTGACATCGTGGAGGTCATAGGTTCGAGCCCTACTAATCCCATAGGAAAAGGCACCCCTCGCGGGTGCCTTTTCCTATAGGATTGGCTCGAACCTATGACCGACACGATCGTGGAGGCGCAGAGCTGAGCGGTGCCCCTGTGGGGCATTCGCCTTTAGGCGAAAGCAAAGCGGAAGCGTGGTGAGCAGGAGGAATTTTCGAGCAATGCTTGCATTGCGAAGAAAAGCTCCCCTGCGAACCTGACCGAGCGAACGTAGTGAGCGAGACCATAGGTTCGAGCCCGTCCAATTTGCTACCCGGTTTGATAGTCTTTGGCATCTCGGTTCCTCGCTTTCGTTCATCTTGGTTGTATTCGTATCCAACTCGCATGATTATGCGGTCTCGTAGGATCATTTTTAGAAACACACTCTAATCAATTTCTCACATATCAATATGCACTTCACAGTTTGTTATCCCATTCTTTTGTAAATATATATTAACAAATTCTTCTGTAGAAGCTGAATAATCATTGTCTTCCATAATCATTATCATTTCGTCCGTAATTCCATTATTTCCTTCTGTCCCACAACCATATCCAGGAATAAATTCTTCATCCTTCTGGGGCTGCCATATGCTATCAACCAATTCCTGGTCATCTCTTATTGTATATATTATCTTGTAACAAGAAAATGAAGTTTTCCCTAATGAAATATGCCTCACTAATTTTTTGTCTTGATACATTCCATATTCGTCAATCCTTGCTACACAGTACACTATCTTTTTATTGTCTGTTTGATCAACTCGAAACACAAACGGATTGCACATTAGGATAACATCGCCTGATGAAATATAGTCTCCCCGTCCTGTTTGAATAATATAATAATTCTCAAGAGTGCCCATTAGCTCCAACAATTCAGGATCATGAGTATACCAAATATCTTTGCTAGTTTCACAATGTAGTATTATGCAATCATCCGGCAAATAAAACCCAAAGTCATATTTCTCTTCCGAATAAGAAGATGTTGTTCCTGTAAAAGTATATATGATACAGATAGTAATAATACTCATAATACTAATAGTTTTTTTCATTTTCTCTGCCTCTTTTCCATGATGATTCTTATAGATCTTATCTATTGGTATAAGTTTAACATCTCTTCTATCATATCTTTATCCCAGTTAATTACAACAATATCAATGCCATCATAATTATCAATAGCATCTATCAAACTTTGTCTCACATGCGGCCCTATTGCGAATTTCGGACATAGGTTCCAGCCCCCTACGCCCCCCGTCCTTCCTTCATGTGCCGCCAGATCAGGCGGTACATGGTGAAGAAGCACAGGGACGCGCCGGTCAGCTGGCTGATGAACTCCGCCCAGAAAACCCCGTGAACCCCCAGGCCCAGCCCGGGCAGCAGCAGCGTCAGCGGCGCCACCAGAAGCACCTTGCGCAGCAGGGAGAAGAACAGGGCGTAGCGGGGATAATTCAGCGCCACGAAGGTGGACTGCCCCGCCAACTGCAGCGCCATGAAGGGGAAGGCCCCGAAATAGATCCGGGCGCATTCCGCCGCGGTGCGGATCAGGGCCTGATCGTTGGAGAAAATGCGGATCAGGGGCTCCGGGACGAGCATGACCAGCGCCCACATGCACACGTTGGTGACCAGTCCGCACAGGAACATGAACCAGATGCAGTCCGACACCCGGCGGTATTCCTTCGCCCCGTAATTGTAGCTCATCACGCTCTGGCCCGCGGCGGTAATGCCGTTGGTGGGCAGGCTCATGATCTCCCGCAGGGAGTTGATCAGGCTCATGCCCCCCACGTACAGGGTGCTCAGCGCCCCGCCCCAGGCCTTGAGCATGATGTTCACGATGGCCTGGGTCAGGCTGTTGGTGACCTTGAAGGTAAAGCCCGTGACGCCCAGCTTCAGGATTGACCGCATTTCTTTCCCGTCGATGCTCAGCTTCTGCAGGCGCAGCGGCGGCTTTTTGCCGCACAGGAACAGAAGCACCCACGCCGCGCTGGCGGTCTGGGAAATCACGGTGGCCAGCGCCGCGCCCCGCGCCTTCATATCCAGGACGTAAATGAACAGCGGGTCCAGCGCGATATTCAGCGCCGCCCCCAGCAGCACCGTCACCATCCCCACCCGGGGAAAGCCCTGGGCGTTGATGTAGGCGTTCATCCCCAGGCTGATCAGCACCGGCACCGTGCCCAGCACGTACACCTGGAAATAGGAGAGCGCGGCGGGCAGCGTATCCGCGTCCCCGCCCAGCAGGCGCAGCGTCACGGGCGCGGTGAAATAAAGGACCGCCGTCAGGAACACGCCGATCCCCAGCAGCCCCGTGAACGCCGTTTCCATGATGCGCCGCGCCCGGGCGTCGTCGCCCTCCCCCCGGGCGATGGTGGCCAGGGTGGCCCCGCCGGTGCTGCACAGATTGGCGAACGCGCCGATGAGCGTGATCAGCGGGAAGGATACTCCGATGCCCGTCAGCGCCAGGGTGCCGCCGTCGCGCATGCGGCCGATGTACATGCGGTCCACCACGTTATACAGCACGTGCACCAGCTCGGCCAGCATGATGGGCGTTCCCAGCCGCATGATCAGGGCCGGCACCGTGCCTTTGGAAAAATCGCCTCTTGCGGCGGACATTGCTCCGCTTCCTTTCTGCGCCGGCCCGTCAGCCGAGGGCATCGTAAAACGCCCGGAAGGCGTCGGTCTCCTCTTTCGTGGGATGGCCCTTGGAGGTGCCGCCCACCAGCTTGAAGGGCCCGAAGGTGTTGTAGCCCTGGCAGAGGTATTCCCCCAGCACGCGGCAGTTTTTGCCCTCGCACACCCGGCGGATGGCCTTGAAATGCCCCTTCAGCTTCATGGCCGCCGTGGCGGCGAAGAATACGTCCTTCCCCTCCGGCAGATATTTTTTCGCAAATTCCAATACCTGCGGGGCAAAGGACCCGCCGTAAATGCCCGAGGCGAAACCGATCCGGCCGTAGGCGGACAGATCCGTATCCTTCCCCTCCGCTTCCAGCAGCGTCACGTCCTCCGGCAGGGTGTCCAGCAGCTTTTTGGTGTTCCCGTGATGATAGGAATAATAGACCACGGCGGTTTTCATGCCCGATCCCTCCTGTCGTTGCATCCGATTCCGCTTCCATTATAGCAAACCCCGGCGGGAAATGAAAGCGCAGGCGGAAAAAACCGCCGGCTTTTTTCAGTTGAGCGCGCCGTGATTCTATGCTATAATGCAGAAAAACAAACGTCCGGCAGGCCGGAAAGGATGGGCGGCATGATCTTTTTTCAGCGATTCTACCTGGACCGGGAAAAGGACATCGTGGTGGAGCTGTTCCTGGAAGGCGACAGGATGCACTATCTGATCCGCACCCCCAACCACCATACCGGCAACCTGATCTGCAATCTGGCCCGGCTCTGCGGCCTGGAAACGGCGGAGGACGAACAGGGGCTCAAGGTGATCCGGGACGAGATCCCCTGCTATTACGACGGGAACAACCGGAAAATGTACATCCTGCGCCTGGGGAACACGAAGATCGCCAACATCTACCCCGACGGCAAGGTGGAGCTGAAAGCCTCCATCCCCGCCATTTCAAAAACCCTCATGAGCCAGACGAAGGATTACCGCCTGGGCGTGGAAAAGACCATCGTGAAAACCTATATCCGCAGCGACTGCAAATTCCGCGCCGATCTGCACACCCACATGAACGGGAACCTGCCCCCGGACGCGCTGATCGCCCTGGGGATCGTGCACCAGATCCGCTATCCGTACTATTACGTCAAAAAGCTGAACCTTCGCTGCACCCTGGACCAGACCGCCCAGCTGGAGGCCGACCGGGCGGAAACGGAAAGCCGGCTGAAGGACGTTTCCCCCACGGACCGGCACCGGGACCGGCAGATCGACGACCGGACGTTCATCAATTTTGCCGATCTGATTCTGGGCAATCCCGGGGACGCCCCGGGCAACATCGAAAAGATCCGCAATTCCCTCACCATCCCCAAGGACGGCCAGGCGGTGTTCGCGGATCTGGAAAAGGTGTACCTTTACCGCTACGTGTTCACGAAGGCCGCGCCGGACGCCCGCCCCTTCAGCGGCGTCAACACGGACGGCATCCCGGACCGGGAGGTGCGCGCCTACGCGGAGCAGATGCTCCGGGACCGGGAGGACCCCCGCTACCGCCAGAATACCCTGTACCAGGATCTGCTTTTGTGGATCGCCCGGGAATACCGCCGGCACGGCATCGTATACGCCGAGATTTCCGATACCGCCCTGCTCAAGCCAGAGGTATTCCCCGATCAGCTTCGCCAGATCCACGAAATCATGCCCGCCGTCACCCGGGAGACCGGGGTGACGCTACGCTTCCTGGCGGGCATCCGGCGCATCCCGCTGACCCTGGGGCGCAGCCGGGTCACCCCCAACGATTACCTGGATGAAAACCTGCGCTGCCTGCGGGTCATCGCCGGGGATCCGTATGTGGCGGGCAGCGACATCGTGGGCGAGGAGATCAACGATATCCTGGAATTGCGCAGCGTGATCCGGGAGCTCACCGCCATCGCCGGGGAGCATCCGGGCTTCGTGATCCGCATCCACGCCGGGGAAAACGACAGCCTGCGGGGCAACGTGGCCAACAGCATCCGCTGCGTGGCCGACGCCCTGCGCCCGGGGCAGCCCACGCCGGCCCTTCGCATCGGCCACGGCCTGTATACCAGCGATCTGGGCGGCGCGAAAGGCAAAAAGCTGCTGGAGGAAATGCGCCGCATGAACGTGACGCTGGAATTCCAGATCACTTCCAACGTGCGCCTCAACAACCTGAGCCGCCTGGAGCGCCATCCCCTGCGGCAATACCTGCGCGCCGGCATCCGGTGCGTCCAGGGCACGGACGGCGGGGCGCTCTACGGCACCAATTCCATCGACGAGGAGCTGAGCCTGGAAAAGCTGCTGAACCTTTCCCATCAGGAGCTGTGCGCCATGCGCCGGGCGGAGGACGGCCTGCTGGCGGACAGCATGCGGGTGTTCGCGGAGCGCGCCGGGCAGTTCCTTGCCCGCTGCCCCGGCGGGGATATCGCGCGCTTCTACGCCCAGGCCCTGGGAGAAGGGGCCCATACGCCCCGGGATCTGTGGCGGCAGCCGGGGGGCAAGGTCAGCGCCGAGGAAGCGCTGGCGGACCGCTTTTCCCCGCTGCCGGAGGGCATGCTGCCCGTGGTGGTGGCCGGCGGCAGCTTCAATTCTTCCGGCCGGCGCACCCAGGTGCAGCCCCGGGACCGGGAGCTGATCGATTCCCTGCTTTCCGTTTCCGATCCCCGACGGGTGTTCTTCGTGGTGGGCCACACCCTCGCGGGCCAGGAGGGCTATCTGGCGCGTCAGGCGGCGGGGCGTTTTATGGTGTTCGCCGTGGTGCCGGGCCGCCTCACCCGGCAGGAGCTTGCCCGGCTGCGCGATTCTCAGGTCCGGGCGGTGCTTTCCGACGAAAGCTCCGGCATGGGGCTGTACAAGTGCTTCGCCAACGAGATCTTCAACCGCATGCCCGCGATGCTTCTGGTGTTCGACGGCAATTCCGCCGCCATGAACCTGATCCAGGAAGCCCGCAACGCCCAGGGCAAATGCCAGATCTGCCTGAGCTCCCGATCCCGGGGCCTGGCGGCAAAGGCCCGGATGCTGGAGGGATACACCCGGCCTTTGCAGGACGCGGCGGAGATCCTGGGGCAAATGGCCGGAAAAACAGCGTCTCCCTATGGCTGAAACGTATGCTTTTCCCTTTCCCGCCCGGAAAAAACATGCTATAATGAACGCAGATATATGCCGGCGATGCCGAGCAAAACCAAAAAAATACTTGCGAAAGGAAGATGCCTCCATGAAAAGATTTCTCACACTGCTCCTGGCCGCGATGCTGCTGACCGGCTGCACGGCGCTGGGCGAGGGGCTGCCCCCCATCCGCCAGGCGGAACCCGCCGTCGCCGTGCCCGATCCGGCCCTGGTGCTGAGCGGCCCGGGCGAACTGTATCAGATGTCCATGCCCTACGGCGACGTGCTGTTCGACGCGTATTATTATCCCCAGCCGACCGACCGCGCCGAGTTCGAGGCCGCATATTCCGAGCTGCTCTCCTTCTCCGGCATCACTCCCGTAAACCGCGTCACCGCCGCCGGGTCCCCCGACAGGATCGGCGCTTTCGATCAGATGATGTTCACCTGGACCGTCCAGGGCAGGAAGCTGACCGGGTATATCCTGCTGGATTACGGCAGGGACATCCTGTTCCTGGTGCCTTCGGAAGCGGGCTTCACGCCGGGCGGCGGCGCCTCCCGGCCCTCCCCTGTTCCGAAATCCGATACCGCGGATGCCGAACCTGCCGCGGCCGCCGGGACGGAAGCCTCCGCCGCTGCCGCGTATTCCTTTGATCCGCGTCCCGTCATGTCCAAGCTGGATGCGGTCGCCCAGTCTTTGGATCAGCGCATCTGCTACTGGGAAGATCTGAACGCGTCCACGCCCTACTCCGGCCATCAGGAATCGCAGCAGAAGCGGACGGAAGCCATGCGGACGATCCTTTCGCTCATGAGCACCCTGGAGCAAGGCCCGGACGAAGGCGCCGATCCGTACGGCTGGGTATTCGGCGCCCGCTGCCTGGCGCTGGAGGTTTACGACCGCCTGACGGACGTTTGGGAATACCGTACCCAGCAGCTGGCCTATGAGGCTTACGCCCTGCTGGACGACGCCTGCATCGCCATGAACGGCGCTCCCAAGGACGGCCAGTGGCTGACCGATCTTACGCCTTATGTGGTCGATTTCAACGGCGCAAACATCGTTCGGCTGACCTGGAATGATTTCGCCGCCTCCCATCCCGGCGGATACTATGCCGTCTACTGGCAGTTCCCCGGCAACCCGGACCGGCATCTGGAGATTCTCAGCAGCGGCGAAAAGAGCGCTTTGATCCCCGCTCCGGCGGAAACCGCCTTCCCCGTGGCCGTTTACTATAACCCCGCCGAGCAGGTGTTTCCCGCCGTGATCAACAGTCAGTACGCCGTCACGGCCCGGTCGGAAGGATGGAATGAATCCCCCGTGAAGATCATTCCCAACGGCAACGAGCGTCAGGCCAACGGCGTGCACCTGGTGAAACAGGTGGGGCTCGGCGAGCAGGTGGAGTCCTCGTCCGTCCCCATCGGCACCGCCCACCTGAAAAATGACAGCGGCGCGTACTATTTCTGCAAGATCGCCCAGATCGGGGAAGAATATGCCGGGGAATATGACTTCACCTTCGTGCTGACCACCCCGGAGGGATGGTCGTTCGTCCGGAACATTCCCTTCCAGGTGAACAACACCAAAAACGATACCGTGCGGAGAATATACATTTCTCCCCTGCTTCTGGAATACTGGCGCTGCGCCGGCGCTCGTGCGGGCCAGTTGACGCTCCGGCTGTATATCGACGGCTGCCTGGCGGACACCCAGAAAATCATGATCGCGGATTAACGGGCCGCGCCCGGATTTTATCGCCGGGCGGCCGCAGACAAAAAGCCGGGGCCGGAGGATGATCCTCCGGCCCCGGCTTTATATTGTGCGATCCTTACTTTACCTTATCCAGATACAGCTTCACATTCGCGGCGTCCACCCAGGATTTCACCGTTTCGGTGCTCTTTTCATTCTTCCTGGTGGTCAGCAGCCCGTCGCGGATCGAGGTCCGGACGGCTTCCGTATCCTGCACGCCTTCCTCCACGTCGGCTACGTAGCGGATGATATGGTAGCCGTAATCGGTTTCCACCGGTTCGCTCACGTCCCCGACGGTCTTCAGCCCCATGGCCGCGTTGGTGAATTCTTCAAGGAACGGGGCGAAGCCTTCCCGCACGGCATAGCCGTTTTCGGGCATGCCCTTATCCGTATTGTATTCGGCGATCAGGGCGTCGAAATCCGCGCCCTCGGCGGTGGCCAGGCCGTACACCTCGTCGGCCTTTTCTTTCACGGCGGCCAGGGCGGGGGTCTTCACCGCGTCCAGCTTTTCCTTGGCCTCGGTCACGGCGGCGTTAAGCGCGTCCATATCCGCGTCCTCGGCGGCATTGGCGACGGCGTTTTCCGCCGCGGTCAGGGCGGCGCGGGCCTCCTTGATGGCCTGGCTCTCTTCCTCGGAAACGCCCACCAGGATCTGCTTGACCATCCGGTAGCCCGCCGGCGCGTAATACACGGTGCCTTGGTTGTTGACGGTCTTGCCGTAGGCGTCCGGGTTCTCTTCGTACTGGGTTTTCGCAGCGTCGGCCTTTTCCGTCAGGGCGGCGGTCACTTCCTCGTCGGTCACCGTCACGTCCGCCGTGATGCTCTCTTCCAGCTTCTCAATGGCCACGTCATTTTCCGCGTCCTTCACGAAATCCTCCATGGAGCTCAGCCCATGCTCTTTCATGTAGGCTTCGGCGGCGGCCGTCAGCTCGTCCCCTTCCAGGGTGCTGTCGCTCAGGAAGGTGCTGATCACCTGCTGCACATAGCTGTCATACTCTTCCTTGGCGTGCTCCTGCACGTGGGCCTGCTCTTCCTCGGTGAATTCGTACATGCCCATTTCATGGGCCTTCTGACGGACCACCAGGGTGGATACGTACGTGTCCGCGGTATTCTTGATCACCGTGTCCGCATCCGTGGGATATTCGCCTTCCATGCCCAGCTGGGCGTAATACTGATTATAGGTCTGATACTGGTTCCAGAGGTTGTTGACGGCGGTGACGAAGGTCCGCTTATCCACGGTTTCCCCGTTCACATCGATAATGGTGCGGGCCAGGTCTTTTTCTTCGTTCACCCGGGTCAGGGCGCAGCCGCTGAGGATCAACGTCAGCGCCAGCAGCAGCACCAGCAAGGATTTTTTCTGCATCGTCGGGACATCTCCAATCTGTTTTTTATCCAACTTTGATATTATACAGGAAAAACGCCAAAACAGCAAGCACAAATTACTGCCGTCAGTTGAGCGGCGGCTTTTTCTGCAGTTTTTCGTAGGTGCCGTCCTCCCGCTCGATATACACCTGGTCCAGCGTGGCCCTGAGGTTCGCCTTGAATTCGTCGATGTACTGCCGGCGCAGCCTCGTCTGCTCCTCCAGTTCGTCCCAGGTGAGCCCCACGGTCTTTTTCTTCCTGGCCAGCTCGTTGATGCGGTCGATATCACGCTTGTCCACTTCGTTCGTCTTCCTTTCTCAGCCGCAGGGCCAGCCCTGCCGGCACCGCCAGCACCGCGATGAACGCGGCGTAAAGCAGATAATGGCTGATCTGGGACCGGTCGATCCTGAACTCGATGAAGACCCCCGCGCCCACCGCCGCGAACACCGCGGCCAGGGCCGCCCAGGAGAGCGCGGGCCTGCGCTTCACGTTGCGGATGAACAGCACGATGACGCCGCAGCCCAGCAGCAGCATGGACAGGATCATTTCCAGCCGCACGAAGGCGTTCACCGTCATGTGCCCGTCCTTGCGCAGGCTTTCCATGAGCACCTGCACCGCCCCGAACAGGATCATGAATTTCAGAAACGTGTTTCCCGCGCGGCGCTTCGCGCTCAGATCCCGCAGCATGATAATGGCCAGCATCACTGCGGAGAAGGATTCCAGCAGGTAGGTGTTCAGCCGGCCGTCGGACACCAGGAACGTATTTTCAGGCAGGTCCACCGTCAGCTGCCGGCTGACGCCGAAATCCTCGATGTGCCCCTCCCCCAGCCGTTCGCAGGCGATGAAAAGCAGCAGCGCCGGGGCCAGCAGATCCAGCAGCCGGGGCGCGCTCTGGCGCGTGATGCGGGCGGACAGCACCGCGCCCATGCAGGCGCCGATCAGCGCCCCGATCATGGAATAGCCCCCGATGTTGAACCGCACCATCACCCACAGGGGCATCGGCTGCCCCGCGACCCCATCCATGAACCCGAAAAACAGCCGGCTCACCGCAAAGCCGATGCCGATGGAGAGCACCCCCGTCAGCGCCGCCGTGCCGCTTTTCCATTTCCCCTTTTTCAGCAGCACGCCCAGCACCAGCATGGCCAGGGCCAGCCCCAGGCAGACGTACAGCCCGAAGGCGTAGACCTCCACGCCCAGGAAATAGATCTTCTCCGCTTCCTCACGCAGCATGATCATTTGTTCCAATCCTCCGGAGAAACAGCCGTGGCAAAATAGATCAGGTCGGTCACGTCCCGTTCGCGGCCCTGCTTGTTATTGTACATTTTTCCGTTGTACACCAGCACCGCGCTGTTGCCGCCGTCCAGGTTATAGGCCTCCCGGCAGCCCAGCTCCAGCATGAATTCGGCCAGTTCCCGATGGGTGACGCCCTGTTCGTCGGAGCCGGTGGGGTTATCGGCGATCACCAGAACGTAGCTCAGGGTATCCAGCTGCCCGATGGCCGCCCGGGGCTGATGGCCGTTGGGATTGTAGCCGTAGCCCGGATCGGTGGAGATTTCTCCCTCGTGCACCAGGGCGGGCCGAACATGAAGGCGTTCACGATCTGGTGCCCCGTATCCCGTTCGAACGTATCCGCGCCCTTGGATTTGATAAAGGTGTGGAAATCGCCGTTTTCATCGATGATCAGGATGTCTTTTTTGCCGTTGGTCTTGGTGCGCCGCACGGCCCCCATGCGGATGATGAAGGAATGCTTCAGTTCCTCACCCGCGGCGGAATAGTTATCGCCGTTGACGGCCACCACGGCGTTGTATTTTTTCGCCATCACCGTCACCAGCTCGGTGCTGTCGGATTTGACGCTCTTTCCGTCATAGCCGGTGCGCAGCTGGGTCGGGGAAGCGATTTCCACCCAGGCGATGCGCCAGATCAGGCCATTTTCCCCTTCCCGGGTCTCCATCTGCACGCGGATGGAATCATCCTCATACCCGCCCTCGGTGAACAGCTCGGGATTGGGGGTCATGCCCGGGGTATTGTCCACGGGCAGCGCGTATTCGTTCACTTCCTCCGCGCAGGCGGCGGGGAACAGAAAACGAAGCAGCCCTTCTTCCTCCCCGGCGTCCAGGATATCGACGATTTCCCATTTGGCGTCCTCCAGCAGATTGGGGGCGGACACCGTAAAGGGCATTGCCAGCACCATCGCGGCGCACCACACGGAAAGAAGGATCCTCACAGCCAGTTTCATTTCGTTTCTCCTTTCAGGGCGCCGGCGCGCTCCGCCGGGAACACCCAGGCCTTTTGAATGCGGTAATTGACGAAAAACAGCAGGAAATCCACCGCCATTTTGATCACCGTGGAATTGACGCCCGTAAGCTCCCTCAGGAAGCCCACCGTCACGCCGCTTGCCAGCATCACGCCCACGCACAGCACGATATAGCGCCACACCGCGCCCTTGGCCTTTTTCACGCTGAACACCAGCGTCTGGTTCAGCTTGAAATTCAGCGATGCGGAGATCACCCGGGCGATGACCGTGGCCAGCAGCACGGGCTCGGCGCTCATGGCCAGGGCGCGCAGGAAGCCCATGGAGTTTTCCAGGTCCTTGAGCGCGCTCCAGTGCTTGAGCAGGGTGAAAAGCAGGATATCCGTCAGCCAGCAGACGATGGAGGAGGACATGAAACGGAAGAAGTTCCCCAGCAGCAGCTTGTAGATCCGCCAGGAATCCCGGATGGGGTGAAAATGCGTGCCCTTGTTTTCCTGCTCGTATATGGTTTCGATGGCGACGGGCCGCATGGGGATCCTGCTGTTGCTGCACTGGATCAGCATGTTCATTTCATATTCGAAGCGGTCGCCTTTGACGTTGGCCATGAAATCCATCAGCGCCCGGGGAAAAGCCCGCAGCCCCGTCTGGGTGTCCGGCAGCCACTGGCCGTAGAGCACCCGGAACACGCCGGAGGTCATCCGGTTGCCGAAGCGGGATTTGGGCGGCACGTTGGGATTGTTTCTGGAAAAATCCCGGCTGCCCAGCAGCACCTCCGCCTTTTCGCTCATTTCCGCGGTCAGCTTCAGCGTGTCCGGCACGGTATGCTGCCCGTCGGAATCCGCGGTGAGAACGCCGCTGAATCCCGTATTCTCCTTCAGGTACGCAAAGCCCGTTTTCAGCGCCGCGCCTTTGCCCCGGTTCACCCCGTGGTGCAGCACGCGGCATCTCTCCCAGCCGGCGATCCTGTCGAAAATCGGCTGGTATTCCTCTGCGGAGCCGTCGTCCACCACCAGCACCAGGCCGTATCCCGCCGCCGCCAGCTCCTGCACATAGGCCGGCAGCTTTTCATCCGGCGAAAGGGAGGGGATCAGCACACAGCATTCCTGCGGTATCATAGAAAAATGATTCCTTTCTCTTTCGTGTCAGTGGGCAGTATCCAGGTAATCCAGGAGCAGCGGCCCCGCGTCCATCCCCGCGTACCGGGACAGGAATTCCTCAAAATCCGCTCGGGAGGCGAAGCCGTAGGCAAATTTGTCCGCATAGGCGCGCAGGAAGCCGTCCGCGCCCTCCGGCAGCCACCGGTCCAGCGCCAGCAGCAGCGCCGCGCCCCGGCCGTACACCACCGAGGCATAGGCGGCGTAATCCGGGAAATAATCCACGGGGCTGCCGGGGGTCAGGCTGCCCGGCACGTTTTCCTGCATGGGCGCGTCCACCCGGGCGGCCTTCAGCGTTTCCCAGCTGCCCTGGCCGTATCGCGCCCGCACATAGCGCAGCATGGCGTATTCGCAGATCCCTTCGTCCTGCCAGGGCGCGTAATACGAATCGCTGCCCACCAGGGCGTAAAACCACTGATGCGCCGTTTCGTGGGCCGCGGTGAGCTCCAGGGTATCCGCCCGGCTCTCCAGGTAATTCCGCCGCCCCAGCATCATCAGCCCCGGATATTCCATCCCGCCGAAGGGCATGTCCGTTTCGCACACGGAAAGCGCCGGATACGGCGCGGGGCCGTAGAGGTCCATAAAGGTTTCCACCGCCCGGCAGACGCAGTCCAGCGCCCGCTCTGCCCCTTCCCGGCTGTCGGCATAGGAAAGGACCTTTACGCCCCGCACCGTCTTTTCCGCCCGCACGTACCCGTCGCTCAGGCACAGCGCCAGGTCTCTGGCGGCGCGGATGCTTCCCCGCCAGGCCCCGTCCTCCCCCTTCTCCAGGGGCGCGGAGCACGCGGGCGTCAGGCCCTCCGGCGCGTGCAGCGTCAATGTGTAATCCGCGCAGCCGCTGACGAAGGGATCCCCGATGGGGGCGTACTCCTCCGTGCGCCACTGTCCGTCCCGGTACAGGGACAGCACCGGGATCACGTTGCCCAGGCGGTAGGTGCGGCCGGTATATCCCGTCCGGTAGGCGCACAGGGGCAGCTGCGCCACGCAGCGGATAAGCAGCGTGCCTTCCTCCCCGTCCTCCAGGGGCGGGATCTCCACCCGTAGGGCCGTTCTGTCCGCGTTCACATAGGCGTACTGCGCGCGCTCCCCCCTCCAGATCACGTCGAACACCGTAAGATACCCCGGGGAGAACCCGGCGATATAGCATCCGTCCCAGTTTTCCTCCAGGGCCGCGGGGCTGGTTTCCTCCGTTTCAAAGGCGTTCAGCCACGTGCGCAGCACCAGATGGTCCAGGGAATCGCCGGTATCGTTGCGGTACAGGAAGGTTTCGGAAACGGCCAGGGTATGGTCCTCCTCGTCCAGCCGCAGCGTCACGTCGCATTGCGTCAGCCCTTCCGGATACGCCCGGAGGGCCGCGGCGGGGGATGCCGGCCGCCGCAGCAGCAGCGCCGTCCCCGCGGCCAGCGCCGCGGTCGCCAGCGCCAGGATCAGCCAGCGCCGCTTCAGGAACATTATACACCCTTTTCCCGCCATTTTCCATACCCTCCTTCCCCCTGCGCGTCTGATTCTGTCATTATAACACATCAGCGCCCCTTTTCCATGCGTCCGGCCGGTTTTTTTCGCAAAGTTTACGCTTTGTTCACGCCCTGCCGGCCTTTACAAACCGCGGAGAAATGCTTATAATGGAAACCGTATTTATTTGAAGGAGGCTATCAGCATGCCCGTACAGCCTTACGATCCGTCGCAGATCGAACCCAAATGGCAGAAATACTGGCTGGACCACCAGGCCTTCGCCGCCTCGGAGGATCATACCAAGCCGAAGTTTTACTCCCTGATCGAATTCCCCTATCCCTCCGGGCAGGGCCTGCACGTGGGCCATCCCCGGCCCTACACCGCCCTGGACGTGGTGGCCCGCAAGCGCCGGATGGAGGGCTATAACGTGCTGCACTGCATCGGCTGGGACGCCTTCGGGCTGCCCACCGAAAACTATGCCATCAAAAACCACATCCATCCCGCCAAGGTAACCCACGACAACATCGAGCATTTCCGGGCGCAGCTGCAGAAGCTGGGCTTCTCCTTCGATTATTCCCGGGAAGTGAACACCACCGATCCCGGCTATTACAAATGGACCCAGTGGATCTTCCTGCAGCTGTTCAAGCACGGCCTTGCTTATAAGACCGAAATGCCCATCAACTGGTGCACCAGCTGCAAGTGCGTGCTGGCAAACGAAGAAGTGGTGGACGGCGTGTGCGAGCGGTGCGGCAGCCCCGTGATCCGCAAGGTGAAGAACCAGTGGATGCTGAAGATCACCGCCTACGCCCAGAAGCTGCTGGACGGGCTGGATCACGTGGACTTCATCGACCGGGTCAAGACCCAGCAGCGCAACTGGATCGGCCGCAGCGAGGGCGCGGAGGTGGATTTCCGCCTGGACGGACTGGAGGAGAAGATCCGTGTGTACACCACCCGGCCGGACACCCTTTTCGGCGCCACCTACATGGTGCTCTCCCCCGAGCATCCGCTGATCGAAAAGCTTCGGGACCGGATCACCAATTACGATGCCCTCATGGAATACCGCGCCGCCGCCGCCCGCAAGAGCGATTTTGAGCGCACCGAAATGAACAAGGACAAGACCGGCGTGCAGATCGAGGGCGTTCTGGCCGTGAATCCCGTCAACGGCAAAAAGATCCCCATCTGGATCTCCGATTACGTGCTGATGACCTACGGCACCGGCGCCATCATGGCCGTGCCCGCCCATGACGAGCGCGACTGGGAATTCGCCAAGAAATTCGGCCTGCCCATCATCGAGGTGGTGGCCGGCGGCAGGAACGTGCAGGAGGAATGCTTCCCCGACGTGCAGACCGGCGTGATGGTCAACAGCGAATTCCTCAACGGCCTTTCCGTGGCGGACGCCAAGCAGAAGATCGCCGATTGGCTGACGGAAAAGGGCGTGGGCGAGCGCAAGGTGAACTATAAACTGCGCGACTGGGTGTTCGCCCGGCAGCGCTACTGGGGCGAGCCCATCCCCATCATCCACTGTCCCAAGTGCGGCATGGTGCCCATGGACGAAAAGGATCTGCCCCTGCTGCTGCCCGAGGTGGAGCATTACGAGCCCACAGACGACGGCGAAAGCCCCATCGCCCGGATGACCGACTGGGTGAACTGCACGTGCCCCAAATGCGGCGGCAGCGCCAAACGGGAAACGGATACCATGCCCCAGTGGGCCGGCAGCAGCTGGTATTTCCTGCGCTACTGCGATCCCCACAACGATCAGGCCCTGGCCGGCAAGGAAGCCCTGGATTACTGGATGCCCGTGGACTGGTACAACGGCGGCATGGAGCACACCACGCTGCACCTGCTTTACAGCCGCTTCTGGCATCAGTTCCTCTACGACATCGGCGCGGTTTCCTGCCCCGAGCCTTACATGAAGCGCACCAGCCACGGCATGGTGCTGGGCGAAAACGGGGAAAAAATGAGCAAGAGCCGCGGCAACGTGGTCAACCCCGACGAGGTGGTGGCCGAAATCGGCGCGGACGCTTTCCGGATGTACGAAATGTTCATGGGCGCTTTCGACCAGGCCATTCCCTGGAGCACCAACGGCGCCCGGGGCTGCCGCAAATTCCTGGACCGGGTGTGGCGGCTGCAGGACGCCCTCGCCGACAGCGAGGATTACAGCGACGATATGCGGGTGTCCATGCATCAAAGCATCAAAAAGGTCAGCGAGGACTACGAAAAAATGAAGTTCAACACCGCCATCGCCCAAATGATGACGCTGGTGAACGAGCTGGTGCAGAAGGGCAGCGCGACGCGCGGCGAATACAAAACGCTGCTGCTCCTGCTGGACCCCGTCGCGCCCCACATCTGCGAGGAAATCTGGCAGCGCCAGGGCTTCGGGGAGCCGGTGTACACCCA
>JAFZQK010000035.1 GCA_017620455.1 Clostridia bacterium
AGAAGCAGCGGGTGGCCATCGCCGGCGTGCTGGCCATGGAGCCGGAAGCCATTATTTTTGACGAATCCACCGCCATGCTGGATCCCCGGGGCCGCCGGGAGGTGCTGACCGCCGTGAAGCGGCTGAACCGGGAGAAGGGGATCACGGTGATCTGGATTACGCATTTTATGGAAGAAGCCGTGGAGGCGGACCGGGTGCACGTGATGCACGACGGGCAGATCGTCATGAGCGGCACGCCCCGGGAGGTCTTTTCCCAGGAGGAGAAGCTGCGCGAATACCGCCTGGACGCGCCGGTGACGGCCCGGCTGGCCCGGCGGCTGCGGAAGGCGGGGATGCCCCTGCCCGAGGGCATCCTGACCCCGGAGGAAATGGCGGAGGAGGTGGCGAAGCTGTGCTGATCCGATTGGATCATGTGACGCATACCTATCAGCCCGGCAGCCCCTTCCAGGCCACCGCCATCCGGGATGTGACGCTGGAGATCCGCCCCGGGGAATTCCTGGCCCTGATCGGGCATACCGGCTGCGGAAAATCCACCCTGGCCCAGCATATCAACGGCCTGCTCAAGCCCACGGAGGGCCGGGTGCTGCTGGACGGAAAGGACATCCACGAGAAAGGCTTCAACCGGAAGGACCTGCGCCGGGCGGTGGGATTGGTGTTCCAGTATCCGGAGCATCAGCTGTTTGAGGAAACGGTATTCAAGGACGTGGCTTTCGGCCCCAGGAACCTGGGGCTTTCGGAAGACGAGATCAAAGAACGGGTGGAGGAGGCCCTGAAACGGGTGGGCCTGTCCGATCCCGGCATCGCGGAAAAATCGCCCTTTGAGCTGTCCGGCGGGCAGATGCGCCGGGCGGCCATGGCGGGGGTGCTCGCCATGCGGCCGGAGGTGCTGGTGCTGGACGAGCCTGCCGCGGGGCTGGATCCCCAGAGCCGGGAGGACATGCTGCAGCTGATTTCCCATCTGCACAGCCAGGGCACCACGGTGGTGATGATCTCCCATTCCATGGACGACGTGGCCCGGTTCGCCGATCGGGCGGTGGTGATGGAAAAGGGCGCCATCGCCATGGAGGGCACGCCGGAGGAGATCTTCCGCCACGGCGAGCGCCTGGAAAGCATGGGGCTGGACGTGCCCTCCGTGTGCAGGATCGGGATGCTGCTGCGCAGGAAGGGCGTGGCCTGCCCGGAGGAAATGTTCCGGGAGGACCAGGCCTTCGACGCGCTGCTGGCCCTGTGGAAAGGGGGGAAAGCCCATGGCGTTCAATAACATCACCCTGGGCCAGTACTACCCCGTGGACAGCGAAGTGCACAAGATGGACCCCCGGATCAAGATCGTGCTGCTGATCGCGTCCATCGTGGCCGTGTTCCTGGCGCAGAATCTGATGGCCCTGGTGCCGGTGATGGTGTTCCTGGCGCTGGCGGCCCGGCTTTCCCGGGTGCCGGTGAAGCTGATGATCAAGGGCTTAAAGCCCCTGCGCTTCATCCTGATATTGACGTTCGTGATGAACCTTTTTTTCCTGCCCGGGGAGACGCCGCTGATGGACCTGGGCTTTGCGGTGATCAAGCGGGAATCGGTGATCACCGCGGTGCGGTATTCCCTGCGGCTGGTGCTGCTGGTGCTGTTTTCCAGCCTGCTGACGCTGACCACCGCGCCCATCGCCCTCACCGACGGGCTGGAGAGGCTGCTTTCGCCCCTCAAGGTGATCCGCTTCCCCGCCCATGAAATGGCCATGATGATGACCATCGCCCTGCGCTTCATCCCCACGCTGCTGGAGGAGGCCGACAAGATCATGAAGGCCCAGACCGCCCGGGGCGCGGACTTTGAATCCGGCAATCTGTTCAAGCGGGCAAAAGCGATGGTGCCGCTGCTGGTGCCCCTGTTCGTCAGCGCCTTCCGCCGGGCCGGGGACCTGGCCATGGCCATGGAAGCCCGGTGCTATCACGGCGGCGAGGGACGCACCCGGCTGCGGGTGCTCAAGTGCGAGGAAAGGGATTACTGGGCCTGCCTGTGGGTGGCCGTGCTGATCCTGGGCGTGGCGCTGGTGAACCGGCTTTTTTGACTGGATTGCGGGGCGGGCCGCCTGAAAGGGCGGGCCCGCCTTTTTTGCTGTACTTTTCCGGCGAAATGATGTATAATCGGAAGCGATCATCCAAGGGAGGAAAGCATCACCCATGAAAACGGAAGATTTTTTGAAGGAAGCGACGGCCATTCCCGGCGTGACGGGCAATGAGCGCGCCGCGGCGGAGTATATCGCCGGGGCGTTCGCGCCCTATGCGGACGAGGTGGAGATCACGCCGCTCAACTGCGTGGTGGCCCACAAAAAGGGAAGCGGCCCCAAGGTGCTGATCTGCGCCCACCTGGACGAGATCGGCATGATGGTGAGCAGGATCGAGAAGGACGGCTCCCTCCGGCTGCAGAGCGTGGGCGGCGTGGATCCCCGGGTGCTGCCCGGCATGCGGGTGCGGGTGTACGCGAAGGAGGGCATGCTGCCGGGCGTCGTGGGGGCGACGCCGCCGCATCTGCTGAAGGAAGCGGACCGGAAAAACAACTATACCTGGGAAACCCTGTTCGTGGACCTGGGCATGGACGCGGAGCAGGTGCGGAGCAAGGTGCGCGTGGGGGACACGGTGTGCTTTGAATACCGCTGGGTGGAAATGAAAAACGGCCGGGTGGCCGCCAAAACGGTGGACGACCGGGGCTGCGTGGCCATCATGCTGGACGCGGCCCGGCGGCTCAAGGACATGAAGCACACCGCGGATCTGTATTTCGTGGCCACCTGCCAGGAGGAGATCGGCAGCTACGGCGCGACGGTGGCCGGCTTCGCCCTGGCGCCGGATCTGGGCGTGGCTTTCGACGTGTGCCACGCGGACACCCCCGGCGCGCCCCGGAATTCCACCAGCAAAATCACCTCGCTGGTCACCAGCAAGGGGCCGTTCCTCAATCCCTTCCTGGTGAAGAAGCTGGAGGAGACCGCCAAGGATAACGGCATCGAGTTGCAGATCGAGGTGACCCCGCGCTATACCAGCACGGACGCGGACGACCTGTCCGTCACCCGGGCGGGGGTGCCCACGGTGCTTTTGTCCCTGCCGATCAAATACATGCACACCAACGTGGAAACCTTCGATATGCACGCCCTCAAGGAAGGCGCGCGGCTGCTGGCCCATTACCTGGCGCAGATCGACGAAAGCTGGGAGGGTGAATTATGGACCTGAAAACCCTTTGTGAACTCAACGGCGCTTCCGGCCGGGAAGGCGCGGTGCGCAAGGCCGTGATGGAAGCGGCCGGGCCCCTGTGCGACAGCGTCCGGATCGACCGGATGGGCAACGTGATCGCCTTCAAGAAGGGCAGGACGGGCAGACGGCACATCCTGTTCAGCGCCCATATGGACGAGGTGGGCTTCATCATCCTGGACGCTACCGACGACGGGCTGCTCATTTTCCGGCCCGTGGGGGGCATCGATCCCCGGGTGACGGTGAGCAAATACGTGACGGTGGGGGACAAGAATGTGAAGGGCGTCATCGGCGCCCTGGCCATCCACCTGCAGAGCCCCGAGGACCGCAAGCGCGTATTGGACTACGAAAGCCTCTATATCGACATCGGGGCCAAAGAGAAGAATGAGGCGCTTGCGGACTGCCCGCCGGGCAGCTATGCGTACTTCGATACCGGCTATCAGGAATTCGGCGACGGGTGCGTGGTCTCCAAGGCCCTGGACGACCGGGTGGGCTGCTGGAACCTGCTCAGGCTCCTGGAAAACGAATACGACGCGGACGTGACCTGCGCCTTCGTCACCCAGGAGGAGGTGGGACTGCGGGGCGCCACGGGCGCGGCCTTTGAGGCCAAGGCCGATACGGTGATCGTGCTGGAGGGCACCACCGCCGGGGACATGGGCAACGCGGACAAAACCCGCACCGTATGCGAGCCGGGGAAGGGCGTCGCCGTCTCCTTCATGGACCGGGCGTCCATCGCCAACGGGGAATTGTACCGGGAGCTGATGGAGCTGGCGGAGAAAAAGGGCGTCGCCCATCAGGTGAAGCGCGGGGCCACCGGCGGCAACGACGCCGGGGCGTACCAGCGCAGCCGGGAAGGGGTCCGGACCTGCGTGCTGTCCGTGCCCTGCCGCTACATCCACGGGCCCAGCTCCGTGGCGAAACTCAGCGATATCGAAGCCCAGCTTGCTTTGGCCCGGGCGTACGCGGAAAACGCGTGAGACGACAGGAGGAAAAGAAAATGTTATTGGATACGTTGAAAACAGTGCTTTCCGTGTACGGCCCCTCAGGCCAGGAGACCCGGGTGGCGGACGTGCTCACGGCCATGCTTAGGGAGCACGCGGACAGCATCTGCACCGATGTGATGGGAAACCTGATCGTGGAAAAGAAGGGCCGGGAAAACGGGAAAACCATCATATTCTCCGCCCACATGGACCATATCGGTCTGGTGGTGACGGACATCGAGGACGAAGGGTATCTCAGGGTCACGCCCGTGGGCGGCGTGTCGGTGGACAGCATGCGCTGCCGCCATGTGGTGTTCGGCGGCGGCGTTCACGGCGTGGCCGTGTGCCAGCCCACCAAGGGCGAGACCGCCGGGATGCAGCATCTGTTCGTGGACATCGGGGCGAAGGACAAGGCGGAAGCCCTGACCATGGTGAACCTGGGGGACGCCTGCGTGTTCGCGCCGGAGATCATCCCCCTGGGCAAGCATCGCATCGCCGCCCCCGCCATGGACGACCGCTGCGCCTGCGCGCTGCTGGCGGAACTGGTGATGCAGATCGGGACGCCCCGGAACAATATCGCCGCCGTGTTCTCCGTTCAGGAGGAGGTGGGCACC
This sequence comes from Clostridia bacterium, assembly GCA_017620455.1. The sequence continues at coordinate 4,820 of JAFZQK010000035.1, forward strand.
CGGGGCGCCGCCGCCGCCGCTTTCCGGATCGCGCCGGATCTGGGCGTGGGCATCGACGTCACCGCCTGGGGGGACACCCCGGAGGTGAAGCTGCCCGCGGTGAAGCTGGGGGAGGGCGCGGCCGTCAAATTCATGGACCGGTCCATGATCGCCACCCCCTGCGTCCGGGACGCCCTGATCGCCGCGGCGGAAAAGGCGGGCGTGCCGTATCAGCGCGAGATCCTGCCCTTCGGCGGCACCGACGGGGCGGCCATCCAGCACTCCCGGGGCGGCGTGCCGGCGGGGACGCTGTCCATCCCCTGCCGCTACGTCCATTCCGCCTGCGAGGTCATCGACATGCGGGATATGGACGGGGCCCTTGAAATCCTCAAGGAATTCGTGAACGGGGATTTCGGCGCGTGACGGAAAAGGAAGCGCTGCGCCTTCGCGCCCGAAAGATCGCGGAGGGCATGACCGCCCGGGAGCGGGCGGAAAACAGCGCGGCCATCCGGGACCGGGTGCTGGCGCTGGAGGCATACCGGCAGGCCCGCACGGTGTTTTTGTATGTCAGCATGCCCGCGGAGCCGGATACGGCCGCCCTCATCGGCCGGGCGCTGGCGGACGGAAAGAGCGTCTGCGTGCCCCGGTGCCAGAAACCGCCCCGGATGGACGCGGCGGCGATCCGCAGCCGGAAGGATCTGCGCCCCGGCCGCCTGGGCATCCCCGCCCCGGGGCCGGAGGCGGAAGCCGTGCCGCCGCAGGAAATCGACCTGGCGCTGATCCCCTGCGTGGCGGCGGGAAAGGACGGAAGCCGCCTGGGCCACGGCGGCGGGTATTACGACGCGTTTCTGCCGGAGACGCGGGCGAAAAAAATCTGCCTGTGCTTTGAAAAACTGCTGACCGACGGCATTCCCATGGACGAAACGGACGTGGAGATGGACGCGGTGATCACGGAAGCAAATATTTACGCAGAATAAAAAAAGCGGCAGCGAGCGAGAAGCCTTCTCCCGGCTGCCGTTTTTCTTATGCCGCCGTTCAGTCCGCGCTGCCTTTTCCGGCGTACAGGCTGTACAGGGAATAATAGATGCCGCCCTTTTTCATCAGCTCTTCGTGGGTGCCCATTTCCTCGATGCCCTTTTCCGTCAGCACCCAGATCACGTCTGCGTTGCGGATGGTGGTGAGCCGGTGGGCGATGGTGAAGGTGGTGCGGCCCTTGGCCAGCTCCTCCAGGGATTTCTGCACCAGCAGCTCGCTTTCGTTGTCCAGGGAGCTGGTGGCCTCGTCCAGGATCAGGATGGGCGGGTTCTTCAGGAACACCCGGGCGATGGACAGCCGCTGCTTCTGCCCGCCGGAGAGCTTCACGCCCCGCTCGCCGATGTAGGTATCGTAGCCGTTGGGCAGCTTCGATACGAATTCGTGGGCCCCGGCGCGCTTGGCGGCCAGGACGATCTCTTCGTCGGTGGCGCCGGGCTTGCCGTAGGAAATGTTTTCCCGCACGGTGCCGGAAAAGAGATACACCTCCTGCTGCACCATGCCGATGGCGTTGCGGAGGGAATGCAGCGTGATCCCCTGAATGTCTTTGCCGTCGATGGTGATGCGGCCGGAGGTCACGTCGTAAAACCGGGGAATCAGGTTGCACAACGTGGTTTTTCCCGCGCCGCTGGGGCCTACCAGCGCCACGTTCTGGCCCGGCAGGATGCGCATGTCCACCTGGGAGAGCACCTCGTGGGCGGGATCGTCGGAATAATGGAAGCCCACCTTTTCAAAGCACACCTCGCCCCGGACCTCCCCGATGTCCTTCGCGCCGGGGTTGTCCTTGATCTCCACCGGGGCGTCCATGATCTCGCAGAAGCGCTCGATGCCCGTCATGCCGCGCTCGAACTGCTCGGAGAAATCCACGATGCGGCGGATGGAGGTGAGGAGGGTGGAGATATAGAGCAGGTATGCCGTGTATTCGCCCACGCCGATCCTGCCGTCCTTGAGGAACAGCGCGCCCATCACCACCACGGTGATGTACATGAGCCCGTCGAACAGCCGGGTCACCGTGTTGAACCCGGCCATGTAGCGGTACTGCTTTTGCTTGAAGCCGAAAAATTTGCGGTTCCCCTCGCCGAATTTTTCGATCTCCAGATCCTCGTTGGCAAAGGAGCGCACCACCCGCACCCCCAGCAGGCTGTCCTCCACCTGGGCGTTGATCTCGCCCACCTGGTGCCGCGCGTCCTTGAAGGCGGCGCGCATCTTGCGGCGGAAATAGCGGGTGCCCACCAGCATGAAGGGCAGCAGCACGAAGATCATCAGCGTCAGCTGCGCGTTCATGCCGCACAGGATGATGAAGGACGCCGTGATCTTGACGGAGGAGATCAGGATCTCCTCCGGGCAGTGGTGGGCGAATTCGGTGACGTCGAACAGGTCCGAGGTGATGCGGGCCATGATCTGGCCCACCTTGGTTTCGTTGTAGTAGGAGAAGGACAGCTGCTGCAGGTGGTTGAACAGGTCCGTGCGCATGTCCGTTTCCAGCTTGGCGCCGGTGATGTGGCCCCAGTACTGCATGAAGTGGTTGGCCGCGGTGTCGATGATCCGGAGGAGCAGATACAGCGCCCCCAGCTTCAGCACCCAGCCGGCGGTGATGGCGGTGTAATCCTTCACCGCCTGATTGGTGATGGCGCGGACGATCAGGGGGAAAATGATCTCGCATCCCGTGGTCAGCAGCGCGCAGCACAGATCGAAGGCGATCTCTTTTTTGTATTTTCCGTAATAAGGCAGGAAGCGCCGGAGCAGATCCCGGAGCTTCATTCTGGTTTGAATCATGAATAACCTCTTTTCGTCAGTCCCCGTAATCCCCGTTGCCGGGCAGCAGCCGGATCTGCAGCCGGGGGTTCTCCGCGGCGGAATCGAAAAATACGTTAAGGAAGCCGCCCCAGTTCTCGATTTGCCGGGCGGCCGCGGCGCAGTCTTCGATCACCAGCTGGGTATCGTCCAGGTCGGTGAGGCAGTCGTGCAGGGCGTCCAGGTTCTTCCCGTAGTATTCCGGAAAATCCAGCGCGGCGGCAAGGGCCCCGTGGGCCTGGGCGGCGGAAAGCCACCGGGCGGCGGAAAGCTGTACTCTTTTCATTGGAACGTGATCTCCTCAAAGGTGTTGTAGTGATCTTCGGTGTAGAAGATCAGCCCGTCGTTGCTGTAAATGATGCGCTTGCCGTTGCGCCGGCCGCCGTTTTCCCGGGGGTCGTAGTCGATATCGCATTCGTAGTACTTCCGGCCCCGGGCCGTGGGCAGCTGGCCTTCATAGTTGCCGAAGTAATCGCCGCCGATGCTCATTTCCGGGGCTACCTTCCACAGGTTGCCCCAGCTGTTCACCCAGCCCAGCTCCGTGGCTTCCTTCTTGGTGATGTAATTGGGGGGCAGCTCGCCGAACAGATGGAGGTACGCGGCCACGTGGTCCTTGTCGGAATAATCCTCGTACTGCACGACGAAGGGCTCCTCCGTGGGCGCGGGGGCCGCCGTGGGCCTGCCCGGCGCGGCGGTGGGCTTCTTTTCCGCGGGGCCCGGCGCGGGGGACGGGGAGGCGGCGGGCAGTTCGGAAAGGAGGAGAAGATAGGTTTCCTCGTCGATCTTCCCATCCGGCGTCAGGCCGAAATCCTTCTGGAAGGCAATAACGGCCTCCTCAAAGGCGCGGCTGAAATTGCCGTCCGTGCGGCCGCCGTAATAGCCCAGGGATTTGAGGGCTTCCTGGGCCCTGCGCACCTCCGCCCCGGAGCCGCCTTTTTTCAGGGTTTGGAAGGGCTTCTGCTCCGCCTGGGCGCCGGCGGCGGTGGCTGCGGGCGCGCCGCCCAGGAATCGGGGCGCCGCCTCCCGCACCGCGAAAAACAGCGCCAGCGCCGCCAGCACCAGCAGCAGCCGCTTCAGCCAGGGATTCTTTTTCATGGCTCGTCCTCCTCAAGCCGCCACAGGCGGCGTTCGCCGTACACGTCCGAAATCAGGATGGCGGGGGTGCCCCGCAGCTGGGGCAACTGCAGCAGGGACGGAAGCGCCGGGGTCTGCTTGCGCCGGGCGGCGTTGGCCTGGGCATAGAAAACGCCGTCCCTGAGGAAACCCACGGACCATTGGTCCACCGCGTCCAGGCCCCGCACGGCGCCCGTGTCCGGGGCGTAATCCATGAGCCGCACGTCGTGATAGGCGATGCCGGGGATGATCTGGGCGCTGAGGAAGGCGGGGGTTTCCAATGTGGGCGCCGATACGGTCATGGCGGTGCCCAGCAGGCGCTTGCGGGCGACGGTGAGGGCCAGCGGGCACAGGTCGGACGCCAGGAACCGCCGCCCCTCCTGGGCCGCGGTCACCGCGGTGGTGCCGCTGCCGGAAAACAGATCCGCCGCCAGGTCCCCCGGGCGGGAGGCGCAGCGGATGATGCGGCTGAGCAGCGCCTGGGGCTTCTGGGTATCGTAGCCGGTGCGCTGGGGATCCTTCTGCTGCAGGTGGCTCACGTCCGCCCACACGTCGCCGGGATACACCGGATCGTCGTCGTAATAGGTATAGGTCTTGCCGCCGGACTGGATGGTGCGGTAAGTGCGCCCGTCCTCGTCCACGCATTTGCGCATGTGGTTCTGCCGGTTCTCGCTGCGGGGCAGGGGCACGGAAGCGATATCGAAATACTGGCGGCGGGATTTGCGGTAAAAAAGGATCACGTCGTGCTTGCGGGAAAAGCGCTTCATGCTGCGGCCGCCGGACTGGTAGGCCCAGATGATCTCGTTGACGAAATTGCTTTCGCCGAAGATCCCGTCGCACAGGAGGCGGGCGTGGGCGGCGGCGCGGCTGTCCAGGTGCAGGAACATGGATCCGTCCTCCCGGAGCAGGGCCCTGGCGTTTTCCACCGCGTCCCGAAGCATGGCCAGGTAGACCTCCCGGCTTTCGTACTTATCCCGGTAGGCGGGCAGCGCCAGGGCGTCCTTGCCGGTTTCCCAGCCCGCTTCGCCCACCCGCATGTGCAGATAAAAGTCTTCGCCCGTCATGAAGGGCGGGTCCATATACACGCAGGCGGCCTGGCCGTGCCAGGGCGAAAAATCCCCCCGGGCGTCCCGGACCGTGATCTCGCCGCTTTTTCCGTCCCCGTGGATCTCCCGGCGGCACACCGTTTGTACCCAGCGCATCGTATCTCCCTTCCTTCCTCACCACTGCGTGAGCAGCGCGTTGAACGCATGCTGCGCGTCCAGATACCGCGCGTGCTCCGGACAGGCGTACAGGATCTCGCCCGCTTTCCGGACCGCCTGAACGAACGCCGGGTCCATGCCCCGCAGCCCCCCGTGCATCAGCGGACACACCGCCCAGGCCCTTTGATCCGGCACGGGGCCGTTCCGGGCGGGCAGCAGCGGGAACAGCCGGCAGGCCAGGGGCCGCGCATCCCGGCTGCAATCTCCTGGACAGATCAGCAGCTTCACCCCGGGAAGCACCTGGTCGTTCCGCTCCATGCGGAACCCTTCGGGCAGAGGATCGTACAGCGCGTCCTCCCCGGGAAAAAGCAGCATGCCCCCCTGGCCGTCCTCGTCGCTCTGGCAGCAGGCCGCGCCGCAATACCGCCCGCAGTCATTTTTCAGGGGCGTTTTTCCGGCCAGCAGGGCCCGGGCGGCGACGACGGCTTCCAGCGGCTCCAAGGCAATCCCTCCGCATGCGGATAAACGTTGCATTCATCAACTGTTATTCTACCATGAAATCAAAGGATTGACAAGGCAAACGGGAACGATTAAGATGGGGACGGGGAGGAATTTTCTATGCGTTTTGAGCTGCCGCAGCCCGTCGCCCGGGCGCTGGAAATGCTGGAGGAAGCGGGGTTCGCTTCCTATGTGGTGGGCGGCTGCGTGCGGGACTGGGTGCTGGGCGCGACGCCCCACGATTACGACATCTGCACCGCGGCTTCCCCGGCGGATATGCAACGGGTATTCCGGAAGGAAAGGACCGTCGAAACCGGCGTGCAGCACGGCACGCTGACGGTGATTCTATCCGGCATGCCCCTGGAGATCACCGCTTTCCGGGTGGACGGCGCTTATTCCGACGGCCGCCACCCTGATTCCGTGCGCTTTACGGACCGAATCGAGGAGGATCTTTCCCGCCGGGATTTCACCATCAACGCCATGGCCTATTCCCCCCGTCGGGGCATCGCAGACCCCTTTGGAGGCCGGGAGGACTGCCGCCGGGGCGTCGTCCGGTGCGTGGGCGAGGCGGAAGCGCGCTTTTCGGAGGACGCGCTGCGCATCCTGCGGGCGCTGCGCTTTTCCGCGCGGCTGGGGTTCCCCATCGAGGGAAAAACGGCCCGGGCCGTCCGGAAATGCCGGGAACAGCTGAAAATGATCAGCCGGGAGCGGATTGCCGTGGAAATGGGCGGGCTGCTGCTGGGGAAGGATGCCGGGCGGGTGCTGGCGGACTATCCGGAGGTGATCGCCGCGGCGGTCCCGGATCTCAGGGAATCGGCGCAGGGCCCGGCCTGGACGCGCGCCTGCCGCCGGGTGGATGCGGCGCCCGGGGAGGAAACGGTCCGCTGGGCGGCGCTGCTCATGGACCTGGGGATGGACGCGGCCCGGGCCGTCATGAAGGAGCTGAAGGCATCGAACCGCCTTCAGGAGCGCACGGCGGCGCTGGTCATGAACGCCCCCGTCCGGGTGACGCCCGGGAACGCGTGGGAAATGCTGGCGCGGGTGGGGCCGGAGTGCCTGGAAAGCCTGATCGCGCTGCAGAAGGCCGACAGGATCGCCGCCGGGGAGGACCCGGACGCCGCCGGGCGGGACGCCGCGCTGGCGGAGGAAAGGCGGCGGGAACTGCTCCGGGAGCACGCCTGCCATACCCTGCGGGACCTGGCGGTGAACGGCCGGGACCTTTCGGCCCTGGGGCTCAGCGGACCCGGGATCGGACGGATGCTGGACCGGCTGCTTTTAATGGTGGTGCGCGGGGAAACGCCCAACGAACGGGACGCGCTGCTCGCTCAGGCCCGGAAGTTCCTGAACGCATGAAGGCGCCGCCCGCCGCATATCCATAGAAAAAACGGCGGGAGGCGTGAAGCATGACGCAGTATACGGCGCGCAGACGGAAGAAAAGCGCGGGCAAGGGAAGGACGGCCCTGGCCCGGGGGATCCTGACGGCGGTGGCGGTGACGGCGGCGGCAGTCTGCCTGTTTGCGGTGGTCATCGCCCTTACCGATATGGAGGACCGCTTCGTGCGCATCGTCAATCAGCTGATCAAGGCCGGGGCCGTGGCGGCGGGCGCCTGCGCGGCGGTGTCCCGGGGAGAGAGCGCGGGGCCCCGCCGGGGGATCGGCGTGGGGCTTGCGTACATGGGCCTGGGCGTGCTGCTGTACGCGCTGCTGTCCGGCCAGCGGTTCGAGCCCCTGGCCTACGCCCTGGATCTGGGGATGGGCGCGGCGGCGGGCGGCCTTACCGGCATGCTGCGCGCCGGGATGCAGCCCAAAGCGAAATCCGCATGACGCGGGCCTGAAACAGCGCTTCCCGGGGCGGCGGCTCCGGGGCGCTTTTTTCATGCGGACAGCCGGGAAAAAGCGGATTTGTAAATTCCTGCAAAAAATTTTAAATATTTTTTTCCCGCCGGCAGGAAAAACAGGATGAGCGGCGAAACCTATTATATTCGCTCGTATTGTGGGGTGGTGTTCCGGTGCCGTGTAAGATCGCGCGGTACGCCGGGTATTGCGCCGGAGTGCGCAAGGCCGTGGAGGAAGCCCACGCCGCGGCGGGGGAAGCCCGGGAAAAAGGGCTCAGGTGCTATTCCCTGGGCGCGGTGATCCACAATCCCGAGGCGGTGGAGGCGCTGCGCCGGGAGGGCGTGATCCCCATCGACCGGCTGGAGGATGCGGAAAGCGGCGCCATGATCCTTCTGCGGAGCCACGGGGTGGCCCCGGAGGTGGAAAAAAAGTGCCGCGAAAGGGGCCTGATCGTTCGGGACTGCACCTGTGCGTCGGTCCGGGCGCTGCACCGGATCGTCCGGGAAAGCGGCGAAAAGGGCGTGCCGGTGATCCTGGTGGGAGAGCCGGAGCATCCCGAGGTGCAGGGCACGGCGGGCTGGTGCCCGGGGGAATGCCACATCGTGGGCACGGAGGAAGAGGCCGCGGCATTGCCGCCTATGGAGGAAGCCCTGGCCGTATCCCAGACCACGTTTTCCATGGAGGCCTGGGAGCGCATCACGCAGATCCTGCGGGAAAAGATCCCGCGCCTCAGCGTCCGGTGCACCGTTTGCCCCGCCACCCGCAACCGCCAGACGGAGGCCCGGGAGCTGGCCCGGGAAATGGACGCCATGGTGGTGGTGGGCGGAAAAAACAGCGCCAACACCCGCAAGCTGTATGAGATCTGCCGGGCGATCTGCCCGCGGACGATCCTGGTGGAACGTGCGGAGGAAATTCCGCCGCACTTTGCAGATATCCACAAACATCACATAGGAATAGCCGCCGGCGCATCCACACCGGATTGGTCATTTAAGGAGGTTGTCACACGCATGAACGACATGGAACACATCGACCAGGAACCCCAGGAACCCGTCATCAATGCCACCGCTGAGCAGGAAGCTCCCGCCGCACCGGAAACCCCGGAAGTGCAGGAAGCCCCCGCCGCCGAAGCGCAGGAAGCCCCTGCCGCTGCGGAGCCCCAGGAAGCCGGCGACAGCCAGGCCCTGACCATGGAGGACATTGAAAAGACCGTGGTTCGCATCCGCCCGGGCCAGACCGTCACCGGCACCGTGGTGCAGATCTCCGATGACGAAGTGTGCGTCAACATCGGCTACAAGTCCGATGGGCTGATCAAGCGCTCCGACATGGTGGAAAAGGACGTGAAGCTCGGTGACGAAATCGAGGTCGAGGTCGTCAAGGTCAACGACGGCGAAGGCAACGTCCTGCTTTCCCAGCGCAACATCGTCAACCGCAAGGTGTGGGATGCGCTGATGGAAAAGTATGAGAACAACGAATATGTGGACGCCGTGGGCAAGGAAGCCGTCAAGGGCGGCCTGCTGGCTCAGGTGGAGGGCGGCATCCGCGCCTTCGTGCCCGCGTCCCAGCTGGCGCCCCGCTACGTGGAAAAGATCGATCAGTTCGTGGGCCAGAACATGAAGCTGAAGATCATCGACGTGGATAAGCAGAAGAAGCGCATCGTGGCCAGCCGCAAGCAGGTCATCGCCGAAGAATCCGCCGCCAAGAAGGCCGCCGCGTGGGATCGCCTGGAAGAAGGCGCCGTGGTGAAGGGCATCGTGCGCCGGTTCGCCGATTTCGGCGCTTTCGTGGACCTGGGCGGCGTGGACGGCCTGATCCATATCACCGATATGGCCTGGAGCCGCGTGGGCCATCCCAGCGACGTGCTGAGCATCAACCAGGAAGTGGAAGTGAAGATCCTGTCCCTGGACCGGGAGCGGGAACGCATCCAGCTGGGCTACAAGCAGCTGCAGCCCAAGCCCTGGGACAACATCGAAGAAAAGTACCCCGTCGGCACCGTGCTGGAGCGCAATGTGGTGCGCATCCGTCCCTTCGGCGCGTTCATCGAGCTGGAGCCCGGCGTGGACGGCCTGGTGCATATTTCCCAGTGCGCCCCCACCCGGATCGAGAAGGTGGAAGACGTGCTGCAGGTGGGCCAGCCCGTGCTGGTGAAGGTGCTGGCGGTGGATCCCGAAGCCAAGCGCATCAGCCTCAGCATCAAGGACGCCATGGCCGCGGCCGGCGCCTATGCGGAAGCGCCTGCGGAAGAAGCGCCTGCGGAAGAAGCGCCCGTTGAGGAAGCCCCCGCGGAAGAAGCCGCACCCGCAGCGGAAGCGCCTGCCGACGCCGAATAAGAAAACGGTTTTTCGCCTGCTGCGCCCACCGGCGCGGCAGGCTTTTTTCAGGAAATCGCTGTTCGGAGGATCGAAAAATGAAATACCGCTGGCTGCTCGTCTTTGCGCTCATGGCCCTGCTGCTTTCCGTTCCCGCCTGGGGGGAGGAGGCGCAGGAAATCACCGCGCAGTGCACCTTTACCGTCAGCCCCAAGGCCTTCCGGGTGGAGCGCATGACCGACCGGGATTGGTCCACGCCCAATATTACCGAAACGGCACGGAACCCGTGGGTGGAGGTGGAGTCGCCTACGCCCATGTACGGCGTGTACGTCTGCTTCGGCACCAAGCTGTATCCCTGGGAGATCCAGGCCAGGCACGGCGGGCAGTGGGTGACGGTGTATGAAAGCCCGGGGGCGTACGCCCATGAGTACGCGCCCTTGCCGGATGGGGAGAAAACCATCCGCATCAAGCCCCAGGTGGACAAGGCCATCATTTTCAACATCACCGAATTTTTCGCCTTCGGGGAAGGGGAGGTGCCCGGCTGGGTGCAGCAATGGCAGCCCGCCCCGGAAAAGGCGGATCTGCTGGTGCTCACCGGCCACCCCGACGATGAGATCCTCTTTTTCGGCGGCACCATTCCGTACTACGCCGGGGAAAGGCAGATGCAGGTGGTGGTGGCGTACCTGACCTGCGGCACCAATTCCAAATCCACGGAAATGCGCCGCAGCGAGCTGCTCAACGGCCTGTGGGAAATGGGCGTCAGGACCTATCCGGTGTTCGGCGGGTTCTGGGACAAGTATTCCAGGCAGCTGAGCACCGCCTACGCCGAATGGGGCAAAGCCAACGTTGACAAATGGGTGGTGACGCTGCTGCGCCGGTATAAGCCGGAGGTGGTGGTGAGCCACGACGTGGACGGCGAATACGGCCACGGCGCCCATCGCGTCTGCGCCGATTCCCTGCTCAACTGCATCACCCGGGCGGCGGACAGCGCGGTTTTCCCCGAAAGCGCGGAGGAATACGGCGTCTGGCAGGCGAAGAAGCTGTATCTGCATTTGTACAGGGATAATCCCATCGAAATGGACTGGGATAAGCCCATGGAATTTTTCGGCGGAAAAACGGGCTATGAAATGGCGGAAATCGCCTACGGCATGCACGTGTCCCAGCACGAATCCGGGCAGAAAAATGCGGACACCGGCAAGTTTGAGTATTTCAAGGTGGAGCCCCGGGAAAGCAAGTACAGCTGCTACCGCTTCGGCCTGGCGTACTCCGCCGTGGGCGGGGACGTTGATCAGAACGATTTCTTTGAAAACGTGCCGGGATACTGACGCGCTGTCAAAAAGCCGGGGATCAGGCTTCCCCGGCTAAAGGAGATCTGCCAATCATGGGCAAGGAGGATGGAAAAATGAAAAAACTGCTGGCCGGATTGCTGGCGCTGTCCCTGTGCTGGATGTGCGTATCGGCGCTGGGCGAGGAAGCGGCGAAAGCGGAAGACGCGCCGCAGAACGAACAGGAGGACGGGGTGAAGCTCTCGGACGACGCCTCGGATTTCGTGCTGCTTACCGATGCGGTGCCGGATGCGATCCTGGAGATCCGCTACTACTCCACGTACAATTTCGTGGGCGACAGGATCGACGGCTACGAGCAGCCCGTGGCGCTGCTGACCCGGGAGGCGGCGGAGGCCCTGAAGGCCGTCAGCGACGATGTGATCGCCCAGGGGTACCGGCTGAAGATCTTCGATGCGTACCGGCCCCAGAAGGCGGTGTCCCATTTCATGCGCTGGGCGCTGGATTTTGAGGACGTGCGCATGAAGGCGTATTTCTATCCGGAATTGGAAAAGGACGTGCTGTTCCCACTGGGCTACATTGCCGAGCGTTCCGGCCACAGCCGGGGCAGCACGGTGGACCTGACGCTGTTTGACATGACCGCGGAAAAAGAAGTGGACATGGGCGGCACCTTCGATTATTTCGGCGAGCTGAGCCACCCGGATTATCAGGGGATCACGGAGGAACAGTACCAGAACCGCATGATCCTGCGGGAAGCCATGATCCGCCACGGCTTTAAGCCGCTGGTGGAGGAATGGTGGCACTTTACGCTGGAAAACGAGCCTTATGCCGACACGTATTTCACCTTCCCGGTGAGCGTGGATTCCGTGAAGGCGAATTGAGCACAAACAGGAAAAACCGGTTCCGTTCATGCTGCATGCAGGACGGAGCCGGTTTTTTGCTGTGCGCATTTTTCTTTGCGCCGCCGGGAAAAGGCGCCCAAAGACGGTATTTTAAAAGGCGTCCAAAGACGGTATTTTTGAATCGTTATTCGCTCATGCCCCGGAAGCCCTTGCCGATGATCTCGCTGGAGGAGGTGATGGTGATGAAGGAATGAGGGTCGGTGGAGCGGACGAACATCTGCAGCCGGATGGCCTGGGACCGGTTCACCACGGTCATGAGGATGGTATGGGGCTTGTGGGAAAAGGCGCCCTTGCCTTCGGTGACGGTGGCGCTGTGGTGCAGGCGGTTCATGATGTAGTCGCAGATGGGATCGGGGTCGTCGGTGATGATCTGGAACACCTTGTAGGTGCGCAGGTTATCCATCACCGCGTCCACCAGGATGGATTTGATGAACAGCCCGAAGAGGGAGAACAGCCCCGTTTCCATCCCGAATACGAAGCACGCGCCCACGGCCACCGCCAGGTCGGCCAGGGCCAGGGCCAGGCCGATGTTCATATGGGAAAACTTCTTCATCAGCATGGCGATGATGTCCGTGCCCCCGGAGGAGGCGCTGACGTGGAACAGGATGGCGGAGCCCACCGCCGGGATCCCCACGGCGAACATCAATTCCAGCAGCGGCTGCCCGGTCATGGGGGCGTCCATGGGGAGGACCTTTTCAAATACCAGCGTCAGCAGAGAAAACACCAGGCTGGAATACGCCGTGCGCAGGCCGAAATCCCGGCCCAGGAACAGCAGCGCTACCGCCAGCAGCGCCGCGTTGAGGATCAGGTTCAGCGTGGCGGTGGAAATGCCGGTCAGGTACGGGGCCAGCAGGATGGAAATGCCGCTGACGCCGCCGGTGGTGAAATGATTGGGGAATTTGAAGAAATACACGCCCACGGCCATGAGCAGCGTGCCCAGGTTCAGCAGGCCGATCTCCTTCCACCAGGCCGCGGAAAAGCGCTTCGCCTGGGCGGCGGGATCCGTTTTCTGCATCATGCGCCCCACCCCTTTTCCAGCAGCCACCGGCACATTTCAGCGCCCCATTGGGCCGCCGGCGCGCACATGGAGGCCAGGCCCATGCCGTGGCCGCCCGCGGGATACACGTGCATTTCAAAGGGCACCTGATGATCCGCCAGAGCCCGGGCCAGGAGCAGGCTGTTCTGCACCGGCACGCTCCCGTCCTCCGCCGTGTGCCAGAGAAAGGCCGGGGGCGTATCGGCGGCGACGTTTTCCTCGGCGGAGAAAAAGCGCAGCCATTCTTCCTTTTCCCATTCCTCCCTCAGCAGCCCCTGGCGGGAGCTCAGGTGGGTGAAGGGCTCCCGGAAGGTGACCACGGAATAGCAGGGGATGAAGGCGTCCGGGCGGCAGGAAAAGCGCTCCACCGGATCGGGATCATCCGGCTTTCCGCCGTCGAAATGGGTGGCGGCGGAGCAGCACAGGTGGCCCCCCGCGGAAAAGCCCAGGATGGCTACCTTTTCATACCCCAGGGACCGGACCAGCCGGATCGCGCGCTGGGCGTCGCCCAGCGGCGCTAAGGGGTGGCAGGGGTGCACCCGGTAATCCAGCACATAGGCGCTGATGCCCTGGCTGTTGAGCAGTACCGCGATGGGCACGCCTTCATGGTCCGCTTTCATATAATATCCGCCGCCGGGCACCACCACCACGGCCCCCCGGGCGTTCTCCGCCGGGAAGGGGCGCAGGGACGGCGGGGCCTGATCGGGGCTGTCGGCGGCATAGGGGGCTTCGCCCTGCCAGAGAGGGAGGGGCGGCAGCTGGGCAAGCCAGGGGAAGGGATTCTTTTCATCTGCCATGGCCGGATCGTTCTCCTTTGGTGACGTTCTTTTTTTCATCTTTACTTTACACCTATTCGCCGTTTTGCGCAACAGGAAAACCGCCCGGGCTGACAATTCAAGCGGAAAACTGTATATTTGGGGAGCGCCCTCTTTTCCCGGCGGGCCGGGTGTGCTATACTGTTCCCGTTCCCAAGAAAACGAAAGCGAGGAAGAAGCAATGAACGGCGTGAACATGAACAGCAATACCGGTAAAAAGGCCTTCAAGCCCACCAAGGGCCTGATCCTGGCGGGCGTGCTGATCGTGCTGGCGATCATCCTGTTCTCCCTGTGCACCGTGCAGGTGCCCACCGGAAACACCGCCATCATCACCACCTTCGGCAAGGTGGAGGATTACACCCTGGAGGCCGGCTTCCACTTCAAGAGCCCCTTCCAGGAGATCATTCTCATGGACAACCGGGAGCAGAAGACCCCCTTCTCCACCCAGGCCTTCTCCAGCGATATTCAGCAGGTGGACATCATCGGCTCCATCAACTACGCCATCGACAAGACCACCGCCATGACCCTGTTCAAGGAAGTGGGCACGGATTATTTCAACAAGCTGGTGTATCCCCGGATGCTGGAAAGCACCAAGGCCGTCTTTTCCAAGTACACCGCGGAAAACCTGGTCAGCGCCCGGGAGCAGCTGTCCGTCCAGATCCGGGATAACCTGGTGAGCGAAATGAAGCACTACGGGATCAACATCATTTCCGTCTCCATCGAGAACCTGGATTTCACCGACGCCTTCACCGACGCGGTGGAAGCCAAGCAGGTGGCCGCCCAGCGGAAGCTGCAGGCCGAGATCGAGCAGGAGCAGAAGACCATGGAAACCCAGCAGCAGGCCGAACGCCAGAAGATCGACGCCGAGGCGAAGGCCAACGTGGTGAAGATCGACGCGGACGCCGCGGCCTATTCCATCCGCACCAAGGCGGAAGCCGAGGCCGAGGCCAACCGGCAGATCGCCCAGTCCCTGACCCCCGAGCTGATCAATTTCACCCAGGTGAACACCTGGAACGGCCAGCTGCCCACCTACGTCAGCGGAGGCGCGGCGGAGGCGCTGCCGGTGCTGAGCCTGAACGAGACTCAGCCCCAGGAAACCACCGAGAAATAAAAAAGGCCGGGAGCGAAAGCTCCCGGCTTTTTACGGAGGATCGATCATGGAAAAAAAGCTGCTGGGCCAGGGCTTGATCAAATTCGTTTCGGGCGTGATCCTGGTGGGGCTCATGCTTTTCCTGCCGGCGGGCACGCTGCGTTTTCCCAACGGGTGGCTGTTCATGGGGCTTTTGTTCCTGCCCATGCTGGGGGCGGGATTCGTGATGTATTTCAAAAACCCCGATCTGCTGCGCAGGCGGCTGAACGCCCGGGAGAAGGAAGGGGAGCAGAAGCTGGTGCTGGCCGTCAGCGCCCTGATGTTCCTGGCCGCGTTCGTGCTGGCCGGGTTGAATTTCCGTTTTCAGTGGACCGTGATGCCCCGGTGGCTGGTGGCCCTGGGGGCGGCGGTGTTCCTTCTGTCCTATGCGCTGTACGCGGAGGTGCTGCGGGAAAACGAATACCTGAGCCGCACCGTGGAGGTGCAGGAAAACCAGAAGGTGATCGACACGGGGCTGTACGGCGTCGTGCGCCATCCCATGTATGCGGTGACGGTGTGGCTGTTCCTGTCCATGGCGCTGGTGCTGGGGTCGCTGCCCTCCCTGATCGTGATGCTGATATATCCCGCGCTGCTGGTGAAGCGGATCCTGAATGAAGAAAAGGTGCTGGAGGAGGGGCTGGCCAGCTACCGGGAATACGAAAAGAAGGTGAAATGGCGGCTGATCCCCTTCATCTGGTGAGGCTGGCGAGCCAGGCGGAAAACGCGCCGTCCCATTCCTCCCCGGGCAGGCCCAGGGCGCTTTCAACGGCGTCCCGGGCCTCTTTTTCCGCGTAATACACCTGCTCCAGGTATCCCCGCATGCCAAGCCTTTCCGCAAGGAAGCGGGTGAAGGCGCCGGCGATGGGGTAGGTGACCGCGTCGGGATGGGCGTAAAAGAAATGGTTATCCAAAAGGGCCGGAACGGAAAGATACCGCCCATCCCCAAGGAAATCCCGCACCCAGCCTTCGTTTTCCCGGCCCCACCAGGCCCTGTCCATATACATGGCCAGGCCCTCCCGGAGGAAGGCTGTTTCGGGGCGCTTGCGCACGTAGGAAATGAGGTGGGTGTCCTCGTGCATGCCGATGCACCGCACCTTGTCGCTGTACACGGCGAACACCGTGTCCGGCGGGGAGGCGAAGCCGTTG
The DNA here is from genome assembly GCA_017620455.1 of Clostridia bacterium. The sequence goes on from JAFZQK010000035.1 coordinate 20,890, forward strand.
CAGGGCTCGTTGTCGCCGTAGACCTCGCCCACCTCCTCCGGGGTGTCCAGCAGGAAATACTGGATACGGAAGGGCGGGGTGACGCCCAGGGCTTCCGTAATGGCGGCATAGCATTTTTCCTGCTCCGCGGCGATCAGGCGGATGTCCCTTTCCGCGCAGGAGCCGGGGCGGAAATGCAGATCGTAATGGGCGCTGGAAAACACCCGGCCGCAGGCGTCCGCATATCGGTTCATGGCTGCCTCCATAAAGAACTGCCCGCCGTGATCCTTTCGGACTGCGGCGGGCAGCGATCATACTGATCAGGAATAAGTGGATTGGAGATCGATGTTCTTGTAGCGCTTGAGGCCGGTGCCCGCGGGGATCAGCTTGCCGATGATCACGTTCTCCTTCAGGCCCAGCAGCGGGTCCACCTTGCCCTTGATGGCGGCTTCGGTGAGCACGCGGGTGGTTTCCTGGAAGGAGGCGGCGGACAGGAAGGATTCCGTGGCCAGGGAGGCCTTGGTGATGCCCAGCAGGATGCGCTTGGCGATGGCCGGACGGCCGCCTTCCGCGATGGTCTTTTCGTTCTCCTGCTCGAATTCGTAGATATCCACCAGGCCGCCGGGAAGCAGGCCGGTATCGCCGCTGTCCTCGATGCGCACCTTGCGCAGCATCTGGCGCACGATGATCTCGATGTGCTTGTCGGCGATCTTAACGCCGGAGGAGTAGTAAGCGGAAAGCACTTCGCGCAGCAGGTATTCCTGCACGGCGCGCACGCCCAGGATGCGCAGCAGGTCGTGGGGATTCACGCTGCCTTCGATCAGCTCGTCGCCGGCGGCCACGGTCTGGCCGTCCTGCACCTTGAGCCGGGCGCCGTAGTGGATCTGATAGGTCTTCTTTTCAGAAGCGTCCTCTTCGCTGGTGACGATGATTTCCCGCTTCTTCTTGGTTTCCACGATCTGCACGGTGCCGCTGATCTCGGCCAGGGTGGCGTCGCGCTTGGGCTTGCGGGCTTCGAAAAGCTCTTCCACCCGGGGAAGACCCTGGGTGATATCGTCGGCGGAGGCAACGCCGCCGGAGTGGAAGGTACGCATGGTCAGCTGGGTGCCGGGCTCGCCGATGGACTGGGCGGCGATGATGCCCACCGCTTCGCCGATATCCACGTTGCCGCCGTGGGCCAGGTTCATGCCGTAGCAGCGGGCGCAGACGCCGTGCTGGCTGTGGCAGGTGAGCACGCTGCGCACGCTCATCTTGGTGACGCCGGCCTTCTTGACCTGCTGGGCCTTGTCGTAATCGATCATTTCGTTGACGCGCACCAGCAGTTCCCCGGTGATGGGATGGTACACGTCCTCGGCGGCGTAGCGGCCGCGGATGCGGTCGTCGATGCCCTCGATCTCGCCGATGGGCTGCACCGTGATGCCGCGGACCTTTTCGCCCCGGGCCTCAAAGCAGTCGATCTCGCGGACGATGACCTCCTGGGCCACGTCCACCAGACGGCGGGTGAGGTAACCCGAGTCGGCGGTGCGCAGGGCGGTATCAGCCAGGGATTTGCGGCTGCCGTGAGAGGACATGAAGAACTCCAGCACGTTCAGGCCTTCACGGAAGTTGGCGCGGATAGGCACCTCGATGGTGCGCCCGGAGGGGGAGGCCATCAGGCCGCGCATGCCCGCCAGCTGGGCCACCTGGCCCGCGCTGCCGCGGGCGCCGGAGCCGGTCATCATGCTGATGGGGTTGTAGGTGGGCAGCACTTCCATCACGCGGTTCTTCAGGCGGTTGGTGGTGTCCGTCCAGGCCTGGATCACCATGCGGTAGCGCTCGTCCTCGCTCATTTCGCCGCGGCGGTATTTCTTGTTGATCCGGGCCACCAGATCGTCGGTTTCCTTAAGCCAGGTCTGCTTTTCCTCCGGCACGATGATATCGCTGACGGAAACGGTGATGGCGCCGCGGGTGGAGTATTTGTACCCCAGGTTCTTGATGGCGTCCAGCACCTTGGCGGTCTGGCTTTCGCCGTGGGCGCGGAAGCAGCGGTCCACGATGTTGCCCAGGTCCTTTTTAACGACTTTGTGATCGATCTCCAGCACGAACTGGTCGTCCAGGGTGTTGCGGGGCTTGAAGCCCAGATCCTGGGGCACCACGTCGTTGAAGATCAGCAATCCCAGGGTGGTATCAATGACGCGGCGCTCGGTGACGCCCTCCCAGGTGCGCTGGATGCGGACCTTGATGGGCGCCTGCAGGGAGATCTGCTGGCACTGATAGGCCATCATGGCCTCGTCGGGGGAGGCGAACACGCGGCCCGCGCCCTTGGCGTCCTCCCGGGTGATGGTCAGGTAATGGCAGCCGATGACCATGTCCTGGGTGGGGGAGATGACGGGCATGCCGTCCTGGGGCTTCATGATGTTGTTGGCGCAGAGCATCAGGAACCGGGCCTCGGCCTGGGCTTCCATGCTCAGCGGCACGTGCACGGCCATCTGGTCGCCGTCGAAGTCGGCGTTATAGGCGGTGCAGGCCAGGGGATGCAGGCGGATGGCCTTGCCTTCCACCAGGATGGGCTCGAAGGCCTGGATGCCCAGGCGGTGCAGCGTGGGGGCGCGGTTGAGGAGCACCGGATGCTCCTTGATCACGCCCTCCAGGATGTCCCACACCTCGGGCTTTACCTTTTCCACCATGCGCTTGGCGGATTTGACGTTGTGGGCGATCTTGAGGGTCACCAGCCGCTCCATCACGAAGGGCTTGAACAGCTCCAGCGCCATATCCTTGGGCAGGCCGCACTGATACAGCTTGAGGGAAGGTCCGACCACTATAACGCTTCGGCCGGAGTAGTCGACGCGCTTGCCCAGCAGGTTCTGGCGGAAGCGGCCCTGCTTGCCCCGGAGCAGATCGCTCAGGGATTTGAGGGGACGGTTGCCCGGGCCGGTCACGGGGCGGCCGCGGCGGCCGTTGTCGATCAGGGCGTCCACGGCCTCCTGCAGCATGCGCTTTTCATTGCGCACGATGATGTCCGGGGTGCCCAGCTCCAGCATCCGCTTTAAGCGGTTGTTGCGGTTGATCACCCGGCGGTACAAATCGTTCAGATCGGAGGTGGCGAAGCGGCCGCCGTCCAACTGCACCATGGGGCGCAGATCCGGGGGAATGACGGGGATCACGTCCATGATCATCCATTCCGGCTTGTTGTGGGAAAGGCGGAAAGCCTCCACCACTTCCAGGCGCTTGATGGCGTGGGTGCGCTTCTGGCCTTCGCTTTCGCGGTCGCGTTCCTTTTCGATGAGGTCCGCGATTTCCTTTTTCAGGCTGGCGCTGAGGGCCTCCAGGTCCAGCGCCAGCAGCATTTCCTTCACCGCTTCGGCGCCGATGCCCGCCTTGAAGGAGCCGCGCTCCTCCTCCGGCATGGCCATGATGGCGCGGTACTTGGCGTCGGTGATCAGCTCGTTGCGGCTCACCTTGGTGGCGGCTTCGTTGCCGGCGTCCAGCACGATGTAGGACGCGAAATAGAGCACCTTTTCCAGGGAGCGGGGGCTCACGTCCAGCAGCATGCCCATCCGGGAGGGAATGCCCTTGAAATACCAGATGTGGCTTACGGGCGCGGCCAGGGCGATATGGCCCATGCGCTCCCGGCGCACCTTCGCCCGGGTGATCTGCACGCCGCACTTGTTGCAGACCTTTTCCTTGTCCTTGAATTTCACGCGCTTATACTGGCCGCAGGCGCATTCCCAGTCCTTCTGGGGCCCGAAGATGCGCTCGCAGTACAGGCCGTCGCGCTCCGGCTTCAGGGTGCGGTAATTGATGGTTTCCGGTTTGCTGACTTCGCCGTAGCTCCACGCCAGGATCTCTTCCGACGAGGCCATGCCGATCTTGATGGAATCAATGTTGGTTTGCTCAAACATGAATCGAAACTCCCTCCGCTTTGGCCGTTTCGCTTGGTTTCTCCGTTTTCCGATAAAATGGGGGAAACCGGTTACTCAATATCGTCGTCGTCGTCCAGCTTCAGATCGTCCAGCACGTCGTCCACCTCAAAATCGGCGAAATCGTCGTCCAGGCTCAGATCCTCGTCCAGGTTCACGTCTTCGCCTTCCTCGGTGGTGCCGCCTTCGTCCAGGAAGTCCTCTTCAGGCAGCGGTTCGCGGCTGGCGGGCATGGGCGTATCCATATCGTCGTCGTCGTTCTCCAGTTCCTTGAGCTCGATGAGCTGCTTGTTCTCATCCAGCACTTGGATATCCAGGGCCAGGGCCTGCAGCTCCTTGATGAGCACCTTGAAGGATTCGGGCACGCCGGGGGTGGGGATGTTCTGGCCCTTGACGATGGCTTCGTAGGTCTTCACGCGGCCCACCACGTCGTCGGACTTGACGGTGAGGATCTCCTGCAGGGTGTTGGCGGCGCCGTAGGCCTCCAGGGCCCACACTTCCATTTCGCCGAAGCGCTGGCCGCCGAACTGGGCCTTGCCGCCCAGGGGCTGCTGGGTCACCAGGGAGTAGGGGCCGGTGGAACGGGCGTGCATCTTATCGTCCACCAGATGGTGCAGCTTGAGGAAGTACATGATGCCCACCGTCACGGGATTTTCAAAGGGATCGCCGGTGCGGCCGTCGTAAAGGATGGTCTTGCCATCGGGGCGGAGGCCCGCTTTCTTCAGGCATTCTTCGATGTCTTCCTTGGTGGCGCCGTCGAAGACCGGGGTGGCGATGTGCCAGCCCAGGGTGCGGGCGGCGATGCCCAGATGCACTTCCAGCACCTGGCCGATGTTCATACGGGAGGGAACGCCCAGGGGGTTCAGCACGATGTCCAGCGGGGTGCCGTCGGGCAGGAAGGGCATATCCTCCTCCCGCAGGATGCGGGAAACGACGCCCTTGTTGCCGTGGCGGCCGGACATCTTGTCGCCCACGCTGATCTTGCGCTTCTGGGCGATGTAGACGCGGACCATTTCATTCACGCCGGGAGAGAGCTCGTCCTTGTTTTCGCGGGTGAAGGTTTTCACGTCCACGATGATGCCGCCTTCGCCGTGAGGCACCTTGAGGGAGGTGTCGCGCACTTCCCGGGCCTTTTCGCCGAAGATGGCTCGCAGCAGCCGTTCTTCCGCCGTCAGCTCGGTTTCGCCCTTGGGGGTCACCTTGCCCACCAGGATATCGCCGGAGCGCACTTCCGCGCCGATGCGGATGATGCCGTTCTCGTCCAGGTCCTTGATGGCGTCTTCGCCCACGTTGGGGATGTCCCGGGTGATCTCCTCCGGGCCGAGCTTGGTTTCCCGGGCCTCGGATTCGTATTCTTCAATATGGATGGAGGTGTATTTGTCCTCCTTCACCAGCCGTTCGCTGATGAGGACGGCGTCCTCGTAGTTGTAGCCTTCCCAGGTCATGAAGCCGATGAGCATGTTTTTGCCCAGGCCGATCTCGCCGTTCTCGGTGGAGGGGCCGTCCGCCAGCAGATCGCCCACCTCGATTTTCTGGCCCTGGCTGACCCGGGGACGCTGGTTGATGCAGGTGCCCTGGTTGCTGCGAGCAAACTTGGTGAGGCGGTAGGAGTGCTTTTCGCCCAGCTCATCCTGAATGACGATCTCGTCCGCCGCCACGCTGGATACGACGCCCGCGTGCTTGGACAGCATCACCACGCCGCTGTCGTGGGCGGCCTTGTATTCCATGCCGGTGCCCACGATGGGGGCTTCGGGCACCAGCAGGGGCACCGCCTGGCGCTGCATGTTGGAGCCCATCAGGGCGCGGTTGGCGTCGTCGTTTTCCAGGAAGGGGATCATGGCCGTGGCCACGGAGACCACCTGCTTGGGGGATACGTCGATATAGTCCACGTCCCTGGCGGGGGCTTCGATGGTTTCATCCCGCCACCGGACCACCACGCGCTCGTTGATGAAGCGGCCGTCCGCGTCCAGGGGTTCCTTCGCCTGGCCGACCTTGTAGTTGTCTTCCTCGTCGGCGGTCATGTATACGATTTCGTCCGTCACCTTGCCGGTGGCCTTGTCCACCTTGCGGTAGGGGGCCTCGATAAAGCCGTATTCGTTGATCCGGGCGTAGGTGGCCAGGGAGCCGATCAGGCCGATGTTGGGGCCTTCAGGCGTCTCGATGGGGCAGATACGGGCGTAGTGGGAATAATGCACGTCGCGCACTTCCATGCCGGCGCGGTCGCGGTTCAATCCGCCGGGGCCCAGGGCGGAAAGGCGCCGCTTGTGGGTCAGCTCCGCCAGGGGGTTGGGCTGGTCCATGAACTGGGAAAGCTGGGAGGAGCCGAAGAATTCCTTGATGGCGGCGGATACGGGGCGGATGTTGATCAGTTCGCCGGGCTTGACGTCGTTGGCGTCCTGAATGGCCATGCGCTCGCGCACCACGCGCTCCAG